>CAJFMF010000034.1 GCA_904391375.1 Candidatus Gallimonas faecavium | reverse complement strand
CCGGTACATGGTGGATCGTGCGGACGTTTTGCTTGCGTACTGTACGCGCAAGACGGGCGGGACGGCGTACACGGTGCGTTACGCGGCGGAGAAAGGCGTTGCTGTGGAAAACCTTGCGCACGGGCAGAAAATTTGAAGTGGAAATGTGAAAAACCGTGCGGATTTTCAGAAAAAAGGGGAAAACCCTATCGCGCGCGCAATACATTTAATAAAATAGAAGATGTGAGTTATCCACAGTCTGAGAGAATGGAATGTTGATAACTTTTTTTTATGAAAAAAACGCGGGGGGAGAGAGGAAAAAGAAAAATTTTTTCAGAAAGGGGAGGAGGAGAGAAAAAGAGAACAAAACGGACAAAAGCGGGGAAGGCGGAAAAAATCCCATATGTTGTGTTTGGGGTTTGGAATGGGTACATTTTGTGGACGAATGGTGGAAAATTCTCAAAAGTTCTCGAAAAAAAGAGAAAAAAATTTTCAACAAAAAACGCGAAAAAAATCAAGGAAAAAAGGGGTATGGAAAAGATTGGCAGGGGCATATATAAATACATTATAGGGAAAAATCAAAAAAACTTTGCTGAAAACGGTTGACAAGGAATATGAAATGAGTTATAATCGTTCACACAAAAGGATGGCTGCATATGCGGCAAATTTTCGCATGCAGGAATTCTTTTGGGAGGATGAGAAGAACGATGAAAGAGAATTCCCGTTGAGAAACGGTAACTTTTTCGGAACAGATCGTACTTCAACCAAAAATTTTTAGAACAAAAAAAGGAGAAAGTGAGTATGGTTCAGAGAATCAGGCATTTGGTTGCGAAAGTGCTTATGCTTCTTTTGACCGTCTGCATGGTGATCGGCGCCGCTTTTCTGTTCGCGGGCTGTTCTAAAGACGTCAAAAGTGTACAGTCCTTTGCAATCAGCAATGGGGAACTCATCGTTACCTATTCGGACGGAACGACGGAGAACCTCGGCAGCGTAGTCGGCACGAACGGCCCTCAGGGCGACAAGGGTGATAAGGGTGACCCCGGTGAGGACGGTGCAGACGGCCTCAGCATCACCAAGACGGAGATCGTTGACGGTCATCTCATCCTGACCTTCTCTGACAACACGACGAAAGATGTCGGCGTTGTTGTCGGTGCAGATGGTACGGACGGCCGCGGAATCGTAAGCATTAAGCCCAGCGAGGACGGCACGAAGATCGTCATCACCTATACGGATGAGACCACCACGGAGATCAATGTTTCCGATCTGCTTCCTACCGCGGAGCCTTGCACGCATGAAGATATCGAAACCGTTGAGCTGAAAGAGCATACGGCAAAGAAAGTCGACGGCGAGTGGACGTTCACGAACGGTACATATCTTGATGTCTGCAATGATTGCGGTCACGCATCGATCGTTTATGAAGTTCGTCACGTTTTTGGCGAGCAGGTCAAGCATGATGCAACCTGCACGGAGGGCGCATACTATTCGACCGAATGCACGATCTGCCACTTTGAGCAGGAGCACATCGATATTCCCGAGGAGCCTGCACTTGGACACAACTTCGACAAAAACGAGGACGGCGTTGTGAATACCGAGGATGGCATTCGCACTTCCGACGTCGAGGCAAATGCCTGCGAAGAGGGCGGCACTTACCTCTATATGTGCTCGCGCTGCAATGCTTACGACATTCGCGTCGAAGAGGCAGCAGGTCACCACGTTGCAGAGTGGACGGTTTTCAAGCAGCCCACGGAAGAGGCTGCAGGTGAGATCTCCGGCGTTTGCGCTGACTGTGGCGAGACGATCAAGATTGCGATCCCTGCACTCACGGCGGACAATGCCGGCGAAGGCAAGTTCTACACGAGAGAGCTTACCACGGACGGCAAGTGCGTGAACGATTCCATCTACACCTACACGCTCACGATCGCCGAGGGTACCGTTTGGGATATCGACGGCGTTGTGATCACGACCGCAAAGACCACGGTCACCACGACCGAGGCGGATGAAGAGACGTTCGAGGTCACCATCCCCGGCGGTTCGCACTACACGGTTGACATCGATGGCAAGGAAGTTGCGATCGAGATCGATGGCAGCAAGAGATATGGCATTGAAGAGTATCCCGAATTTGAAGCGATCGGCAACGATGAGATCGTTGAGAAGCTCAATCAGGGCTGCTCGACGGAAGTCGATGACGGCGCGGTGTTCCGCTGCAAGCACTGCGGCGAGCTGATCAGCGTCGACGTCTATGGTTACCATGACTACGACGAGGATACGCTTGAGTATCATCCCGCTACCTGCACGACGGCCGGCTATTGGACGGTCTACTGCAAGACGGAAGACACGACTGTTACCCTTCAGAAGGGTTCTGCTCTTGATGCAGACGCACATGACTGGGAAGTCACGGTTAAGCCCAATGCAGACGGCAAGACCGCGACGATCACCTCGACCTGTAAGAATTGCCATAAGACCGAGACGATCAGCAACGCAACGTTGGTGAGCGATACGACCACCTATCCCGAAGGGGTTGCTGCTTGCGAAGGCGCAGGACAGCGCGTTCAGGTGTTTGTCGACGCAGACGGCAAAAAATACACGTTCTCCTCCACGGTTGCAAAGAAGGATCACGTTGTGCTTGATCAGGAGACCGGCGAGGCAACGCAGTACACGATCTCCGATGAGGAAATCGCAGGAAGCAAAATCTTCACGGAAGAAGATCCCGAATTTGCTTACTTCGAGGCGCTTGAAAACGTTCCCAAGACGTGTAAAGACGATGCTACGCAGTGCATGGTCTTCCGCTGCGCTACTTGCGAACAGCTTCACTCCGTCTTCTATAGAATTCCTCATACGCTTCCCGATGAGCCTAAGACTCCGGCGACCTGCACGACGGCAGCGGTGTATGTATGCACTGTGTGCAGCCAGGAAGTTTCCGTCGGCGAGCCTCTCGGACATGACTATGTCATGGTCGAAGGTGAAGTCGAGAAGAATGAGAAGGGCGAGTATGTGATGGTTGACGTCGAAGGTCAGGTCACGATCACCTACTACTGCGCAAGAGAGGGTTGTGACCTCGGCAGCGCGGAAAAGCCTGAAACGCTGACCGGTACTCTCAGCCAGTTCAAGGTCGTTGCAACGACTGAGCAGACCTGCCAGCAGGATGGTATCGTTACGATCACCTATACGCCTGCAGAAGGCGATCCTGTGGTGCTCGAGGGCTACAACATCGGCAAGGCAAACCACACGCACGGCACGTTCATCTTCGAGGAAGGGAAAGCGCCCGACGGAAAAGAGCCTTACGAGTATGACAGCAGCTTCATGGAACTGCTCGGCAACACCGTTCCCGCTTGCACGGGCGAGGCTGAGGCAGTGTTCCGCTGCGACGATTGCGACAAGCTCATTTCCATCATGGTCAAGGGCCCTCACGATATGGAAACGGCAGAACTTACGCAGGCTGAAACGCACAACTGCCCCGCGATCTACCATTGCACTGTTTGCGGCGCATACTTCGCTTCCGGCGAACCCGTTGAACACACCTGGCAGGTCAAGGCAGGTACCGAGACTGCGCCTCAGGAGAATGTTGATGGTTCCATCACGCTTGAGTGCACCGGCTGCGATGCAGAGAAGACGATCACGCTTCCCAAGCTCAGCGATACGATCTGGAAGGAAGAGGTTCTCTCCGATTCCTGCGTCTCCGGCAGAGTTGTCAAGTACAGCGCGACGATCAGCTTCACGGTCACGGGTGGCTATACGTACTCGGGCAGCGAACCCAACGTCACCGGCAGCTACGAGATGGATTACACTTGGAACTACTCCATCGAGGTTACCGAGCGCGCGGCAAGCCACAGCACTCCCGACGCGAACACGCAATACTATCAGTGGACGTATCCCGAGGGCGAGAACGGTATCACCTACATCGGTTACATCTGCAAGGATTGCGGCGAGATGGTCGTTGTGTGGCGTTCCGACAGCGAGGATGGGAAGCCCGAGATCGCAGAGGGCAAGCTCACGGTTCTTGACAAGATCGAGATCGAGATCCCCGAAGCTCCCGTCGAGTCGCTGATGGCGTAACGTCTACCCCTGCCGAGGGAGTTTCCCGAGGCACCACAATGGATGTGGTTATTATGATAACTTCTCATCATCCATTATAAATCAAGAAAGCAGCAGACTTCGGTCTGCTGTTTTCTTTTGTTCTCAAAAAAAGCAAAAAGCGGCGAAAGCACTTTGTTCTCACGGAGAGGGGAATGCAACAAAGTCAAATCGATATCGCGGCAAAATGTCACATCGCGGCAAACTTCGTCAAAATCCGTATGGTGAGGTATGGTACACTCGTTACAAAGAGGTATTGTATGGCATACGAAAAGCGAGTTTGTGTTTTGCGGCAGATCCGCAAGGGGTTTTCGGCGGACGGAAGTGCGTTGACGGGAGCCGTATATGCGGAGCGTCTCGGGACGGAGCTGACGGTGACGCCGCGCATTGCGGCGTTATCGCCCTTGCGGGAAGGGCGGTATGCGCTCTATCTTTGGGCGGACGATCAGACGTTTTGTCTGGAACTCAAGGGAAATTCGCCCATTCGGCTGGAGAACGCGCCGTCCATTGCCGCGGGGTTTGCGGCGTTGCTTTGTTTTGTGAAGGGCGAGCCTTCGCCGATCGCCTATGGCCGATGCGGTGCCGCTCCGGCGAATTATGCGCCGCTTCTGGCGGAGCCGGAAGTCCGCAAGCGTCCCATTCCCATTCCGCGCCCGCCCGTAGAGATTCCCATGCCGAATGCGCCGAACGTCCCGCTTGCGCCCACCGTTCCCGTTCCGGGGCCGTTGCCCGATGACGGGCCGCACGGCAGCCCACACGACGGGCGCGCCGCCGCGCGCTACAATGACGAAGCCATCGCCGCCGACAACTATTTCCCTGACGCGGCTCATGGCGATGAAAAAACTTCTGCTGCGGCGGAAGGCGAAACCGGCGCGGCGGCTGTCGGTGATGCGCACGATCTTTTTCTGCGCCCGCGCGGCGCGCTTACATACTACTACTCCGTAAAGGACCGTCTTGACGCGGCCTTTTCCGCAGGCGAGCGCGACACCCGTCTGTGTGCCGTTTATCCGCAGTCAGAGTGGGTCAGACAGGGCGACGCGCTTCTCGGGATCATCTATGCGGAGGGCATTCCGCGGTGGCTCTGCGTGGCCGCAGAGGGCGAAAAACCGACCGCCATGGGAGAACACGCGATCTTCGTTCCCGCGTCTCCTTACACCGATTCCGGCTTTTGGGTGGTCTTTCAGGACGCGGACACGGGCGAGTACGTCTCCGTTTCCGAACAGTGAACGGGGCTGTTCCATGCCCGCCCGTTCGCCCGTCCGATCTTTGCAAGCGAGCATTAAGCGGAAATCCTAAATAAAAAAGAGGCGCGGCGTCAAACTTGACGCCGCGCCTTTGTATTGGAGAAAGGGTAGGCTGAATGGAAGGGGATCTCCGAAAACAGGGCCTGCGGCCCGTTGCCGAATGGAAGGGATTCCCGAAAACGGAGCCTTCGGCCCGCTTCTGACGTGCCGACATTTCCTCGCGCCTGCCGATGCGGGGAAGGATGCGTTTGTCTCTGAGGGGGAAGTCTTTTCAGGATTTTGTCTGCGGTTCGGCGGTTGCGGGAGCGGCAGATTTTTTCCAGGGACGGAAGACGAGCTTGCCGAAGGGGATCATAAACTTATTGAAGAGCTTTGCGAGCAAACCGAGGCGAGGTCACACAGCAGTCCGAACGCGATGCAGACGGGGATCTGCAGGAGCTGAAGCGGGCGGAAGCGCTTGCGCAGCAAGACGATCTGCAACAGCACGATGAGGACGTTGACGATGATGGTCGTTGTCCCGACGGAGAGCCCTGTGATGATGTTCAGGACATAGGGAATACTCGAGACGGGGGAAGTTCCGAGGTCGGCGCGGATGGAAAGTCCGACGCCGAAGAACATGATGAAGAGCCCGATGACCAGCGCGATCGTACGCTTGACGTACTCGATGACGGTCTGTTTCCCGATGACGCGTTTTGCATGATGTGTCTCGGCCGGCTCTGCCTGTACTGTGGTCTGCGCGTCGGCGGCGTCGGCCGCATTTGCGTCCCGGAAGGATGCTGCCAAGGCAGGGGATTCATCCTGCCGTGCGTCGGCGTCCGTTGCATTTTCCGAGGTCTGTCCGACGCCCTGCCGGGAAGACAATTCCGATGCCGTCATGTCCGCATCGGCCGAGACAGATTGTGCGGCGGCTGTCTCCTGTTCCGCTTCTTCCGAAGATGTGTGCATATGATTTATTCTCCTTGTTTTGACAGATTTGCGTAAATTTGTTCGAGCGCCGCATACAGCTCTTTTTTCTGTTCGGCGGTCATGGAAGAGAAGGCGTTCTCCTCGGCGCGCGCGAAGATCTTCTCCGTCTGCGCGGCCGCCCGCCGTCCTTCGTCCGTGAGGTAGACAAACAGCGAACGTCGGTTGCCCGGTTCGCGGCGGCGTTGGATAAGGCCTGCCTGCTCCATGCGCTCAAGAAGGCTTCCGACCGTTGCGGCTTCGATTTCGCAGGAACGTGCAATGGATTTTTGCTCGACGCCCTCATGCTCCGAAAGAAGCTCCAGGATCTTGGGCTGTCCCGAAGTCAGCCCCAGCGCTTTTGCCTCCGCCATCACCGTGCGGTGCATAACGAAATACGCCTTCATCAGCATATGGTGAAAGGAATGCTGCATAACGGCCTCCCGAATGATAAGACTTATTACAATAAGATTGCTTATTATATGCGGGAGACAAACGGCTGTCAACCGTTTGAAGGGGGAGAATCAAATTTTTTCGCAGAAAAACCGAGGCGAGTTCAGGAGATCGGAAGACCGTCGCTGCGGGGCGGGAAATGGAAGGCAGAAGACTGCCGCCACGAGGCGAGTTCAGGAGATCGGAAGACCGCCGCCGCAGGACGTGCAGGGCATTGGCAATGACGGCGCGGGGAAAATCGGCGAGGGATGCAGTCGGGCGATGGGGCGGGGGAGCGGGCGCAACGAAGGAGGAAAAAATTTCTCGCGAGAAAGTGCATCCAATTTCTTTACAAGTTGCGGAAAGTGTGGTAAAATGTATCGTGGGATGCGAGCGGCATAATTTTCGCAATCTTCCCCATACCATGGAAGAGCGGTACCGTGGAAGCGCGGTGACGAACGCCAAAGGCACATGGTACATGACAAGGATACTTTTTCAGGAGGAAAATATATGGCATACCCCACAAAGAACAAGAAGGTCATTGCCTTCGTCGAAGAGAGCGCAAAGCTCGCTTGCCCGGACAAGATTGTCTGGATCGACGGAAGCGAAGAGCAGCTTGCAGCGCTTCGTAAGGAAGCCTGCGAAACGGGTGAGATGATCGAGCTCAACCAGGAGAAACTTCCCGGATGCTACTATCATCGTACCGCGCAGAACGACGTCGCCCGCGTCGAGGACCGTACGTTCATCTGCTGCCGTGAAAAGGAGAACGCAGGCCCCACCAACAACTGGATGGATCCCAAAGAGGCGTACAAGATGTGCGCAGACATTGCCCGCGGCCAGATGAAGGGCAGAACGATGTATGTCATTCCCTATTCGATGGGCGTGATCGGATCCCCCTTCTCCAAGATCGGCATTGAGGTGACGGACTCCATCTATGTCGTCCTCAACATGGCGATCATGACGCGTGTCGGACTTGCCTGCTATGAGCAGTTGGGCGAAGACGGCGACTTCATCAAGGGCTTCCACGCAAAGTGCAACGTCGATCCCGAGAAGCGCTACATCATGCACTTCCCCGAGGACGATACGATCATTTCGGTGAACTCCGCTTACGGCGGAAACGTGCTTCTGGGCAAGAAGTGCTTTGCGCTCCGCATTGCGTCCTACCTCGGCAAGACGGAGGGCTGGATGGCCGAGCACATGCTCATCCTCGGCGTCACCTTCCCCGACGGCAGAAAGAAGTACGTCGCAGCGGCATTCCCGTCCGCATGCGGCAAGACCAACCTTGCCATGCTCATTCCGCCCAAGCACTATCTGGAAAAGGGCTATAAGATCGAGACGGTCGGCGACGATATCGCGTGGATCCGTGTGGGCGAGGACGGCCGTCTTTGGGCGGTCAACCCCGAGAACGGATTCTTCGGCGTCGCGCCCGGCACCAACGAGAAGAGCAACCCCAACGCGCTTGCCGCAACCAAGAAGGGGACCATCTTCACGAACGTCGCCATCAACCCTGCGGACAACACCGTGTGGTGGGAGGGCCTGACCAAACCGGCTCCCGAGCACCTCATCGACTGGCTGGGCAACGACTGGACGCCCGCTTCCGGAACGAAGGCGGCGCATCCGAACTCCCGTTTCACGGCACCTGCCGTCAACTGCCCCTGCCTTTCCGCGGCGTTCAACTCCAAGGAAGGCGTGCCGCTTGACGCCATCATCTTCGGCGGCCGCAGAGCGACCACGACGCCCCTTGTCTATCAGTCCCGCGACTGGAATCACGGCGTGTTCGTCGGCTCCATCATGGCATCCGAGACGACGGCTGCCGCGACGGGCGCAACGGGCGTGCTGCGTCACGATCCCATGGCAATGAAGCCCTTCTGCGGCTATCACATGGGCGACTATTTCGCACACTGGATCGAAATGGGCAAGAAGGTCAAGAACCCGCCCAAGATCTTCAACGTCAACTGGTTCCGTCAGGACGAGAAGGGCGAATTCCTGTGGCCGGGCTTCGGCGACAACATGCGCGTTCTCGAGTGGATCCTCAACCGCTGCGACAACGCCGTGGACGCTCAGGAGACCGCAATCGGCTATGTTCCCTATGCGAAGGACATCGACCTCGAAGGGCTTGACTACTCCCGCGACACGCTGGAGAGCATCCTCTACGTCGACAAGGCACGCTGGAGCGCCGAGGCGGACGAGATCGCTTCCTTCTATAAGCAGTTCGGCGACAAGCTGCCCGCAGAGCTTTCCGAGAGCCTTGCAACGCTGAAGGCAAACTGCAACAAGTAAAATACAGTCAAAAAGACGGCACCGCGTGTGCCGTCTTTTTTGTTGGAAAAGGGCTGCCGTCGGGCGCGCTTTCACGCAGTTTTCGCCGAGGATATAGCGGCGAGCGTTGGACAGCGGCGGGCGGGTGTGCTATAATTGTGGTATCACAGGGGAGAGGGAGGCACCCATGACCGAAGACGAGCGCATTGCGCAGCTCTTTTTCTTTTTATTGGAGCGGGGATTTACCTTTGAACGCGATTACAGTAAGGGGACGGACTCCACCTGTACGCAGATCTACCGCTTTCGGCTGAATGCGGCGAACTATCTCGAATACCGCGTCCTGAGCGAGCACGAGCGCACGCTCGTGGTCTGCGTGCGCGGCGAGAAACGATTCCCCGCCGTGGGAAAGAAGTATGCCGCCTTTCGCCGCCGCTGGAAACTTCACCGCCTCTTTCAGAAAAAGGACGCGTGGGAGTTTGCCGCCGACCTCTGCCGCCACGATCTGGAAGTGACGGGCAAGGTGTTCGGCCTGGAAATCTGAATCCGACGCCCGCCCGAAAACCGCGAGAAAAACCGCGGGAAAGATTGCGGAAAACCGCAGGAAAACGTGCAGGAAAAAGCACGCAATTTCACAGACACAAAGCAAAAATCATGTCAACGAGAAACGCCCGCCCGTCTTTGCTCAGGCAAAGACGGGCGGGCGCATTGTTTTCTGCAAAAGCGCCGATCGGGCGCAGGTGGTGTGCCGCTTGTAAGGGATCAGAGTCCGATGAGGGCGGCGAGGTTGAACTGGCTGAACACGACGACGCACACAAGCGAGACGGTACTCATGATCTTGATGAGGATATCGAGGGAAGGCCCGACGGTATCCTTGAGGGGATCGCCGACGGTATCGCCGACGACGGCGGCATCGTGGGCGGGGGAGCCTTTTCCGCAGCCCTCCACGCCGCCTGCCTCGAGGTATTTTTTGGCGTTATCCCAGGCGCCGCCGGCGTTTCCGGTATAGAGGGCGAGCATGATCGCGGAGACGGTCGCGCCGAAGAGGACGCCGCCGACGAAGTACGCGCCGAACAGGAATCCGCAGACGACGGGGAAGGCGATGGAGATGACGGCGGGCAGGATCATCTCTTTGAGGGCGCCCTGCGAGGAGATGGTGATGCAGGTCTTGTAGTCGGGTTTTTGCGCGCCGGAGAGGATGCCGGGGAATTCGCTGAACTGGCGGCGGACTTCCTTGACCATATTGCGGGCGGCCTTGGCGACGGCGTTGATGAGCATTCCGCTGAACAGGAAGGGCAGGGCGGCGCCGACGATGGCGCCGACGAGCACGTCGCGCGAGAAGAGGTTGAGGAGCAGGTCGTTCATGAAGGAATAGAGGTAGCTGCTCATCATGGACACGGTGGCGAGAGCGGCGGAGCCGATGGCGAAGCCTTTGCCGATGGCGGCGGTGGTATTGCCGACGCTGTCGAGCTTGTCGGTGATGCGGCGGACGTCCTCGTCGAGGCCGCTCATTTCGGCGATGCCGCCGGCGTTGTCGCTGATGGGGCCGTAGGTATCCACGGACACGGTTGCGGCGACGAAGGAGAGCATGCCCATGGCGCCGCAGCCGACGCCGTACATGCCGCCCACGGCGAAGCAGAGGTAGATGGCGATGCCGAGCACGACGACGGGGAGCATACAGGAGATCATGCCCGTGGCCATGCCCTGCGTGACGGTCAGTGCGCTGCCCTCTTTGCTTGCCTGGGCGATGGCGCGGGTAGGTTTGTGGTCATAGCTCGTGTAGTATTCGGAGAACATGCCGATGACGATTCCGGCGATGATGCCGATGGCGGCGGCGACCCAGGGGGATACGCGGCCGATCGCAAAGGATGCGAGGGCGAGCTGAGAGGAGGCCTCGTCTGCGAAGAGGAACCAGCACAACACGAAGCCGAAGAGGATGGTCACGCCCGCGGAGATCCAGGTCGCGAGGTTGAGTTCGCGGTGCGGGTCGTCCGAGAGCTTGCGTTTGACGAGGGGGAAGGAGATTCCGAGGATGCACCCGAAGAGGCCGATGGCGGCAAAGAGGATGGGGAAAGCGACCATTTTGGCGTAGAGGGTGGGGGAGGTAAAGGCGTTGTGCGAGAAGATCTCGAGGGCGAGGATGGCGCAGGAGAGGATGGCGCCGACGTAGCTTTCGAGGAGGTCGGAGCCGAGGCCTGCGACGTCGCCGACGTTATCGCCGACGTTGTCCGCGATGGTGGCGGGGTTGCGCGGGTCGTCCTCGGGGATATGGGCCTCGGTCTTGCCGACGAGGTCGGCGCCCATGTCCGCGGCTTTCGTATAGATTCCCCCGCCGACGCGGTTGAACATGGCGATGACGCTGCACCCGAGCGCATAGCCCGAGAGAATGAGCGAGAGGTTATAGCTCTGACCGGTGATGGGGTTGATGTGTTCGGGGAGTTTTCCTGCGCCGTCCAGGAGGAGCATTCCCTCCCAAAGGCCGAAGGCGAGGTAGACGATGAGCACGCCGAGCAGGGCGAAGCCGGCCACGCACAGGCCCATGACGCTGCCGCCGCGGAAGGCGACTTTGAGCGTCTTTCCGGTGTTGCGGGATTCATTGGCGGCGTTGGTGACGCGGACGTTCGCATAGGTGGCGATCTTCATGCCGACGAGTCCCGCGAGCGAGCTCATCAGCGCGCCGAGAAGGAAGGCGAGCATGGTCTCCCACGAGATGACGATGCCGAGCACGGCGGCGATGCAGACGCCGATGATGGCGACGATTTTGTATTCGTACCGAATGAAGGCGTTTGCGCCCTCGCGGATCGCCGCGGCGATCTCCTGCATCCGCTCGTTTCCCTCTTTGAGCTTGCGGACGAGGACAAAGTTGAGTGCGGCGTATGCGAGCGCAAACAGCGCGGCAAACAGTACGAGAAGCATGATCAACTGATTCATAATGCGTCTCCTTATCCTATGCGGGACGGCAGGAAGTTTGCGCCGCCCGTTTCCTGCATTATAACACCGCGGCGGCCGGATGTCCATAGGAAAACAAAAATTCCCCCGCCCTGCGGGGAAAGATTTTCTGCGTGCGGTCGGATTTTTCGGCGCCTTCGGAGAAGTTTTCCCAACGGGCAGAGCGCAAGACGCACGGGGGCCGTTTGAGGGCGTCGGAATGCGGGTATAAACAGAGTAGAAAAATACATCCGTGAGGAGGAAACTGATATGCTGAAAGATCTCGGAGTCAAGCCCTATACGTTCCCGATGCCCGTACTCATGATCGCCACCTACGGCGAGGACGGCAAGGTGGACGTCATGAACATGGCATGGGGCGGCGTCTGTGCGGAGAACATGGTCGCGCTCAACATCGACGAAGACCACAAGACGAGCGAGAACATCAAAAAGCGCGGTGCCTTCACGCTGAGCATCGCCGACGTTCCCCATATCAAGGAAGCCGATTTCTTCGGCATTGCCACGGGCAATAAGATGCAGGACAAGTTTGAGCGCTCGGGCCTGCACGCCGTAAAGAGCGCGCGCGTCGACGCGCCCGTCATTCAGGAATTCCCCCTGACGCTCGAGTGCAAGGTCGCCGAGATCCAGCATACGTCCTACGGATTCCGCGTCCTCGGCGAGATCGTCAACGTCCTCGCCGATGAAAACGTGCTGGACGAAAAGGGCAAGGTCATGCCCGAAAAACTGCAGGCGTTCGTCTTCGACCAGTTCCGCAGCGGCTACTACGCCGTCGGCGAGAAGGTCGGCCAGGCATGGCATACGGGCGCAGAGCTCATGAAGAAATAATCGCCGGACGGCGCAGCGGCAAGTTGCCGCTGCGCCGTTTTTCTGACAATTTCTGCCGCGCCGTCTGATTCAAACTCTCTGCACGGCCGGCCCGTGTCCGCGGGAAAGCGCGGCCCGTCTTGCGACGGCCCGTCCGCCCTTACTCCCTGCACGGTCAACCCGCGTCCGCGGGAAAGCGCGGCCCGTCGCAGTTCCTCGCCGCGGCGCGCGGGTCCCGAAAACGAAAAAAAGGCGTGTGCCTCACGGCGCACGCCTTTTCCGTGAACGAAAACAGTTATCCTATATGGGGGGAGGACTTCTCTTTGGTTCACTACCTGCCCTCTCTATTTGCAGGTACTCTCATTATAGTCACCTAATGTGCGATTGTCAAGCAAAATATCGCATATTATACGATATTTTATAAAAATATATCTTGAAAGGATAACAGGGGGGAGGAAATGGAACTTACGGATATCCAGGTGCGTCTGCGGGAGTGTATCGCGGAGAGCGGGATCCCGCAGAAGGAGATCGCGCGCATGGTGGGGGTATCGCCGCAGACGATCTCCAAGTACATGAAGAAGGACATCTTTCCCGCGCTGGACACCTTTGCCAAGCTGTGCCGCGTGCTGGACGTGTCGAGCGATTTTATTCTGGGGATACGCGGGTATTGACGGACGGCGGGCGCATGAAAGAGTGCGGCCGTGCGGCATACGCTTTGCGGTCCGTGCGCGATTCGTGCAACGGGCAAAGGGCGACAGCCCTGCGCGAATCCTGCGAATCAAAGCGGCCCTCTTGTGCGGCGCAATCCTGCGAATCAAATGCAGCTCTCTTGTGCGCATAATTCTGCGGCGCAGATGAGGGCAGAAAAAAACAACGGAACGGCGGAACCGTTCCGTTGTTTTTGCGTCACATGACGACGATGTTGCGTTTGGTGAACTCTTCTTTGAGCTGGGCGGGGAAGTTATCGTCCGTGATGAGGACGTCGATGTCCTCGATATGGGCGAAGGTATAGGGCATGATCTTGCCGATTTTGGAGCTGTCCAGCATCATATAGGTGGCCTTTGCCTTGGAGCGCACGAGCTTTAGAAGATCTGCCTCGATCTGAGCGCCGCAGGAGAACCCGTTTTCGGGGGTAAAGGCGGAAGCCGAGATGATGGCGAGTTCAAAGTTGGTGTTGTCGAAGTAGGCCTTGGCGACGGGGGATGCGGTGGAGAGATTGTCCTTCATCACCTGACCGCCCAGCATGGTGACGTGGAAGTTCTTTTTCTGGGCGAGTTCGATGGCGACGGCGAGCCCGTTTGTGAAGATATGTAAATTTTTAT
The DNA here is from genome assembly GCA_904391375.1 of Candidatus Gallimonas faecavium. Classification (GTDB taxonomy): domain Bacteria; phylum Bacillota; class Clostridia; order Christensenellales; family Borkfalkiaceae; genus Gallimonas; species Gallimonas faecavium. The sequence continues at coordinate 3,890 of CAJFMF010000034.1, read as the reverse complement.
CGGGCATCTCCTTGGCGAGGTACATCGCCGTCGTCCCGCCGTCCATAAAGAGCGAGCAATTCTCGTCGATGAGGCTGGCGGCTTTCTGGGCGATCTTGATTTTTTCATCCGTATGGATGGTCGTTTTTTTGGTATAAGGTTCCCCGGAGACCTTCTGCACTTCTTTGACCGACATTGCTCCGCCGCGCACGCGGATGATGCGGCCCTCCTGTTCAAGCTGGAAGAGGTCGCGCCGCAGGGTCATCTGCGAGACATTGGGGAATTGTTCGTCCAGCTGTTCCAAAGTGAGTTTGCCGCGCTTGTCAAGCAGGTCGGCAATCTCTTCGATCCGTTCGCGTTTCATGAGCATCCCTCCATAATTTATTTTCTTCCATTGTACCCTCATGTAAAATATTAACATATAATTTCGGAAATTGCAAGCATTTTTCGCGATTAAATTGCAAAAATCCTCTGATTCCAAAAAATTTGTTCCCATTTTGGTCGAAAAATGACCTCTGTTGCATAAAATCTGAAAAAAAGATTCAATTTTGCGAAGGGGACGGAAAAAGCGTGCGCGCCGTGCGGCAAGAACGCTTGCATTTTGCGGGCCGAGTGTGGTATAATCGCGGTATGAAGAGCGAACATCTGCGTGCGCTGGACGAGTATTTCTGCGCACTCTATTCCGACTATGTAAAACTGAGCGCCATCGAGGGGTACGTCATGCCGGACGTGCTGTATGTCGCTCCGGACGGGAACATTGCCCGCCGCGATTCGTCGTGCATGCGGCTGTGTCACCAGAAGGACTGCGACGCCCTGCTCGCGAAGCTCAAGGCGACGCTTGCGGACACCACCTTCACGTTTTCCTTCGGATTTCCCACGCTGCGGGAGCGGATCGCGGACGCATTCCGCAAGGAGACGTTTGCAAGGCTTCTGCCCGAGACGCTGCGGCATTGCGGCGAGAGCGTGGAGACGGCGGGGGAGAAGCTCGCAATCGAGCCGCGCTTCTGGCAGAAGATCGTCAGGGGCAGGCTGTATCCCGAAAAGAACACCATTCTGGCGCTGGCGCTGGTATGTCGGATGCAGTGGCAGGACGTGCTCAATCTGCTCGCGGTGAGCGGGTTTACCTTCCGCGAGGACGAGGTGCGCGACGTCGTGGTGCGCTTTCTCATCGAGAACAGCATTTACAACGAGGCGATGCGCGACGACTGTCTTGCGGAATACCGCATCGAGAATCTTCCCATCCGCCGTGCGTGAGCGGCGCGACGCGCCGATCGGGCGGGACGGGGCGGAAAACGGTTGACAACGCGCGTTTGATATTGTAAAATAGAGAAAAGAATATGCCGAGAGAGGGGAAGAGTACTTTTTTTCCGCGCCACAGAGAGGGGGACAGCCTGCTGAAAGTCCGCCGCACGGGAGAAGAGGAAGGTGCGCCCCGCTCGATCGAGGTCGGGGCAATGCCCGCGGCAGTCCGCCGTTATCGGACGCAGGAGGGGAGCAATTCCCGAAGCAAAGTGGAACCGCGCGCGCAGCGCCTTTGCGACGGCCGAACAAGGACGGCCGTCGCAAAGGCGCTTTTTTTGGCAGCAGGAGGCGGGGCGCGCATAAGATAGAAAAAAAGGGGAACACCGCATTGTTTTTTTCAAGGCTTCGCAAGGACATTGCCGCGGCAAAGAAAAACGACCCTGCCGCGCGCAACAAATTTGAGATCTGGCTGACCTATTCGGGCGTGCACGCGCTCTCCTGGCACCGCTGGGCGAACCGTCTGTATCGGATGCACCTGAAGCTGCTCGCGCGCATGACGTCGCAGTTTGCCAAGTTCCTGACGGGCATCGAGATCCATCCCGCGGCCAAGATCGCGCCGGGCGTGTTCATCGACCACGGCACGGGCGTCGTGATCGGCGAGACGGCGGAAGTGGAAGAGGGCGTCGTCATCTATCAGGGCGTGACGCTGGGCGGCACGGGCAAGGAAAAGGGCAAACGCCATCCCACCATTCGGCGGAATGCGGTCATCTCGAGCGGGGCGAAGGTGCTCGGCGGCTTCACCGTGGGCGAAGGCGCGCGCATCGGCGCGGGCGCGGTCGTCTTGAAGGAAGTCCCGCCCTTTGCGACGGTCGTCGGCGTTCCCGGGCGCGTGGTGCGCATCAACGGCGAAAAGACGCAGGACCTTCTGCCCGAAAAGGACGACCCCATCCTGCGCGAAGTGTGCGCGCTCCGCGAGCGCGTCTTTGAGCTGGAAGACCGCCTGGACGCCGTGACGCGCCGCCTGGGACGGGACGAAGACGCGGCGAACGCCGTCGGCAAAACCGCGCAGGCGGCCGCCGTCGGGAACGAAGGGGCGAACGCCGTCGGCAAAACTGATCGGGCAGGCGGGGACGCCGAGACGCCCGACAAAAAGACAGACGGGGACGCCGAGGCGTCCGACAAAGACCGATAAAAATAAGGACAAAAACGAGGAAGACGTTTATGAAGATCTATAACACACTGACGAGACGGAAGGAAGAATTTGTCCCGCTGGAAGCGGGCAAGGTAAAGATGTACGCCTGCGGCATCACGGTGTCGGGGGAGGCGCACATCGGGCATGCGTTTCAGGCGATCCTGTACGATATTTTCCGCAAGTTCCTGGAAAAGAAGGGGTATGCGGTGACGTATGCGCGCAACTACACGGACGTAGACGACAAGATCATCGCGCGTTCCCGTGAGACGGGGATTCCTGCGGACGAATACGCGAAGCAGATGATCGCGAAGATCGACGCCGCGATGGCGCGGGCGGACGTGGGGGAGCCGACGGTCTGGCTGAAGGCGACCGAGAACATCGGCAACATCATCCGTTTTGTGGAGGCGCTGATTGAAAAGGGACATGCCTATCCCGCGGCGAACGGGGACGTGTACTTTGACGTAGACACTTTCCCGGCGTACGGACAGCTTTCGGGGCGGGACAAGGAGGACATGCTGGACGGCGTGCGCGTCGACAACGACGACGAGAAGAAGCATCCCTACGACTTTGCGCTCTGGAAGGCGGCGAAGGAAGGGGAGATCAGCTGGGATTCGCCGTGGGGCAAGGGCAGGCCGGGCTGGCACATCGAGTGCTCGGCGATGATCCGCGCGGCGTTCGGCGAGCAGATCGACATTCACGGCGGCGGCAGGGATCTCATCTTCCCGCACCACGAGAACGAGATCGCCCAGAGCGAGGCGCTCACGGGCAAGCAGTTCGTCCGATACTGGATGCACAACGGGCTCATCAAGGTGAACGGACAGAAGATGAGCAAGTCGCTCGGCAACAGTCTGCTGCTCGACGATCTCATGGACAAGTTCTCGCCCGACGCGCTGAAGTTCGCGCTCCTGTCCAACAATTATCGGAACGACGTCAACGTCACGGACGAGCTGTTCCCCGCGGCGGAGGCGCACGTTGCGCGCTTTTACGCGCTCATCGGGCGCGCCGAGCAGATGTTCCCCGACGAGAAGGGCATGGAGAAGGCGATCGACGAGAAGTTTGACGCGGCGATGGAGGACGACTTCAACACGGCGCTTGCGCTTGCCGACCTGTTCGGCTATTTCAAGGAAGTGGCGCGGCTGCTGGACGCGGGCGACGCGAAGGCGCGCCGCATGACCAACCAGATCCGCGCGACCTATTCGCTGCTCGGGCTGTTCAAGCGCGATCCCGCGGCGTATCTTGCGACGTATGAAAAGGCGGAGGAGATCCCCGCGGACGTCCTTGCCGTGGCGGAGGAGCGCAAGGCGGCGCGTGCGGCCAGAGACTGGGCGAAGTCGGACGAACTGCGCGAGAAGTTAAAGGCGATGGGGTACGCCGTCAAGGACGCCAAAGACGGCTATACGCTCACAAAAATATGATGCTTTGGCCTGCGCAAAAGAAAATCGGTTGACATTTTGCGCCCTGCCAAGTAAAATGTACG
>CAJFMF010000033.1 GCA_904391375.1 Candidatus Gallimonas faecavium | reverse complement strand
CTGGTCGTGCGTGACGTAGATGAACGTCGTGGCAAGACGGACGTGCAGCTTGGAGATCTCCGTTCTCATCTGAGCGCGGAGCTTTGCATCGAGGTTGGACAGAGGCTCGTCCAGAAGGAAGACCTTAGGCTCACGGACGATGGTTCTGCCGAGCGCGACACGCTGACGCTGACCGCCGGAGAGCGCCTTGGGCTTACGGGACAGGTAATCGGTGATGCCGAGGATCTCGGCCGCCGCCTTGACCTTTTCGTCGATGACGTCCTTGGGCACCTTTCTGAGTTTCAGACCGAATGCCATGTTGTCATAGACGGACATGTGCGGATAGAGTGCGTAGTTCTGGAAGACCATCGCGATGTCTCTGTCCTTGGGGACGACGTCGTTGACGAGCTTACCGTCGATGTACAGTTCACCCGAGGAGATCTCCTCGAGACCTGCGATCATACGCAGCGTCGTGGACTTACCGCAGCCGGAAGGGCCGACGAAGACGATGAATTCCTTATCGCGGATGTCAAGGGTGAAGTTGAACACCGCCTGGTTTCCGCCTGGATAGATCTTGTTGATGCCTTTGAGCAACAGACCGGACATAAGTTCCTCCCTACCAATTCAAATGATTTTCTCTATTATACAAAATCCGCGCATAAATTGCAATAGTAAAATGATACAAAGTTGTCCCGTCTTCTTGTAAACTTTGCCCAAATTTTTCCGCGCAGTTCTTGACCGCCCCGCACGCCCGTGATAAAATAGAGGGAAAGGAGCCCCTATGTACGATTTCCGCGCACAACTCACTTACACCGACACCCGCCGCCTCGCCCCCTTCGGCGAAGGCTGTGCGCTCTTCTCCGCGCTCTGCGCGTGCGTCTTTGTCTTTCTGATCGGATTCACCGACCGACGCGGCCTCCCCATATCTCTTCTTGACGCCTTCGGACAGAATACGCCCGGCTCCGCCTTTTCCGTCTGCGCCGCCCTGCTCGGGCTCGCCGCGGTGTGCGTGCTCTTCGGGCTCACCGTCCTGCGCTATGTGCGCTTTTGGCTGAAAAAAACACAGAAGGACGCCCTCTACTTCAGCTATGCGACCGCGAGCGCCTACCTTGCGGCGATCCTGCTCTTTTCCGCCTGCAACGCCGACGGAGAACGCCGTCTGAACACCGCCACCGTCGTCGGGCTTATCCTCGTCGCCGTCGGCATCGCCGCCTCCGTCGTGCTCTTTCTCCTCGCCAAGGGGAGACAGCGCGGACGCGAGACCGCCGTGCGCTATGTCGCCGCCGTCATCGCGCTCCTCCTGCTGCTCACCCTCTCTGCCCTCTTTTCGACGGGCATCATGGCCGAGGACGACAGGCAGGGTCTTGCCCTCCTCTTCTCCGACGAGAACGCCGTCGGCAGCCGCACGGCAGCCGCCTTCTTCTTTGTCTTTCTCGTCGGCTATGCGGCGTGCAACGTCTTGCTCCTGGAGCGCCTGCTCGGAAACATCGCCCAGCACAGAAAGCCGACTGCCCTGCGCGCGGCACTGACCGCCGTCTGCGCGATCCTCGCCGCAGCCTGCGAGGGCTCGATCGCCTCCGTCTCCGACGAACTGCTCCTTCTCTTCTTCTGGGGCATCCCCGGCTTTGCCGTCCTCGCCGCCCTCCTCCTCTTTCTGACCGTCCTCGCCGATACCCTCTGCGCACGCGCCGCCCGGACCGCATTGCAATGACCTCTGCACGCGCCGCCAAACTCTCTGTCATTTGCACGCCGCCCAGCCCCGCGCCGACCTTTCCCTCTGCACGCCGCCCTAGCGGCTTTTTTGTTCTTCGGATACGCGATCTGCGGGGACGGCGCGCGGTCCTTCCGCCGCGTTGAACGCGGTGACGGCGCGCCGCCCTTCCGCCACGTTGAACTTTGGACCAAAATTTCGGAAAGGGGATTGACCGCTCCCCTTTTCCGTGTTATAATCGATTTATTCTTTTCATATGGGGGAATTTATGAAAATCTGCAGGTTCTGCGGCGCAGAAAACGCCGACGACGCCCTCTTCTGCAACCAGTGCGGAAAGCGCATGGAGAACGTCTGCCCTGTCTGCGGGGCAAATCTCGCGGAAAACGCGCGCTTTTGCAGTCATTGCGGAACGCCCGTTCTGACGCCCGCCGCTTCCGCGACTGCACCGAACGGGACGTCTGCCCTCGGCGATGCGACAAGCAGACAGTCTGCTCCCGACGGTGCGCCCGTCCGACAGGGGGCGTCCGACGATGCCCGAAAGCGCACCGCGGCCGCCGCGCAGAGAGTGCTCGGCCTTACGGGAAACGCGCTTGCACTGCTCGCCGCGCTCACCGTCTTTATTTTCGTCTTTTTCATCGGTTCGACGGTGACGGGCAACGCAGGCCTGAGCGGCGTCGTCTCCTCCGCCTTGACCGATCTTCCGGCGAACAATCTCTGGTACTATTTCAAAGACGCCTACACGGATGTCGAAGATCTGCTCGCGCAGAGCAGTTTTTATCCGGGGTACTACCCCACGACGCTCTATCTGGCAACCGTCATCGGAACGGTGGCCGGCGCCGTCGCGCTCGTCGCAACGACCGTGTTCTTCATCCTGGCCGTAGTACGATATCTGCGCAACGTAGCCGGCAAAACGGAAAAATCGCCCGTCGCATTTGCCCTGTCGGCGTTCTTCTCCTTCCTGCTCGGGGCATTGCTCTTTTTGTCGGCAGAACGCTTCCTGCTCGACGCTTCGGGCAGCGCAGGCATGAGCATCGACATCTCCGCCGAAAACGTGCTCAACCAGGCGACCGTCGCGGGCATCTGCCTGGGCAGCATTTTCCTCTTCTTCGCGCTCGCCTGTCTGCTCGTGCGCAATCTCCTCGGCGGACGCATCTCCGTCACGGGGACCGCGCTCTCCGCGCTTGGCGGCGCCCTTGCCGTCGCCGTCTTTGCCATGCTCGCGTACGGAACCGTCTCCGCCGGATTTAAGGATCTCTCCTCCAGAATGGCGATCACCACGGGCTTTGCCCCCATCCTGCAGCTTGCGGGACAGATCAGCAGCTCTTTCGGCTCCGACTATATCCCGACGCAATACGCCGAAATCCTCAACGAGGTCCTCGTCGGCTCCGCCGTCGGTGCCGCGGCACAGCTCGCCGCCAGTATTGCGGGAATCTTCCTGCTCACTTCGCTCTTCCATGCGCTGAGCGGAAAACGCACCAATCCCCTTCCCGCCGCCATCGTCACGTTCGTCCTGGTCATTCTCGCCGCCGCCTTTTCCATCTACGCGACCGAACGGACACAGGAACTCATGGAACTGTACGGTTCTTTCGGCCCCAATGCCGATGCAAACCTGACCGTCCCCATTCTCGTGTGCGTCTTTGCCTTTTTGTCGCTCGCCCTCTCCGTTGCGGTCATCGTCATTGCCGCCGTCCGTGCCAAAAACGCGCCGCCCGCCCAAGCGGCCGCCTGACCGCCCGCGGCATTGTCAAGCGTGAATCTGCGGCATTGTTCCGCGTGCGCTTGCGGCGTTTCCCGCATAAAACCGCGGCATTGTCCTGCGTGAAACCGCCCGTACAAACGATATTCTGAACAAAGAGAAAAGCCTCGCGGCAACTGCCGCGAGGCTTTGTTTTTGCGGATACGTCACGCCGATTTCTTGAACACAAGGCGCGGTTTTTCGCCCTTGGTCACGCAATCGCGCGTGATGATGACTTCCTCCACGTCCTTTTCGGAGGGGATATCATACATGACGTCGGTCATGAGGCCTTCGATGATGGTACGCAGGCCGCGCGCACCCGTCTTGAGGCGGATGGCGGTATTGGCGATCTCACGCACGGCGCCGTCCTCGACGGTGAGCTTCACGCCGTCCATGCCGACCAGTTTCTGGTACTGCGTGATGATGGCGTTCCGCGGCTTGGTGAGGATATTGACGAGCGCATCCTCGTCGAGGGGCTGCAACGCGACCACGATGGGAATACGTCCGACAAATTCGGGGATGAGTCCGAACTTGGTGAGATCCTGCGGCTTGACGTCGTCGAGCAGGGAGTAATCCACTTCGTGCTCTCCCATCTTGACCTTGCCGCCGAAGCCGAGTCCGGAATCGTCCTTGCGGGCGCCGACGATCTTATCCAATCCGACGAACGCGCCGCCGCAGATGAAGAGGATGTTGGTCGTATCGATGCGCATGCAGTCCTGCTGCGGGTGCTTTCTGCCCCCCTGCGGCGGGACGTTGGCGACCGTCGACTCGATGATCTTCAGGAGTGCCTGCTGCACGCCTTCGCCCGAGACGTCGCGCGTGATGGAGACGTTCTCGCCCTTGCGCGCGATCTTATCGATCTCGTCGATATAGATGATGCCGCGCTGAGCGCGTTCGATGTCGTAGTCGGCGTTCTGAATGAGCTTGAGCAGGATATTTTCGACGTCCTCGCCGACGTAGCCCGCCTCGGTGAGCGTGGTGGCGTCGCTCGTGGCGAAGGGAACGTTGAGAATGCGCGCGAGCGTGCGGGCGAGCAGGGTCTTGCCGCTGCCCGTAGGGCCGAGCAGAAGGATGTTGCTCTTTTCGATCTCGACGCCGTCATCCTGTTTTTCGCCCGAGAGCAGGGCGTTGATGCGCTTGTAGTGATTGTACACCGCGACGGAGAGAACGCGCTTTGCCTTGTCCTGTCCGATGATGTACTGATCGAGCTCCGCCTTGATCTCGGCGGGCTTTTTGAGCTCCACCTTTTCCTGCTCGGTGTTGGAAGGCATTTTCGCCATCATGTCGCGGCACAGATCGACGCATTCGTCGCAGATGAACACGCCGTCCGGTCCGGCAATCAGTTTCTTTACCTTGGATTTATCCTTCCCGCAGAAGGAACATTTTTGTTCATATTTCGGCATAAAACCTCCTCTGTCCGCCGGCCCCTTCAAAGAGCCGGCGACGGAAAAGGGAGCAACGGTCCGACCGCACTCCCCTTTTGCAACAACGAATCAGATCAACGCTTCTCGTAGACCTTGTCGATGAGGCCGTATGCAAGCGCTTCGTCCGCCGTGAGATAGTTGTCGCGGTCGGTGTCGCGCTCGATGACGTCCACGGGTTTGCCCGTGTTCTCCGCGAGGATCCGCGTCATCTTGGACTTGATGCGCAGGATGTGCTCGGCCTGGATCTTGATGTCGCTGGCCTGGCCCTGCGCGCCGCCCAAGGGCTGATGGATCATGATTTCGCTGTTTTTGAGTGCATAGCGCTTTCCCTTCGCGCCTGCCGCCAGAAGGAACGCGCCCATCGATGCGGCAAGCCCGATGCAGATGGTGGAGACGTCGCACTTGATGTAGTTCATCGTATCGTAGATCGCCATACCCGCGGAGACCGATCCGCCGGGGCTGTTGATGTAGAGGCTGATGTCCTTTGTCGGATCCTTGCCCTCAAGATAGATGAGCTGGGCCACGACGGTGTTCGCCACGGCGTCGTCGATCTCTCCGCTCAGGAAGATGATGCGATCCTCCAACAGGCGGGAGTACAGATCGTAGCTGCGCTCGCCGCTCGAGGTGCGCTCCACAACGTAGGGAATGAGCACGTTCTTTTCCATGTTACTTGTTCTCCTCGTTCTCCGCTGCCTTGGTCTCGATCGCCTCGGGCGCGACCATTTCGTTGTTCGCCTCGAGGTAGTCGAAGAGCTTGGTCACCTTGATGTCCCCCTCGATGTACTCGAGCTGTCTGGGATCCATCGACTTGCGGTATTCCTCCGCTTCCTTGCCGACGCTGGCAGCCTGCTCGGCAACCTTCTCGGCGATCTCTTCCTCGCTCGCCGTGATGTTCAGCTCCTTGATGAGCTTCTCGACGATGAGCTGGTGCAGCACCGTGCGGCGGGCTTCCTCTTCAAAGTTCTTCTTGTACTCTTCACGCGTCTGTCCGACGTACTTGAGATAGTCGTCGAGACGGATGCCCTGATACATGAGCGAGTACTCCATGCGCTGCATGGCGTAGTCCTCCTGCTTTTCGACCATGGCGTCGGGGATCTCCGCCTTGGCGCCCTGTGCGATCGCGGTCACGATGGCATTCTCCGTCTCGTTGCGCGAACGGGACGCGGCGCTCTTTTCCAGGCGCTCGCGCACCTTGGCACGATAGGCCTCCACCGAGTCGGAACCGACCTTCTTCGCGAACTCCTCGTTGAGTTCGGGCAGCACTTTCTCGGTGATCTTGTTGACGACCACGTTGAACACCGCGGGCTTGCCCTTGAGCGACTCCGCCTGATAGTCCGCGGGGAAGGTGACGTTGACGTCCTTGGACTCGCCGACCTTCATGCCGACGACCTGATCTTCAAAGCCGGGGATGAACTGTCCGGAACCGAGCGTCAGGTCATAGCCCTTTGCGCTGCCGCCCTCGAAGAGTTCGCCCTCACACTTGCCGACAAAGTCGATGTTGACGGTATCGGTGAGCTTGGCGGGACGGTCGGTGACGTCGCGGCTCTCGGCGAGACGCTCGCGCGTTGCCTCGATGTCCTTGTCCACATCGGCATCCGTAACAGTATACTCATATTTCGCGATCTTTATACCCGTGTACTTCTCGATGGCGACATCGGGCTTGACGGGCGTGGTGGCGGTGAGCGTCACCTTCTTTTCCGAGATCTCCTCGACGGCGAGCGCGGGATCGCCGACTGCCGTGAAGTTGTCCTTCTCCTTTTCGAGGATAGCGGGATAGTGCTCGACAAACAGATCGTTGAGCGCATCTTCATAGAAGAGGCCCTTGCCGTAATAGAGCTCCAGGACGTGCTTGGGAACCTTGCCCTTGCGGAAGCCGTTGACGGCAAACTTCTTGCGGTTATCCTGATAAGCCTTGTCGTTCGCCGCCGCCCACTCTTCGGGGGTGAAGGTGATCGCGATCTTGACGGTGCTCTTCTCTGCAGGTGTAACAGTATACTTCATTTCGATACTCCGTTTATCATGTGATATTTTTCAGCAAAGTACATTTTACCATATCGGCGCGAGAAAGGAAAGCATTTTCATTTACAAATTTGTATTTTTCGGGTATAATTGCGGGGTAGGACACCCGATCGGGAGGAAGAGAATGCCACAGGACGCTTTCACGCTCCGACTCAACGCACTGGAACTGAACGAGACGCTCGCCGGCGGACGCATCAACCGCATCAATCAGCCCGCCCGCGAAGAAATCTCCGTTGTTATATACACCGGAAAACGCACGATTAAACTCTCTCTGAACGCAAATGCGTCCGATTGCGGCGTTTATTTTACGGAAGAGGAGCAGGAAAATCCCCTCGTCGCGCCCAATTTCTGCATGCTCCTGCGCAAACACCTGCAGGGCGCGCAGATCACGGATGTGACGACCCTCGGCTTTGAACGCATTCTCGCCATCCGCCTGCACTGTATTTCCGATTTTTCCGAATGCGAGCGCATTTTATACGCCGAGATCATGGGAAAATACTCCAATCTCCTGCTCGTGGAGAACGGGATCATCCTCGGCGCGCTCAAGACGACGGCCGCCGACGAGAACTGCAAACGGCTCATCCTGCCCGGCGCGAAGTACGTCCCGCCGACGCCCCAGGACAAGGTGAATCCCTCCGACCGCACGGCGCTTTCGCGCCTGTGCGCCGCGCCCGAGGGCGATCTCGCGCACTTCCTCTTCACGCGCGTGGCGGGGCTTGCCCCCTGCACGGCCGAGGAGATCGCCGCCGCCTACCCGGGAGGCGACCTCGCCGCCTTTGTGCACGATTACATCTTCTCCGACGAAATTTCCCCCTGTGTGGCGGAAAATCACGGGAACGTCACCGACTTTTTCGCGCGCCGTCATGCGGGGTGTCTCCCCTTTGACACGCTCTCCGCCGCGCAGGCGTACTTCTATCGGAAAAAGCGCGCCAAGGCCGCGCTCGAGGGCGCGCGCAGAAGATTGCTCGCCGCGGTCGCGCAGGCGAAGAAGAAACAGGAAAAACGGCTCGCGCAGATTCTTGAAAAACAGCGCTCCGCCGCCGACGCCGAGACGGTACGCCTCAAGGGCGAACTCCTGACGGCCAATCTCTACGCGCTCACGCGCGGCATGAAGGCGTGCGAGCTGGCCAACTACTACGACGAGGCGGGCGGCACCGTGAAGATCGCTCTCGACGAACGGCTCACGCCCGCACAGAACGCCCAGGCATATTTCAGGCGCTATCAGAAACAAAAGCGCACGCTGGAAGCGCTCGCCCCCCAGGAGGCGGAGGTGCGGCGGGAGCTTGACTACCTGCAGAGCCTTGTCCCGCTTCTCAACGAGGCGGAAGTCCCCGACGATCTCAAGGCCGCCGAGGAAGAGCTGACGGGCGAGGGGCTTCTCCGCGCACAGCAGCCCGAGCGGCGCGGCAAGAAAAAGACGGAGATCCCCTTCCGCACCTTTGAAAAGGAGGGGTTCACCGTCTATGCGGGACGCAGCAACGTGCAGAACGACCGCCTGGTGCGCGCCGCCGCCCCCGACGACCTCTGGCTGCACGCGCGCAATCTGCACTCTGCCCACGTCGTCATCCGCACGCAGGGAAGAAAGGTCCCGCAGAGCGTGCTCGCCTTTGCGGCGGGCGTATGCGCCCGATACTCGGAGGGCAACGGCAGCAAGATCCCCGTCGACTGCTGTCCCGTCCGCAACGTCAGAAAGCCCAAGGGCGGCAAGGCGGGATTTGTCACCTATTCGGGCTTTGAAACGGTGCTCGGCGACCCCGCCCTTGCGGAAAACGGCTGACACGTTCCCGTAAAACCGTGCCACGCAGGCGTGTCCCGCGAAAATTTACGGCGCACCGCTTTGCCGACGTCGGTTTGCGGCGGAGCGGTGCGCAATGCCCTTTCTCGTTCGGAAAAAATAAAACTGTGCGCCGCGGCGGATGCCGCGGCGCACAGCGTTTTTCAATCGATCGCACGATGCGCCGTATTTTTCCCCGCAGAGCGCGGGGGCGCAGTTCGGGGCAGATCGGAGCGCGTACTCACTTCTTGCAGCAGCCCTTCCCCTGCGGATAGAGCGGGAGTTCAAAGAAGCCCGAGCAGACTTCCTGCGAGTACTCCTGTGCGGGCGGAATGGCGCAATAGCCGTAGGCGGGAATGAGCAATTCCACCTGCATGGCGACCTTGAGGATACAGGTGACGCACGCGCTGACCGTGAAGGAGTTGTTCTGCGCGTTGAACGTCCCCTCCGGCACGACGCAGCTTGCGACCGCGGTCACCGTGGAGGGCATGACGGACATGGGCGGCACATACAGGAGGACGTCCTCGTTGAGGACGACCGAGGCCGTGGCCTTGCCCTCCGTGCCGTTGGCGTCCGTGTAGACGACTTCGACGGGGATGGTGACGGTTGCCTGGACGCGGGCGCAGTTGGAATCGGGCTGACGGTCCACCGTGACATTCGAGACGACGCCCGTTCCCGAGAGCGAGCGCGCGCTCACGAAGGTCAGAGGATATGTAGGATTTTCGGGCGTCAGGTCGGTGAGCGTGAGCGTATAATTTTCAAGGCGGGTCTGAATGATGCCCGCATCAAAGATCTTTTCCGCCTGAATGCACACTTTTTCGCACAGCCCCGTCATGGGATTCCCCGTGATGGGACCGGGACAGTGATCGGAAGAAAAGTTGGAAAAAAACGACATGGGTTACCTCCGTAAAAAAGAACGTATGCGTTCTACTCCATGCTATGCGCCTCGCACAAAATATGACACGCCCCGTCTGCAAAGCGCCGATCGAAGGGCGCATCGCCCGCCCGCAGCCGTAAAAACCCGGCACGGCCGCGCGTCGCCGCGCTGCCCCCGCGGCGACGCGCGGCCGACGGACAAAGAGGCGGCGCCGTGAGCGATGCGGACGCTTTTACGGGATCCGCCGCAGGCGAAGGTGCGCTATAGCACGACGATCTGGCCGGGGTAGAGCGCCTGTGTCGCGTTGCGCGAGCAAAACGCCGCGGGAGAGCCGCACAGGAGGGATTTGCTCTCTCCTCCGTGCACGGCGTAGCGATTTCCCGCGGGGGGAAGAAGGAGCAGTTCCCCTTCCTCGGGCGGCGCGGTGAGATGATTGCACGCGGCGAGCAGGCGGGGCGTGGTGCCGAATATCTCGGCGATCTGCTCCAGCGTCTGCCCCCGTCTGACGCGATAGCGCTCCGGGCGCACAAGCAAAAGTTCCATGTCTCAATGTATGCCGCCGCTCATAAAAGCGTGCTTCGGACGAATAGGATACAATATGAATTTGTACCGCACGGCCGCCGTCGTCACGCTCTTTTCGGCGGCGGAGCATTGTCTCGGCTTTTTGTACCGCATCATCCTCTCGCGCACCATCGGCCCGGAGGGCCTCGGCGTCTACCAGGCGGCTTACACCGTGTTTGCCGTCTTTCTCACCGTCTCGGCGAGCGGCCTGCCCGTCACGCTTTCGCGCGTCATCTCCCGCCACCGCGCGCACGGAAACCGCGTCCGCGAACAGTCCGCCGTCTCGGGCGCCGTTCTCATCACGCTCGTGTTCAGTCTCCCCATCACCCTCGCGCTCTTTCTTCTGCGCAAGCCCTTTTCCGCCGTCTTTGCGGACCCCCGCTGTGCCGACCTCTTCTACATCCTCATCGCGGGCCTTGCCTGCACCTCCGTCTACTCCGTCATCCGCGGAAGCTTTTGGGGAAACAAGCGCTTCTTCGCCTATTCCTTCATCGAACTCGTCGAAGAGATGATCCGCATCGGCGTGGGCGTCGCGCTCCTGCTCACCGTCACGGCGGGCGTCTACGGCGCCAACCTCGCCGCCGTCGCCGTACTCGTCTCCTATTTCTGCTCCTTCGCCATCGCCCTCGTCTGGTTCTTCCTCACGGGCGGAAAATTCCGCTCCCCCCGCGGCGAACTGCGTCCCCTGCTCGCCTCCGCCCTGCCCGTCACCGCCATGCGGACTTCCTCCTCCCTGCTCTCCTCGCTCATCTCCGTCCTCTTTCCCCTGCGTATGCAGGCGGCGGGCGCGACCGCCGCGCACGCCATGAGCGAATACGGCGTTGTCTACGGCATGGTCATGCCCGTCATGGCCATCCCCTGCGCCTTTATCGGCTCCATCGCCCTCGTCCTGGTGCCGGAGCTCTCCGAGGCGTTCTACCGCGGCAAACGTGAACAGGTCACCGCCCTCACCGAACGCGCCCTCAACGCCACCATGCTCATCGCGTGCGCGCTCATTCCCTTCTATCTCGTCTGCGGAAAGGACGTGGGCATTCTCCTCTACTCCAACGCCGACAGCGGACAGATGCTCTCCGCCTGCGCGTTCCTGCTCCTCCCCATGAGCCTGACGATGATCGCCTCCTCCCTGCTCAACTCGCTGGGCTGCGAAAAACACACCCTCGGAATTTTTCTGGCCGGCTCCGTCGCCATGCTCTTGTGCACTTTCTTCCTTCCGTCTCTGCTGGGCGGCGGCGCGCTGCTCGTCGGCATGGCGTGCGACGCGTGCATCACGACCCTTCTCTCCCTGCTCCTGCTGCGTAAAAAGACGGGAAAACTGCGCGCGGGCGGGACGCTCCTGCGCCTCTTTGCCGCCCTGCTGCCCGTCACCGTGCTCGGCGCGCTGCTGCACGGCGTGTTCATACGCTGGCTGGGATTTCTGCCCGCGCTCACGCTCACCGTGCTCTCCCTGCTCGCGGGAGAAGCCGCCATGCTCTCCGCCTTCCGCCTCCTCGATCTCAAGGCGCTCTTTCGGCGTTTTTTCGCGAAAAACCGCAAAAAAATCGCTGTACAGTCTTGAAATCGCCCTGCGAGTGTGATACAATAAATAAAAATTTTAGCGGAGGATTCATAGATGAAACTGACCGAAGATATGCGCAAAGCCTTGCGCATCCGTGTGGATTACACGAACATGACGGACAAGTATATCGCGAAGGGAATCTCGGACAAGACCCTCGATGCCCATAAAAAACTTGCCAAAGCGGCGCACGCCTATGTCACCGAAAACCGCGGCAAAGACGAACTGTTCATGGGTTGGACGGAACTGCCCTACAATCAGAACGAGATCGTCGCCGACATCCTTGCGACGGCGAAACTGGTACGCAGAAAGTTCGAGAACTTTGTCGTACTCGGCATCGGCGGTTCGGCGCTCGGCCCCATCATGGCGTTCAACGCCCTCTGCCACCTGCACTATAACGACCTGCCCAAGAGCAAGCGCCGCGGCCCGCGTTTCTTTGTCGAGGACAACGTCGATCCCGTCCGCATGAAGGACCTGCTCGACATCATCGACGTCAAAAAAACCTGCTTCAACGTCATCTCCAAGTCGGGCGCGACGAGCGAGACGATGGCGCAGTACCTCATCATCTCCGACCTTCTCAAAAAGGCGGGCGTCAGCATCAAGGAGAACGTCATCTTCACCACGGACGCCAAGAAGGGCAACCTCGTGAAGATCTCCAAGTCGCTCGGCGGCGTCAAGAGCTATGTGCTGCCCGACGGCGTGGGCGGAAGATTCTCCGAGCTCTCCCCCGTCGGCCTTCTGCCCGCGGCGGTGCTCGGTATCGACATCAAGGCGCTTCTTAAGGGCGCGGCCTACATGGACAAGCTCTGCAAGACCGCTGACCTCAAGAAAAATCCCGCCCTGCTCTGCGCGACGCTGCAGTACATCGCCATGAACGACGGCAAGAACATCGGCGTGCTCATGCCCTATTCGGACAACCTCAAGTACGTCTCCGACTGGTATGCACAGCTCTGGGCGGAGTCGCTCGGCAAGAACGAGACGCTGGACGGCAATCCCTGCAACGTGGGCCAGACGCCCGTCAAGGCGCTGGGCGTGACCGATCAGCACTCGCAGGTACAGCTCTATACCGAGGGCCCCGACGACAAGGTCATCACCTTCCTCTCGGTGGACAAATATCAGGAAGCGATGCCCATTCCCCACGGCTGCAAGGATATTCCCGACGTCTCCTTCCTCGGCGGACATACGATGGAGGAGCTCATTCAGGCGGAGAACAAGGCGACCGCGCACGCGCTGACGATGGCGGGACGGCTCAACTATACCCTGCACCTTCCCGAGATCAACGCCTTCACGCTGGGCGAACTGCTCTTCCTGTTTGAGTTGCAGACGGCATACACCGGAGCGATGTTCAACATCAACACCTTCAACCAGCCCGGCGTCGAAGCGGGCAAGAAGGCGACCTTCGCCCTTCTGGGCAAGCCCGGCTATGCAGACAAGAAGGCAGAGCTCGACGCCGCCGCACCCGACGAGGCGTATATCGTATGACCCTCCGTCTTGATCGGAGCAACAGCGTTTTTTCATCGTGAATGCGCAGGCGGAGCAAATGGCCATTTGCTCCGCCTGTATTCGGTTCTGGAAGGATTATGAGGGATACGTCTATGGGATTTTTGAAAAAGTTGTTCGGGAAAAAGGACGGCGGCGACGGCGAGGACAAGTGGAGCGCCATGTGGGAGATGTGGGAGGCGGGCGAGATCGACTCGCCCTACAACGAGCTGCTCACCTATGACAACGAAATGCAGGAGGGCGGGCATCTTCAGTTTTTTCTCAACCGCGCACTGCGCAAAGAAAATATCTTTGCCGTGATGGCGGCCTTGCGCGAGACGCTTCCCGCCGATCATGCCGACAACGTCGCGCAGGCCTATCGGCAGTACTGCATGCTGGACATCGACCCCGAGGACGACGCGTCCGTCATGCAGGCGCTTGAGGACGACCCCCTCTCGGTCTTCGATACCTTCTACGACGAGCACGAGGAGGAGCTCCTGGACGTGCTGGAGGCATACGCGAATTCGCTCTGACCATCGCTCGCCACCGACGTCTGCCCGCGCAAATCCCCTTGCGCCCCGACCGTCTGCCCGCGCAAATGTCCTTCGTCGGCGCACACAATGCCCGCCGCGGCAATGTGGGAAAACGAGCATATGTCTTGCCCTGCATTTCAGGCGAAAAAAGTACATGACGTGCGCGGCGGTGCATTTGCACCGCCGCGCACATGCTTATAGGCAGCAAAAAAGCAGGCGTCACGCCTGCTTTTTCAACATAAGATCGTGTTTTGCGCCCCATCGTCAGCCGTTTCGGATGCCCCCGACGAGATATACGGACTTAGCGGATATCGCTCCGCCCTGCCGCACATAATGTGCGGTTTGGCAAAAATTACTCCGCCTACTGCACGTTATGCGCGGTTTGACGGTTCCTGTTCCGCCCAGCCGCGTTTTCGGGCGTTACTCCGCCGATTTCTCGGGCTGCTCGGTCTGGGCCGAGCGCTCCTTGATCTCGACGTTGTACTTCTTGGAATCCTTGGGCGTGGCGGCGCGCACGAGCGTGCGGAGCGCCTTGGCGATCTTGCCCTGCTTGCCGATGACCTTGCCCATGTCCGAATCGGACAGGACGACGGTCACGTTGATGGCGTCCTCCGTCTCCTCGACTTCATAGGAGACGTTCTCCTTGTCCTCGGCAAACTGGCCGACGATGTACTTGATGAGTTCCAGCATGATGTTTCCTCCTTATAATTACGGTGTGTTTGGAAAAGAGGGAAAGATTGTGCGAATGCCGTCAGAACGGAACGACCTCGTTATGAGCGAACACCTTGCGGCAAAGAGCAGGCCCGCAACGCCCGGGACGAGGAGCACCAGCCCCACGATCCACAAGACGATCGTCGCAGTCCCCTCCGTTACGGAGGCCACTACGCTGCAGACCGCCCCGCCGACCGCAAGAGCCGTACTTGCCCATGTCAAAATCCGATCGTTCATGGCCCCTTCTCCGTAGAAAACGCGTTCTCATGCCGCAGGCCGCATCGGCGGAAATGCCCTTTCGCGGACGGCGCACCGATGCGTCTGTCCGCACATCTTCCCGACGATCGCCGCCGAAACAAAAACGTGTTTCTTCCTGCATTCATCCGCAGACGAAACGGCCGCGGGCCGATCCGCATACGGCGGCACACACAAGTGCAAAAAGCCGATTACTTCTTTTTCTTCGCCTTGGTCTTGGAAGGAGAGAGCTTCGCGGGCTTCTCCATGGCGCCCGAACGGATGAGAAGGCTTCTCACGGTCTCGGTGGGCTGAACCCCCTTTGCGAGCCATTCCTTTGCCTTTTCCACGTCGACGGTGAGCGTCACGGGCTCGGACTTGGGATCATAGAATCCGATTTTCTCGATGTACTCACCCGTTGCCGCCTTGCGCGCGTCCACGACGACGATACGGTACACGGGGGACTTCTTGTCGCCCATGCGCACCAATCTCATTTTGACCATAATAGTTGACCTCCGAAATTTGTTTTTCTTGTTTTATGTCTGCCGCACAGATCTGTGCGGAAAACTGCTTTGTCAGATTTTTCAGAAGGGAAGGCGCATCCTGCCCTTGCCGCTCTTCATCTGTTTCATCAACAGCTTGGTCTGATCGAACTGCTTCAGGAGCTGGTTGATCTCCTGGACGGTCGTCCCCGAGCCGAGCGCGATGCGCCGTTTGCGGGACGAGTTGATGATCTGCGGGTTGTCGCGTTCCTTGGGCGTCATGGAGAGGATGATGGCGCGCGTGCGCTCGATGCGCTTTTCGTCCAGATCCCCCTCTTTGATCTTGAGTTTGCTGCCGGGCAGCATGCTCATGAGCGCCGACGCGCCGCCCATCTTTTTGAGCGCTTCAAACTGATCGAGGTAGTCGGTGAGCGTGAAGGAGTTTTCGCGCATCTTGCGCTCCAGGTCCTTCGCCTGCTGCTCGGTGACCGCCTCCTGCGCCTTTTCGATGAGGGAAAGCACGTCCCCCATGCCCAGAATGCGCGATGCCATGCGGTCGGGATAGAAGGGCTCGAGATCGGTGAGCTTTTCGCCCACGCCGATGAACTTGATGGGTTTGCCCGTGACCGCCTTGATGGAGAGGCAGGCACCGCCGCGGGTGTCGCCGTCCAGCTTGGTGAGAATGACGCCCGTCACGCCCAGCCGGGCATTGAACGTCTCGGCAACCGTGACGGCGTCCTGACCCGTCATGGCGTCCACCGTGAGCAAAATCTCGGTGACGCTGACCGCTTTTTCGATCTCTTCCAGCTCTTTCATGAGCGCGTCGTCGATGTGCAGACGGCCTGCCGTATCGATGATGACGGTGTCGTATCCCATGCGCAGCGCGTATTCGACGGCCTGTCTGGACGTCTTTGCGGGCGTCTGCGTCCCCTTTTCAAAGACCTCGGTGTCCGCCCGCTGCCCCACGACTTTCAGCTGTTCGATGGCGGCGGGACGGTAGATGTCGCACGCGACCAGAAGGGGTTTTTTGCCCTGCTTTTTGAGGAGCAGAGCGAGCTTTCCGCACAGCGTCGTCTTGCCGGCGCCCTGCAGCCCGCACATCATGATGACGGTGGGCGGCTTGGGGGCGACTTCCAGCTTGGCATTGCCCGGCCCCATCAGGGCGATGAGCTCGTCATTGACGATTTTGATGACCTGCTGGGCGGGATTGAGCGATTGCAGCACTTCCTGCCCCACCGCCTTTTCGGAGACGTCGGCAATGAACTGCTTGGCGACCTTGATGTTGACGTCCGCTTCCAGAAGGGCGATGCGCACTTCGCGCATGGCCGTGCGGATCTCCAGCTCGGTGAGCTTTCCGCGCTTGGTGAGTTTGCTGAAGATGTGATTGAGCCGCTCGGAGAGCGATGCGAATAACGCCATGGTTCCCTCCTATGAGAGTTTCCCGCGGTTCTTCTCGAAGAGCGCCGAGGCCTCTTGAGAATAGTCGCGGTCGATCAGCGCCTGAACGTGCGCGCTCTGTTCTGCCGAAAGGTTCGCCTGCGCCCACGTTGCGATCTCCGTCATCATGAGAGACTGCGCCAACGACGTCTCCGTCAGAAGCCGTGAAAAATGCAGCTTTTCCTCGTACTCCTCGAGCTGACGGCGCACCTTGGCAAGCGTATCGGAGACGCTCTGCCGCGAACACCCCTTTTGCTCGGCGATCTCCGCAAGAGACAGATCGCAGTTGAAGTACAGATCGGTCACTTCGCGCTGATGGTCGGTGAGAAGCGGATTGTAGATGTCCCACAGCCGCAGAAAATGCAGATCCATTTCTCCCCTCCTCTCCCACCATTATAGTGGATAACAATGCGCCTGTCAAGCATTTTCGCTTGACAGGCGCAATTTCTTTTCTCGTTTTGTGTTTCCTCTTTTTTTCTGTCCCCCGCTCCGACATTTCACGCTTGCGCCGCGGCCGCGGGAAAAAGCGGAGGCGCGGGCGATCAAAGGAAGCCTTCGACAAACTGCTCGGCGTCGAAGCGCTCGAGGTCGTCGATCTTCTCGCCGACGCCGACAAAGACGACGGGGATTTTGAGTTCTCCGCACAGGGAGAACACAAACCCGCCCTTTGCGGTGCCGTCCAGCTTGGTGAGCACGATGCCGTCCAGCTCCACCGCCTCGTCGAAGATCTTGGCCTGACTCATGGCGTTCTGGCCCGTGGTGGCGTCGAGGACGAGATATTTGAGGAACTGCGCCTCGGGGTACTCGCGCGTGACGACGCGGTCCATCTTCTGCAGTTCCTTCATGAGGTTTTCCTTGACGTGAAGGCGGCCCGCCGTATCGATGAGCACGACGTCCGTCCCGCGCGCCTTGGCGGAGGAGACGGCGTCGAAGATGACGGCGGCGGGGTCGCTGCCGTCCTCGTGCTTGACGATGCGCACCTTGGCGCGGTTCGCCCAGATCTCAAGCTGATCGATCGCCGCGGCACGGAAGGTATCCGCCGCCGCGATGGTCACGCTTTTGCCCTGACGTACGAACCAATTTGCGACCTTTCCGATGGTGGTCGTCTTGCCGACGCCGTTGACGCCGACAAACATGATGACGCAGGGGTATTGCAGTTCGGGGACGGGCGCCTCGTTCAGCGTGTCCTCGAGAATGTCCTTTAAGAGGTCGGTGACGAACTCCTCATCCTTGAGTTTTTGCCCGATCGCCTCCTCGCGGACCTGGTCGATGACGTCCTCGGCCGTGCGCACGGAGACGTCGGCGGAAATGAGGATCTCCTCCAGCTCGTCATAGAACGCCTCGCCGATCTTGTCCTTCAGAAAGAGCTGGCGCATTTTGAGCGCGACGGAATCCTTGGTCTTTTTCAGGGCGTCGCGGATCTTACCGAATAATCCCAATGCCGTACTCCTTTTCCCGCAGGCGGGAAGAATGTATGCAGACTGCCGCAGGCGTTACGCCACGACGGTGTCTCCGCCCAGTTTTTCCTCCACTTCGGAGAGCTTGACGGAGACGACTTTGGAGACGCCTTTTTCCTCCATCGTCACGCCGAAGAGGATATCCGCCTGGTTCATGGTGGGCTTGCGGTGCGTGATGACGATGAACTGCGTGTCCTTGGAGAATTTTTTGAGATAGCGCGCAAAGCGGTCGACGTTCGCCTCGTCGAGCGCCGCCTCGATCTCGTCCAGAATACAAAAAGGCATGGGCCGCGACTTCAGAATGGCGAACAGAATGGCGATGGCGGTGAAGGCGCGCTCGCCGCCCGAGAGCAGAGAGATCTTGGAGAGCTTCTTTCCGGGGGGCGAGACGACGATCTCGATGCCCGCATTGAGCGGATCGTCGCAGTCGGTATAGTCGAGCTGCAT
>CAJFMF010000032.1 GCA_904391375.1 Candidatus Gallimonas faecavium | reverse complement strand
GTAGAAAGCCGGTGGGCAATCACAAACGTCGTCCGTCCCATCATCAGTTTATCCATGCCGTCCTCGATCAGATGCTCCGTTCTTGTATCGATGGAAGAGGTTGCCTCGTCAAGGATAATAACCGGAGGATCCGCAACGGCGGCGCGTGCAATGGAAAGCAGCTGGCGCTGTCCCTGGGACAGGTTTGTACCGTCTGCAGTAAGCACCGTGTCGTACCCATCCGGAAGACGCTTGATGAAGGAATGCGCGTTTGCAATTTTTGCGGCACGCACGATCTCCTCATCCGTAGCGTTTAATTTTCCATACCGGATATTGTCGCGGATCGTGCCGCGGAACAAATGGACATCCTGCAGTACGATTCCAAGCGTACGCCGCAGATCGTCCTTTTTAATCTCGCGCACATCAATTCCGTCGTACGTGATCGTTCCCTCCTGAATTTCGTAAAACCGGTTGATCAGATTCGTAATCGTCGTTTTCCCGGCGCCTGTAGAGCCGACAAACGCGATCTTCTGTCCCGGTCTTGCGTACAGAGAAACGTCGTTCAGCACAATATGCCCAGGGATATAAGAAAATACGACATTGGTAAAGCGCACGTCGCCGTGCAGCTCCACAAGCCGGTCTCCCCCTTCCTCCGGCACCTTCCAGGCCAGGAATTTTCCGCTTTCGTTTTCAAAGGTTGATGCAAAATTTTCAAACGGATCTCCGGGAACCTCGAAAAGTGTGCCATCCTGTTTTTTCTCCGCAAGAACGAGAACCGTCTTTCCCTCGTCCGATTCCACCTGTTCATCTAAAACCTCGAAAATTCGCTCTGCGCCTGCCAGGGCGGACAGCAGCATATTCATCTGATTTGAAATCTGCGTGATCGGCTGGGAGAACTGCCTGGTATATTGCAGGAAGGCGGCGACATCGCCGATTGTTGTGGCGGCAAAGATTCCCCATCCCATCGGATTCACAATCATGACAGCGCCGATCGTCGCCGTCAGCGCGTAATGCAGGTAAGAAAGATTTCCCATAATCGGCATTATAATATTGGCAAAGGTCTGCGCGCTCACCGCTGCGTCCTTCAGGCTGTTGTTCTTCTTGATAAATTCTTCGTTTGCCGCGTTTTCATGATTGAAAACCTTCACAACCTTCTGGCCCTGCATCATTTCCTCGACGAAGCCCTCGGTGCGGGCAACCGCGCGCTGGGTCGCGAGGAAGTACTTGCTGGCGCTGCCGCCGACGAGCTTGGTGACGAGCACGATGCAGAAGATACCGACGAAAATGACGATCGCAAGGTAGACGCTGAAATAGAGCATGATGCAGAACAGCGTCAGGCACATGATGCCCGAGATGAGCAACTGCGGAATGGACTGCGCGATCATCTGGCGGAGGGTATCGATATCATTCGTGTAATAACTCATGATATCGCCGTGGTTGTGCGTGTCGAAGTAGCGGATGGGAAGGTCCTGCATGCCGTTGAACATCTGTTCACGCATCTTTTTGAGGTATCCCTGCGTGACGATCGCCATGAGCTGCGTATAGACCGCACCGGCAATCAGCGACACGGCGTACATGCCGATGAGCAGTCCCATGATGCCCGCGACGTTCGCCGAGACGTCCGCCCAGCCGAGTTTCTGAACGAGCGCATCGCCGAGGAGCGTATAGAGGCGCTCCATGAACAATGCGGGAATGGACGAGATCGCGGCGTTGATGACGATACATACGAGCGCGATGGGAAGCATGACGGGATAGTAGTGGAAGAGCGACTTCAAAAGCCGTTTGACCGTCCCCTTCTGGATGGGAGGACGTTTCGGCATAGCCTTGGAATCAGCCATTGTCCTCACCTCCTTGTGCGGGCGCGGCGCTCTCGTCGCTGCCCTTGACCTGCGAATAATACACTTCCGAATAGATCTTGTTGGACTTGAGCAGTTCCTCGTGCGTGCCGATGCCGTTGATCTTTCCGCTCTCGAGCACGATGATGCGGTCAGCGTCCTGCACGGAGGAAATGCGCTGCGCAATGATGATCTTGGTCGTCGTGGGAATGTAGTCGCGGAACGCCTTGCGGATGAGCGCATCGGTGTGCGTATCGACCGCCGACGTGGAGTCGTCCAGGATGATCACCTTGGGATTTTTCAGGAGCGCGCGCGCAATGCAAAGACGCTGTTTCTGTCCGCCCGAGACGTTGGTACCGCCCTGCTCGATGTAGGTGTCGTATTTATCGGGGAAGCTCTGGATGAAGTCGTCCGCCTGCGCCAGCTTGCACGCCGCGACGAGCTGTTCGTCCGTGGCCTCCTTGTTGCCCCAGCGGAGGTTCTCCTTGATGGTTCCCGAGAAGAGGACGTTCTTCTGCAGCACCACGGCGACCTGATTGCGGAGCGTCTCGAGGTCGTATTCGCGCACGTCGTGGCCGCCCACCTTGACGCTGCCCTCGGTGACGTCATAAAGACGGGAAATGAGGTTGACGAGCGATGTCTTGGAGGAACCCGTTCCGCCGATAATGCCGATCGTCTCACCCGAGGCAATATGCAGATTGATCCCCTCGAGCACGTTCTTCTCCGCGTTGGAGGCGTACTTGAAGGAGACGTTCTCGAAGTCGACGGAGCCGTCCGGGACTTCATAGATGGGATTGGCGGGGTTGTCGAGCGTGCTCTTTTCGTTGAGGATCTCGCAGATACGGCGCGCCGATTCCATGGACATGACGATCATGGCGAACACCATCGAGAACATCATGAGCGATGCAAGGATCTGCATGCCGTACACGATGAGCTGGGAGACCTCGCCCGTCGTGGTGACGCCGTTGCTGTCCATGATGATGTAAGCGCCGATATAGAGGACCGCGCAGATGACGCCGTAGAAGCAGAACTGCATGATGGGCGAGTTCCACGCAAGCAGGCGCTCGGCACGGGTGAAGTCCTTGCAGACGTCCTCCGCCGCGCGGTTGAACTTCTTCTTCTCGTAGTCCTCGCGGACGTAGGATTTGACGACGCGGATGCCCTTGATGTTCTCCTGAACGGACTCGTTCAGGTTATCGTACTTCTTGAACACCTTCTGGAAGAGCGGGAGCGCCTGCCACATGATGACCATGAGCAGGATGACGAGCACGGGGATGACCGCAAGGAAGATCCACGCAAGGTTTCCGCCGAGGACGAATGCCATGACGGCCGCGAAGATGATCATGACGGGGCATCTGACCGCGATACGGACGATCATCATGTACGCCATCTGAAGGTTCCAGACGTCCGTCGTCATACGCGTGACGAGCGAGGGCGTGGAGAATTTGTCGATGTTCTCGAAGGAAAATGTCTGGATATTGTAGAACATATCCTTGCGGACATTCTTGGCAAACCCTGCGGAAGCGCGCGCACAGAAGGCGCCCGCAAGCGCACCTGCCGCCAGCGAGACAATCGCCATTGCAACCAGAATACCGCCGTACATCCAAACCTTGCTCATTTCGATCAGGTCAGGCGAGGCCACGTCGATCACGTTGATGAGCTGCGCGATGACGAAGGGAATGAGACATTCCAGAATGACCTCAAGCGTGACGAAGATCGGAGAAAGAATGGAAGCCGTCTTATATTCCCGGATGCATTTTGAAAGTGTCTTTAACAAAATTTTACCTCCGGATAAAAATGTTTCCCTGCATATCTTTCCTCTATATAAGGGACGCGCGCGCGGCGCGTTTTAGAGAAAAAGAAAGGACGCCAAAATCTGAACAATTTCAACGTCCCTCTCATCTTATCATTTTTTAGTTTCCTTGTCAACATACGTACAAGAACTTTTTTTGCTTTCACACAAAAATCATTTTGCCGAAGATGCGTTTTTACTTGTTGTGCCGATGTTCCAGCTCGGTGCAAAGGTCTGCAAGCGTGACGCCCTTCTCCTCCATGAGCACCAGCAAATGATAGACGAGGTCGGAGATCTCGTGCGTGAGTTCCGTCTTGTCGTCGTTTTTCGCCGCGATGACCGTCTCCACGGCTTCCTCGCCCATCTTCTTGGCAATCTTGTCCACGCCGCGGCTGAACAAATACGCCGTATAGGAGCCGTCCACGGGGTGTTCCTTGCGGTCGGCAACGACGCGCGCCAGCTCCCCGAGGAAGGTCAGTCCCGCATAGTCGCCCTTGCGGACGCAGTCAAAGAAACAGCTCCTTGCGCCCGTATGGCAGGCGGCACCCTTCTGCTCCACCTGCAAAAGAATGCAGTCGCGGTCGCAGTCGAACGTCGCCGCGATGACTTTCTGCGTATGTCCGCTCGTCTCGCCCTTCTTCCAGAGCGCCTTGCGCGAACGGCTGTAATAATGGGCATACCCCGTCTCGAGGGTCTTTTCCAGCGCCTCGGCGTTCATGTACGCCTGCATGAGAACTTCCCCCGTTTCATAGTCCTGCGCGATGGCGCAGATGAGCCCGTTTGCGTCGAATTTTACGTTTTCCATATCAGAGTCCCTCCGTGCGGATGGGCAGCCCCCGCTCCGCAAGATAATTTTTCAGATCCCGCATGTTGATGATCCCGAAGTGGAAGAGCGACGCCGCCAGCGCCGCGTCCGCCTTCCCCTCGGTCAGGACATCGTAGAAATCCCCCATTCTTCCGGCGCCGCCCGATGCGATGACGGGTACGTTCACCGCCTCCGCCGCCTGCCGCGTCAGTTCGAGGTCATATCCCGACTTGGTGCCGTCGCGGTCCATGCTCGTGAGCAGGACTTCGCCCGCTCCCCGCCGCACGCCCTCTTCGATCCACTCGATCGCGTCCTTGCCGGTATTCACCCGCCCGCCGTTGAGATAGACGTCGTAGCGGCCCTTGTCGTTCCTCTTGGCGTCCACGGCGAGGACGACGCACTGCCGTCCGAACTTCATGGCCGCCTCCGTGATGAGCGCGGGGTCCTTGATGGCGGCGGAATTCACCGCGATCTTGTCCGCGCCGCAGGCAAGCATCCGACGGAAATCCTCCGTAGAGCGGATCCCCCCGCCCACCGTGAGGGGCAGGAACACCTGCTCGCTCGCCCGCGAAATGACGTCCCACATGGGCGTGTCGCCGCGATAGCTCGCCGTGATGTCGAGAAAGACGATCTCGTCCGCGCCGAACGCGTTGTACAGCTTTGCCGTCTCGACGGGGTCGCCCGCATCGGTCAGGCTGACAAAATTGACGCCCTTGACGACGCGTCCGTCCTTGAGATCAAGACAGGGTATGATTCGTTTCCGTAACATTACATCTCCTCGATGGCAGCGGCAAGGTCGATCCTGCCGGTGTAGATCACGCGCCCCAGAATGGCGCCGTACACGCCCTTTTCTTTGAGCGCGCGCAGATCGTCGATGCCGCGGATGCCGCCCGAGGCAATGACGTTGAGACCCGTTTCCCCCATCTTGACGGTGTCGGCGACGTTGACGCCCGTAAGCGCTCCGTCGCGGCCGATGTCGGTGAATACGGCGTCCGTCACGCCGAGCGCCTTTGCCTCACAGCCGAACTCGAACGCGTCTTTATCGACGACTTCCGTCCAGCCGCGCACGGCAAGCATTCCGTCCTTTGCGTCGATCCCCGCGACGATCTTGTTTCCGTATTTTTCCACCGCTTCGTAGAGGATCTCGGGATGCTCCACGCACACCGTGCCGAGCACCACGCGGTCTGCGCCCGCGCGGAAACGGCGGTGAATGTCCTCCATCGAACGCAGTCCGCCGCCCGACTGCACGGGTACGCCCAGCCGCGCAATGCGTTCGAGAATGTGGTCGAACCCGCTCGCCTCGCCGAATGCCCCCGCGAGATCGACTACGTGCAGGATCTTCGCGCCCGCGTCGATCCAGCGGCGCGCAAACTCGACGGGATCGCCGTAGTCGGTGACGTTCTCCCGTTTTCCGTACAACAGTCGCACAGCGCGCCCGTCCAGGACGTCGATTGCAGGATAGAGTATCATCGGTTTTCTCCTCCCGTGCGTCTCAGAGTTTCATATAATTGCGCAAGACCTGCAGGCCCGCCGCCCCGCTCTTTTCGGGGTGGAACTGCACGCCGTAGGCGTTGCCCTTCGCAATCGCAGACGCGAACGTGATATAGTATTCCGTCTTGCCGATGGCGTCTTCGTCGGCGACGTCCGCATAGTAGCTGTGTACAAAATAGAACTGCGTTCCCTCGGCAATCCCCGCAAAGAGCGGCGAGCGCATCGATTCGACGCTGTTCCAGCCCATGTGCGGGATCTTGCCCTGCGTGAAACACACGGCGCGTCCCTTGATGAGGCCGAGCCCCGCATGAACGCCCTCTTCCTCGCTCTCCGAGAGCAGGAACTGCATTCCGAGACAGATCCCGAGCACGGGCGTATCGGCAACGCGGCGCAGGACATAGTCCGCAAGGCCGGTGCGCGTCAAGTTGTCCATGCCGGCGGCAAAACTGCCGACGCCCGGGAGAATGAGCCGCTCGCACTTGTCGAGCGCACCCGGATCGGAGGAAATGACGGCCTGCCCGCCCAGATATTCGATCGCTTTCTGCACGGAGCGCAGGTTCCCCATGCCGTAGTCGAGAATGCCGATCATTCGAGCAACCCCTTCGAGGAAGGAATCGTATCCGAGACGACCTTCACCGCATCGCGCACGCAGAGGGCGAGCGCCTTGAAGACGGCCTCCGCCATGTGGTGGCGATTCCCCTTGCGCAAAAGGCGCACATACAGGTTGCACCCAGCGTGCGTCGTGAAGGCGCGCAGGAACTCTTCCACCAGTTCCATATCGAAATTGCCCACTTTTCCCGTGAGCGTCTCTTCAAAAATGAGACACGGCCTTCCGCTGAAGTCGATCGCGACCTGCGCCGCCACTTCGTCCATGGGAACCAGACGATCGGCAAAACGGGCAATGCCGCGCTTGTCGCCGAGCGCCTCCTTGACGCAGTCGCCCAGCGCGATGCCGACGTCCTCCACCGTGTGGTGCGCGTCCACCTGCAGGTCGCCCTTGCAGACAAGGCGGATGTCCATGCGCGAATGGACGGTGAGCAATTCGAGCATATGATCGAAGAATCCCACGCCCGTGGAGATCTCCGCCTTGCCCGTTCCGTCCAGTCCGACGGAAAGGACGATGTCCGTTTCCCGCGTTTTTCTCGTGATGTTTGCGCTTCTCATGCTTTATCCTCTTTCATGCGGATCGCGACCGCATTCGCGTGCGCCCCGAGCTGTTCGCTCTCGGCAAGGCGGATGATGTCCGCGCCGTCCGCAAAGAGCGCCTCCCGCGTATAGGAAATGACGCTCATCTTGCGCGTGAATACGTCCTCGTTGAGCACCTGGAAGAACTTCGCACTGCCCGACGTGGGAAGAATGTGGTCGGGGCCGGCGAAGTAATCGCCCACAGGCTCGGGCGTATAGCCGCCCAGGAAGACGGCGCCCGCGCTCTCCACCTTGGGAAGAAGTTCTTCGGGGTGCGCCGTGTACAGTTCAAGGTGCTCGGGCGAGACCTCGTTGACGAGCGCAATCGCCTCGTCAAGCGTATCCACGACGATGATCCCGCCGCTCGCCGCAAGCGACTTCCCGGCGACCTCCCTGCGCGGAAGGCGGGCAAGCTGCGCTTCGGCCTCGGCGGCGATCGCCTGCGCAAGTGCGCGGTCGGTCGTCACCACAATGGCGCGCGCCAGTACGTCATGTTCTGCCTGAGAGAGCATGTCCGCGGCAACGTATGCGGGATTTGCGTTCCCGTCCGCCACGATCATGATCTCGCTCGGCCCCGCAAGCATATCGATCCCCACCTCGCCGTACACCTCTTTTTTGGCGAGCGTGACATAGATATTTCCCGGCCCTGCGATGACGTCCACCTTCTTCACCGACTGCGTGCCGTAGGCGAGCGCGGCGATCGCCTGCGCGCCGCCCATCTTATATACCTCGGAGACGCCGCACTCCCTTGCGGCGACCAGCGTGAGCGGGGCGATCTTTCCGCCCTTTGCGGGCGTGGCGAGCACGATGCGCTTCACCCCCGCCGCCTTCGCGGGGAGCACCCCCATGAGCACGGAGGAAGAGAGCGGCGCCGTGCCGCCCGGGGCATAGATCCCCGCCGACGCGACGGGCCGCACGACATATCCCGTCGTTCTGCCGTCGTGCGTCTCCACGCTGTCCTTTCTTCCCGCGCGGGAATGGTATTCATAGATGTTGCGGATGGCCTTTTTCAGCGTGGCGAGCAAATCGGGCGAGACTTCCCGATACGCTTCCTCAAACTCCGCCTCCGAGACGCGGAAATTCTCCGCGGTCAGCTCGGTCGCGTCGAATCTGCGCTCGCAGTCAAACACGGCGGCGTCGCCGCGGGCGCGCACGTCAGAGAGAATGGCGCGGACGGCGGCGAGTTCCTTCTCCCGCTCCGCAAACGCGCGCTCCAGAATCTGCGCGCAGTTGTCCTTTTCAAAAATCCTCATGAAACTGCCTCCCGAAGCTTCGCAATGAGCGGAAGAAGCTCCGACGCCTTTGTCTTAAGACATACTTTGTTGGCGACCAGCCGCGCCGTGATGCCCGTATAGACGTCCTCCAGCACGACCAGTCCGTTTGCCTTCAACGTCGAACCCGTCTGCACGACATCGAAGATGACGTCCGCAAGCCCCGTGACGGGAGCGAGCTCGATGGATCCGTGCAGCGGAATGATCTCGATCTCCTCGCGGTCGGCAAAGACGCGCCGCGCGGTGTTGACGTACTTCGTCGCCACGCGCAGGTGGGGATTGGTCAGCACGTCTCTGCGCTCGGGATAGCCCGCAATGGAGAGACGGCACTCCCCCATCCTGAGATCGAGCATTTCATAGAGATCGCGGCCCTCTTCGATGAGCGTGTCCTTTCCGACGATCCCCAGATCGGCGACGCCCGCTTCCACATAGGCGGGGACGTCCGCTGGCTTGACAAGGAAAAATCCGTATTTTTTATCGGCGCTCTCCAAAACGAGCTTGCGCGTGTCCTCGTGAAGGACGGCGGTATCCACGCCGCACGCCGCCAGAAGTTCGGCGGATTTTTCCGCCAGTCTCCCCTTGGGAAGTGCAAAATTGATCATATGCGGCGCACCCCCTTCCTGGTGACAAAGACCTTCTCCGCGGCCGCCGTGTCCGCGAGTGCGCTCTCGCCGTAGTCGGCCGCCAGCGTGACGCGCTTTCCTTCGGCGAGCAGCTTCTTGCAGAGCGCGTCCGCTTCGCCCTCGGCGCCCTCTTCGCAGGCAACCGCGACGTCGCACACGGGCGGCACGGGCAGACGCTGCTGCCGTTCAAGGGCGACAAGCACACGTTTGAGTCCGATCGCGAATCCCACCGCGGGGATATGCTTTCCGAAATCGTCAGCAAGGTCGTCATACCGTCCGCCGCTTAAAATGGACGCGCCGACCTCCTTGACAAGCCCGGAAAAGACGATGCCCGAATAATAGGAGAGGCTCTTGCCCGTTCCGAGATCGAAACAGACGCTGCCGTCGTACCCCATGTCGACGAGAATGCGATGCACCTGTTCGAGATGGGCGATGGCGGCAAGCGCGCGGGCGTTCTTCGTGAGCCGCTTGGCGGCGTCGAACACCTCCGTCCCGCCGAAGAGCGTGGGCAGCGCGCGCACCGCGGCGAGCGTCTCCTCCTTCGCCCCCGCATTGCGCAGGAGGCGTTCGGCGTTGAGCCCGTCCTTCGCGTTGAGCGAGGCCCGCACTTCCTCTGCCTGTGCGTCCGTCAGGCCGCACTCCTCGAGCAGTCCCTTCATGAACCCGACATGCCCGACATCGACGATGCACTCGGACAACCCCGTCTCGCGCATACAGTCGATGGCAAACGCAATGGTCTGCGCATCGGAAAACGCGCCCTCTTCGCCCAGGCGCTCGATGCCCGCCTGGATGATCTCACGGCTCTTGACGCCGCCCGCTTCCTGCGCGTCCCATTTGTCGAGAAAATAGTACAGCCGCGCCCGCGGATCAGGCAGTTTTGTCGCCGCAATCCGCGATATGGAGAGCGTCGCATCGGGACGCAGGACGAGCAGTTTGCCGTCCTGGTCGGTGAACTTGAACATCCGCTCCTGCGGGAGCGCATTGCGGATGTTTGCATAGGTGTCATAGTACTCGACTGCGGCGGACAATACGGGTTCGTACCCGCGGCCCTCAAAGGCGCGCGTGAGCTTTTCGCGGACGTCTCCCAGCGCGCGGCACTCGCGCGGAAGGATATCCTGCACGCCCGTCGGCAGTTTCTTTAAGATCATACGTTGCTCCGACTTTGTTACTTTCGACAACATTATATCATTCCGAACAGAAAAAAGTCAATGAAAACACCGAAAAAAACGGTGTTGCCGCCAAAAAAGCACACCGTTTTTTCAAAATTTGTAAATCTGATCTTTTATATGCCCCGCCCGTGCCGACCGACACGCCGCGCGGCCCCGCGCCGTGCGCCGCTTGATCCTGTCCGTGCCGTTGTACCGCTCCGTTCCGTGCGCCGCTTGACCCGCCCGTGCCGTTGCGCCGCTCCGTCCCGTGCGTCGCTTGACCCGCCCGCGCCGACCGACATGCCGCGCGGCCCCGCGCCGTTTCCCGTGTCGGATCCGTCTTTGTCGGAGAGCGGCTTTTTTATGACATGCGGCGATCCGTTCGATAGGAGCGGACGCGGAAGAAGATCAGCGGAGTTCCTCCTTGAATTTTGCCATGATCTTATTTTCGATGCGGGAGATCTGCACCTGCGAGACGCCGATGCGGCGTGCGACTTCGCTTTGCGTGAGGTCGCGGAAGAAGCGCAGAACGACGATCTTTTTCTCGCGTTCGGGCAATTTTCCGATTGCCTCCCGAATGGCGAGTTTTTTGAAGATCTCCTCCTGATCCTCGGGATCGGGAAGGCGGTCGGCGAGCGTCGTGCCTTTTTCGTCCTTGTAGTCGCCCTGTTCGTAGAGCGAGACGGGCATGCGCGCCGAGCCGAGCGTAAAGACGACTTCGCTCTCATCCATGCCGAACTTTTCGGACAGTTCCCGCACGGAGGGCTGTTCTCCGCGGGCGGCGACGCACTGTTCAATGTAGAGGTTCATGTCCCGCGCGCACTTTTTCATGAGGCGGGACACCTTTACGCTTCCGTCGTCGCGCAAAAATCGCTTGATCTCTCCCGCGATCATCGGCACGGCATAGGTGGAAAACCGCACGCCGTAGGATTCGTCAAATCCCGCGATCGCCTTCAGAAATCCCATGCAGGCGAGCTGATAGAGGTCGTCGTACTCCACGCCCTTGCCCAGATAGCGCCGTAAAATGCTCTTGAGCAGGGAGGTATTGTGCGAAAGCAGTTCCTCTTTTGCGGAGGCGTCCCCCGCCTTGGCTCGGCGCAGAAGAGCAAGCGTGTCCTTTTCATCGAGCATCTTCCGTCGCCTTTGCGCCGAAGGTCTTGCTCATGCGCACCGTCGTCCCCCTGCCCGCCTCGGAGGTGACGGCAAAGTCCGTCATGAACGTCTGCATGATGGTGAATCCCATTCCCGAACGCTCCTCCTCCGGCAGCGACGTATAAAAGGGCTGCAACGCCTGTTCCAGGTCTGCAATCCCATTTCCGCTGTCGGAGATCTCGATATGTAGACTTTGCCCCTCGGTGCGGCAGATGAGCGTGATCCAGCCCTCTTCGCCGCGGTACCCGTGCACGATGCAGTTGGTGACCGCCTCCGAAACGGCCGTCTTGACATCGGAAAGCTCCGCAAGCGTGGGCGAAAGCGGCAGTGCAAACGCCGCAACGACGTTGCGGGCAAAGATTTCGTTTTCCGAACGGGATAAAAATTTTAATTGCATTTCATTCATAAAATACTCCGGACGTCCCTGCGATTTCCGTACAGCGGCTCGCCCGAACGGGCGCCGCAGGCGCCTCTTCGTGCCGCCTCTTTTCCTAAATTTTGGGCATGAGCGAATACAGTCCGCTGAGCTGCAGAATTTTATCCGCCCCCGTGTTGGGGTTTTCCAGAAACATTCCCATGCCGTATTTTTTCAGACGCTTATAGCGCCCGATCAGAAAGCCGATCCCCGTAGAGTCCATGAACTTCACGCCCGCAAGGTTAAAGACGGCGCGCGAAAGCCCCGCACACCTGTCGATGTACCCGTCCGCCTCCGCCCGCGCGCCCGCAACCGAGTGCTCGTCCAGCTCCCCCGTAAGATAGATGTACAGGCTGTCGCCCCTCTGTATCGCCCGCGTCTGCATAACGCCCTCCGTTTTCGTGCGATAGGAATATTATAACGGCACCCCGCGCGCCCGTTTTGGAAAATGGTGTCGAATCTGCAAGAACTATGACGAAACCCGCCCCGCTCCCTCTGCCGCCGTAAAACATTCTTGTTTCGCCGCCGTAAAATTTTCTCCCCCGACACCCTCGGATTTGTTGTTTCGCTGCCGCAAAATTCTCCCGTCCGCCGCCGTGAAAAATTCCTGAAATTATTTTTTGAAAAGGTCTTGCAAAACCCCTCCTTCGGTGATAGAATATGAAAAAATCGAGGAATCCCCTCTGCATACATTGAAATCATTGCGGCGCAAGGAGCAATCAGATGCACAAAGCAACCGATGCACAGGCAACCGAGAACGCGACAAAACGATACAAGCGCAGCGACAACGTCATCCCCGACTTTGAACATCTCTTTGACGACGATGTTCCTTCTCTGCACAAAAAGCGGAAAAAGAAGAGCACGGGGATTTTGTATTATAAGCGGCTTTTGTCAAAGAATGCGGGCGGAGTGTTTCTCAGCCTGTTCATGTTCATCCTGAAGAACCTGCCCGTCTGGATCATCCCCATCATCACCTCGCAGATCATCGACCTCGCGAGCGGCGGATTCGGCGAGAATACCGTCCGCTCCCTCATCATCTACTCCGTGATCCTCGTCGTGGTGCTGGTGCAGAACATTCCGACGCACGTCATCTATTCCCGCATTTCCGACCGAATGCTGCGCCGCACAGGCGCAGGAATGCGAGGAACGGTCATACGAAAACTGCAACACCTCTCCATCACCTATCACAAGGAGATCGAAACGGGCAAGCTGCAGAGCAAGTTTCTCAAGGACATCGAGAGCGTCGATGCCCTCAATACCAATCTGCTGAAAGTCCTGCTTCCCAACATCATCGTGGCGTGCGTCTCCATCGGCATTTCCATCTATAACAGCCGCCTCGTGACGTTGTTCTTCCTCGTCATCATCCCCGCCAACGTCCTCCTGACACAGCTCTTCAGCCGCAAGATGCGCAAGCACAACCACCTCTACCGCATCGAAAACGAGGCCGTCTCCGCACGCTTTACCAATATGCTCGGAATGCTCCCCGTCACCAAGGCGCACGGTCTGGAAAACGAGGAGATCGCTGCGTGCGACACCAACATCCGCGAACTCACCCGCACGGCGCTCGCCGTCGACCGCACCAATTCCTATTTCGGCTCGGCGCTCTGGGTCGTCACCAATCTTCTCAACTGCGCCTGCCTCATCTTCTGCGCCGTGTTCGCCCTCAAAGGACTCATCTCCCCCGGCGATATCGTCCTCTATCAGTCCATGTTCACCTCCATCAACGGCGCCGTGCAGACCATCGTCAACGTCCTGCCCACCTTTTCGACCGGCTTCGAGGCGATCAGCTCCCTCTCCGAGATCATGCTCTCCAAGGACGTCGAGGACAGCGTCGGCAAGAAAAAACTTACCTCCGTCGAGGGAAACGTGCGCTTTGACCACGTCTGTTACGCCTACCCGAACGGGACATCCAACGTCGTGGACGACGTCACGCTGGACGTTAAAAAGGGCGAGTGCATCGCCGTTGTCGGCGCCTCGGGCAGCGGAAAATCCACTCTCATGAACCTCATCATCGGATTTCTCCGCCCGACCAAGGGAACGCTTACCATCGACGGCGACGACATCACTCAGCTCTCTCTGCCCGACTACCGCCACTTTATCTCGGTCGTGCCGCAGAACAGCATCCTCTTTTCTGGCACCATCCGCGAAAACATCGTCTACGGCATGGACAAGGTGGACGAGGCGACCGTCGAACGGGCGGCGGAAATGGCAAACCTGAACGAATTTGTCAAAGACCTTCCGCAGGGACTGGATACCTTCGTCGGCGAACAGGGCGGGAAACTCAGCGGCGGCCAAAAACAGCGCGTCACCATCGCACGCGCTCTCATCCGCGATCCCAGAATCCTTATCCTCGACGAGGCGACGAGCGCCCTCGACAACATCTCCGAATATCAGGTACAGAAGGCGATCTCCAAGCTCATCAAGGGACGTACGACGTTCATCGTGGCACACCGCCTCTCCACCATCCGCGACGCCGATCGCATCGTCGTCATGGAAGCGGGAAAATGCGTGGAAATCGGCACTTACGATGCACTCATGGCGAAAAAAGGCAAGTTCTACGCGCTGAAATGCCTCAACGACATGAACTACAAGATCGCAGAACAGTCGCTCGACGGCGATACCGATGCCCCTGCACCCGCCGACGTCAACGACAGTTCCGCGCCCTCCGATGACAGTGCTCCACCCGCACCCGCCGACGGCAACGCTAATGCCGCGCCCGCCGAAAAAAGCGCTCCTTCCGCACCCTCCGCTGACAGCGCTCCTTCCGCAGAGAAGGCGGAAGCGCCGCATATCGGCTCCGAAACGACGTCGGAAGAAGAAACGCCCGATCCCGATGGGACTTCCGAGGAAAAGAAACCGGCTTGACAAAAATAACGGCGCCCGCCCCGACGAAATCGTCGGGGCGGGCGCCGTATTTTGTACTCTTTTTTGTTTTGTTCTCTTTTATCGCGATGTCCGAACCGCCTGCGTATGAGCGCGGCGGAGCGAATCACATGACTTTCACGAGGGTGAGCGTCACCTTGTCGCCGTTGACGTCCAGCGTTCTGGTGAAGCCGTCCGCGCTGCCTTCCTGTACGCTTTCCGCAAGGACGTCTGCCGCAAAATCGCCCTTTTCGAGCATACGCTTTGCCCGTCCTTCCGCCGTGAAGTAGACACGGATGCGGTCGGTCACTTCAAAGCCCGCTTCCTTGCGCATGGTCTGCACCTTGGAGACAAGCTCGCGCTCGCAGCCCTCGTCTAATAGCTCTTCCGAGAGACGGGTATCGAGCGCCACCGTGATGCCGCCGCCCGCCGCCGCGGAATAGCCCTCCGCCGACTCGGTGAAGATCTGGAGGTCCTCTTCAAGCAGGACGACCGTCTCGCCGTCCAGTTCCACCGCATACGACCCGCCGCCGCGCACTGCGGAGACGACTTCCGCGCCGTCGCAGGTCGCGAGGAACGCCGTGATCGCCTTGAGTTTTTTGCCGTACTTCGGGCCGAGCGTACGAAGCTGAGGTTTCAGGACGTACCGCACAAGGGACGCGCCGTCCTGCACGAAGGTCATCTTCTTGACGTTGAGTTCGTCCAGCGCAACGGCGATGAGCTCCTCGTCCATGTCGAGCGGGCGGTTGCTCGCGACGAGCATCTCGGAGAGCGGCTGGCGGTTCTTGAGATTCCCCGCATTGCGGGCAGCTCTGCCCAGCGCAACGACGTCCAGCACGTCCTCCATTCCCTGTTCGAGATCATGGTCGATATAGCTCTCGTCCGCCGCGGGGAAGCGGCACAAATGCACCGATTCGGGCGCGTCGGGATAGAACTGCGGCACGAGGTTGCAATACATCATCTCCGCCATGAACGGCGTATAGGGTGCAATGACCTTGGAAAGCGTCGTGAGCACCGTATAGAGCGTCGTATACGCGGCGGCCTTGTCCTCCGTCATGGTGCTTCCCCAATAGCGCTCGCGGCCTCTGCGCACATACCAGTTGGAGAGCACGTCGGAGAAGTCCTGGATCTCGCGAGCGCTGTCCGTGATGTTGTACACGGCGAGCTTGGCGTCCACGTCCTTGACAAGGGTATTCAGCCGCGACAAAATCCACTTGTCCATGAGCGAGAGCTTGCACGTTTTGAGGTCGTATTTCGAGGGATCGTACTTGTCGATCTCGGCATAGAGCGTGAAGAAGGCGTAGGTGTTCCAGAGCGTGCCCTGGAATTTTCTCTGCACTTCGCTGACCGCCTCGGCGCCGAAGCGGGACGGGATCCACGGCGCGCTGTTCGTATAGAAGTACCAGCGCACGGCGTCGGCGCCCTGCTTGTCGAGCACGCTCCAGGGATCGACGACGTTGCCCTTGTGCTTGCTCATCTTGATGCCGTCCTTGTCGTTGACGTGGCCGAGGACGATGCAGTTCTTGAAGGGCGCGCGGTCAAACAGGATCGTCGAAATAGCGAGCAGCGTGTAGAACCAGCCGCGCGTCTGATCGACCGCCTCCGAGATGAAGTCCGCGGGGAAGGTCTCGTCGAACAGGTTCTTGTTTTCAAAGGGATAGTGATACTGCGCGAAGGGCATGGAGCCGGAGTCAAACCAGCAGTCGATGACCTCGGGCGTGCGCTTCATCTTGCCGCCGCACTTGGGACAGGTGCAGGTGAGATTGTCAAGATAAGGTCTGTGCAGCTCGATATCCCCTTCCACATGGCACTTTTCCTTGAGCTCCGCCTTGGAACCGATGACTTCGATCGCGCCGCAGTCGGGACATACCCAGACGGGAAGCGGCGTTCCCCAGTAGCGGTCGCGCGAAAGGCCCCAGTCGATGACGTTTTCCAGAAAGTTCCCCATGCGCCCCTCTTTGATGGTCTCGGGCATCCAGTTGACCGAGCGGTTGGCGGCGATGAGGTGTTCCTTCACCTTGGTGACCTCGATGAACCACGAGGAACGCGCATAGTACAAAAGAGGCGTGTCGCACCGCCAGCAGAAGGGATAGCTGTGCTCGAAGGGAAGTTTTTTGAAGAGCAGGCCCTTCTCTTCCAGCATATCCATGACGAGTTTATCCGCCTTCTTGGCGAACAGACCGTTAAGCTCGGGGCAGCGTTCATCAAAGCAGCCGCGCTCGTTGACGAGCTGCACGACGGGCAGATTGTATCTTCTGCCTACCTTGTAGTCGTCCTCGCCGAAGGCGGGCGCGATGTGGACGACGCCCGTGCCGTCCGTCAGCGTGACATAGCCGTCGCAGACGACATAGTACGCCTTCTCGCGGAACGTCCCCTGCGCCCAGGGGAAGAGCGGTTCGTATTCCGTTCCCTCGTACTCCTTGCCCGTGCGCTTTTCAACGACGGTAAACGTCTCGAAGAACTTGGGAACGAGCGCTTCGGCGAGGATATAGCGGGTCCCGTCCGCCTCGATCTCGACATAGGTCTCGTCGGGATTCATGCAGAGCGCGACGTTGGAAGGAAGCGTCCAGGGCGTCGTCGTCCAGGCGAGGATATAGGTGTTCTCGCGGCCCTTGACCTTAAAGCGCGCGACGACGGACGTCTCTTTGACGTCCTTATAGCCCTGCGCAACCTCGTGCGAGGAGAGCGCCGTGCCGCAGCGCGGGCAATAGGGCACGATCTTGTGGCCCTTGTACAGGAGTCCCTTTTTGTAGATCTCCTTGAGCGCCCACCAGACCGATTCGATGTAGTCGTCGTGATAGGTGACATAGGGATGATCCATGTCCACCCAGTACCCCACGCGGTCGGACATCTTGCGCCATTCGTCCGTGTACTTCCACACCGATTCCTTGCACTTCTTGATGAAGGGCTCGATGCCGTACTTTTCGATGTCCTGTTTCCCGTCCATGCCGAGGGACTTTTCCACTTCCAGCTCGACGGGAAGCCCGTGCGTATCCCAGCCCGCCTTCCGCAGGACGTGCTTGCCCTTCATCGTCTGATAGCGCGGGATGATGTCCTTCATGACGCGCGTCAGGATATGCCCGATGTGCGGCTTGCCGTTCGCCGTGGGCGGGCCGTCGAAGAAGGAGAACTCCTCCCCTCCCTCGTTCTGTCTGACGGACTTCTCAAAGATGTCGTTCTCCTTCCAGAACGCGATGACTTCCTTCTCGCGCTCCACGAAATTGAGCGACGTGTCTACTTTCTTGTACATGGGATTCCTCCTGTGTCTTGCATGAAATGTGTCTTGTACGAAAAAATAAGCCACCGTATTTTGGATAAAATACGATGACTTTATAACCACCAAACCATACGAACATATGCCGCGGGGGATAACGGGCCGCGAACCCGTGCGGAGTTACTCTCTCGTTCGCCCCGCAGGCACGAGCGGTGATACCCGGCTCCTTCCTTCGTCCTCCCTTTCAGCCGACGGGAAGCTCTCTGTGCAAAGGAACTCGGATCCGGACGCGTCCGCTCTTGACGCCGTATTCTTTGTCTTCATTATATCCCTTCCGCGCGCAAATGTAAAGCGTTTTTTCGGAATTTATCCGATCGGCTCCTCGCGTGCGGGCGGGTTTTTGGAAAAGTCCAGTTTCCATTTCCCGTTCACGCGGACGAGTTTGTCGTACAGCCACATGAGATACCCGAGCGCGAGAAAGACGGCGAGCAGAATGAGAATCCACACTGCCACTCCGCCATAGCCGATCGCGTTGACGTCGAGGAAGAAATAGGGATAGACGAAATCCGGAACGACGGCGCCGAGCAGGAAGATATACGCGACGTACACGAGCGGAAGGACGGTGCTCAGAAGCGGCGCGAACACGCTCACGGTCTTGTGTTCGTCGAAGAGGAAGAAGTCGAGCAGGAAGAGCGCGGGCGCGATGACGTGATAGGAGAGATTCCCGAGATCGCGCCAGAACCCGACGGAAAAGGGATTGCCGAGCAGGACGAGCACGACGAGAAAGGTGACGAGGATCATGACGGTGGTCATGAATTTGAGAAGGCGGATGCGGCGGTTGAAGCCGTATTTCTCCCCCGCCCGCACGCGTCGGACGTTGTCGGCGAGA
>CAJFMF010000031.1:8593-36401 GCA_904391375.1 Candidatus Gallimonas faecavium | reverse complement strand
GGATCCACCTGTTCCCATCCCGAACACAGAAGTTAAGCTCTCTCGCGCCCAAAGTACTCGGCCTAACGGCCCGGGAGGATAGGTTGTTGCCGCCTTTCAGACACGGAAACGGACTTCGTTTGAGGTCCGTTTCTTTTTTATTTTCTTAAAATGCGCTTTTGATCCGAAGCGCTTGGCGGCATGGGGCGCCGTAGGGAAATAACGCGGAACCTTGTAAAAGAGAACACACGTCAAAAACAGGAATCGGGACTTCTGCAAGAAAACAGAGCGGTGTAGCGGCAGAAAGCAGGTTTTCGGGACGCTGCGGAAAACAAAACGTCGGAGAGCGTGGCAAAGGGCAGGATTTGCAGAAAACTCTACGGAGCGGAGGTTGCAAACGGACGCGATCTGTGCTATGCTGGGAGTGTCGTAAAAACGGCACGAGCGGGCAATGCGCGGCCGTGTGCCGCGGCAGGAGGGACAGAGGGATCAGGTCAAAACGGGGAACTTTCTCAAAGCGCTGCGGCGGGAACGCGGCTGGACGCAGAGTCAGTTTGCCGAAAAGCTGCAGATTTCCGAAAAGACGGTCTCCAAGTGGGAGACGGGGCGCGGCCTGCCCGACGT
This sequence comes from Candidatus Gallimonas faecavium, assembly GCA_904391375.1. Classification (GTDB taxonomy): domain Bacteria; phylum Bacillota; class Clostridia; order Christensenellales; family Borkfalkiaceae; genus Gallimonas; species Gallimonas faecavium. The sequence continues at coordinate 35,798 of CAJFMF010000031.1, read as the reverse complement.
CGCGCTCATGCTGCCCGTGTGCGAGCTTCTGGGCGTGACGGTCAACGAACTGCTCTCGGGCGAACGGCTGTCGGCAGAGGGATACCGCGTCCGAGCCGAGGAGAACATTCTCGACCTCGCGCGCGATCGTACCAAGTCCGCGACGAAGGCCGTCGTCTGCAACGCGGCATGTATCGTGTGCATTGCCGTCGCGCTTGCGCTTGTCCTCGTGGCGGCATTGTGCGATCTGCCCGTCTGGACGCGTATTCTCCTCATCGTCTGTGCGATTTTGGGAATTTGTGCCGTCCTTGCGCCCATTCTGCTCGTCGCGGTCAGCGTGGAGGTCTTTTCCTGTCCCGCGTGCGGAAAGCGATTTGTTCCGACGCTGAGGGCATATATTCTCGGGCTGCACACCTTCCGAAAGCGCCGCCTGAAATGTCCGCATTGCGGAAAAAAGAGCTGGTGCGCAAGCAGCTTGCGCGCGGAGGACGTTTCTCCCGAACGCAGGAAAACAGATTGATTTTTCACCGACGGTCTGTGATCCCGGCCGCCGGTGGGGCGGCTTGCAGAATGCGTCGGCCCATGCAAGAAAAGAAAGGTACGAGGGAGAGCGGATGATCGAATATTCGGAGGACAAACAATTTACGACAGAGGAACTCGGCACTCTTTTTTCTTCGGTAAAGTGGGAGGAGGCGAAATACCCCGCACGGCTGGCAAGATCGATGCAGGGATTTTCGCTGGTGATCTCCGCGCGGGAAGAAGGGCGCCTTGTGGGGCTTCTCGCCGCCATGGACGACGGCGAAATGACGGCATACCTTCATTATCTTCTCGTTGCGTCCGATTTTCAGCGACAGGGAATCGGCAGAGAACTCCTTCTCCGCGCGCAGAAGCACTATGCAGGCTATGAACGCATCCTTTTGTTTTCGGAGGGAACCGCCGAGGCTTTTTATTGTTCCCTCGGCTTTGTGACGTTGCATGCCGCGAGCATGATCTGTTGCCTGCCAATCAAAAGACAATGATGTGCGCATGTCGGAGTACGCCGACGATATTGTGACACGCCGCAGTACATTGCGGCATACCGCGGCATGCCGACCGTGGCGGCGACCCTGAACATGCTGTTTTAGTACGTTGCGCCACACTCTGACATACCGCGCACATTGGCGCATGCCAAATACTTTGTTTCGCGCAAAATACGTCGGATTATTCCGAGCATATGGCGGCACCCCGCGCATATGCAAGCACCGTGGCACGCCATACACTGAGCCATGCGCCGCGGCATAGGAAAAGCACGCGCCTGCGGGAAATTCCCGCAGGCGCGTGCTTTATCGTCCGATCAGAGGCGATCGATCAGTTTTTGAGATTCAAGGCGACCTTTTCGGCGATCCGCACGAACGCCTCGGCGTCCTCTTTGCCGATGAGATCGATCATCTGCGCGGCGAGGGCAAGGGAATGGTCATGCACCTGTAAATAGCCGCCGATATGTTCGGGCAGAATGCGGACGAAGGTCGTGCGTTTGTCCTTTCCCTCGCAGCGGACGAGGTAGCCTTTTGCGACGAGGGAGTCGATGGTGCGGTTGACGAGCGACTTGAGCATACAGGTTTCGGAGACGATCTCTTTGAAGGAGACAAGACCTTCTCCGTCCTCGCGGTAGCGGTTATAGGCGACGAGCATGACGATGGCCTCGTTATAGACCATGCCCTTGGTGATGCGGGTATTTTTGAGCACGCCCGTGAGCCGTACCCAGGCCGTGATGACTTGTTCTTCCAATGAGCGATCCATGATACTTCCTCGAGTAGTCTTTCACCGATTATACCCTCTTGCGGGGGAAATGTCAAGCGAATCACCGAAGCGCGCGATTGCCTTTTGGCGCGGGTTGTGGTATAATGGTCGTATGAAAATGATGACCGATCCTGTCATGTTGTTGAGTTTTGTCAATCTGAAACTGCGCGATGAATTCGATTCGCCGGACGCGCTCTGTGACGATCTGGAGTGGGACCGTGCCGAGCTGGAAGGTCGGCTTGCGGCGCTCGGGCGGAGCTATGACGCGCAGAGCAACCAATATCGGTGAGTTTTCCACTTGTCCACAAACGGGATGTGGATAACTGTGCGCGAACTGTGTAAAAAAGGAGCGAACGATGTCGCAATATGACCTCATGAAATTATTTGCGCGCTATGACAGCGAGATCTCCGAGGGGGATTTTACGCCCGAGGAGCTGGAGGAGTATCTTGCCTTTTGCGAGGGAAAGGAGGATGCGCCTTCGCCTGCGGCGTGGAAGCGGACGTATTTCGAGAAATACGACGACGTAAAGGACAAGAGCCTGAAAAAGCAGGACTGGTAACTTGTGTCCGCGCGGGGAAACGGGCAAGACGCCCGCGGCGGCAGAGCGTGACGAGGCAAGAGGATGGCATACGAATATCTGATTTTTGATGCCGATCATACGATCATCGACTTCGATGCCGACGAGCGGCGCGCCTTCTATGCGGCGTTCGCCGCGGCGGGGATTCGTGCGACGGCGGACATGGTAGAGGCGTGTTGGGCGTTTTCCGCACAGAACTGGGGAGAACTCGGTCTCAACGACGTCCATCTTCCCGCGTTGCGCGACCGCTATCATGCGCTGTACCATACCCATGTCCGTGCGATTCTCTCATATATGGACACCATGTACGGCCTCGGCCAGAAGAGAAGTGTGGCAGAACAGGCCTTTTCCGCCGCGCTCGGGCTGCCCGCGCATCTTGTCGACGGCGCTCTGGAGACGCTCACCGCGCTCGGAAAGCAATATTCGCTCTGCATTGCCACCAACGGCATCGCCGCCATTCAGGCGGGAAGACTGTCCGCGCTCGCGCCGCTGTTCGCGCATGTGTTTGTCTCCGAACCGATGGGCGTCATCAAGCCGGACGTCCGTTTTTTCGCGCATATGCTCGACGCGCTCGGCGTCACGGCCGACCGCTGTCTCATGATCGGCGACTCGCTCGCCTCCGACGTCGCGGGCGCAAACGCCGTTGGCATGGATGCGGTCTGGTTCAACCGCCGCGGACGTCCGCTCCCGGACGGGGTTCGCGTCAAGGCGGTCATCGGCGATTTGCGCGCCCTCCTGCCGATGCTCCTGTAAGAACAGACCGTACTCTCTCCGTCGGACAGTGCCCCGATCTGCGGCATGGTGCCCGTGCCATGTCAAAAAACAAACGGGGCGGAATGCGCCCGTGCCGAAATGCGCGGCACAACCGCATTGCGTCGGCAAAAGGGCGGAGACGTTCGCCGCAAACAAAAGCCCTCCCGCGTTCTTCGGTCGGAACGCGGGAGGGCGTTTTTTGTCTTCTTAAATACGGGAGCCTGTCTGCATGCGCGCGAAGGGGCGCGGCCGTCGGACGGCTCGCATTGCGATGCCTTATCCGCCTGTTCGTGTGCAGGCGTGCGGGGCCGCAGGGCGCCGTATGCGCGGATAAGGGCGCGGTTACGCCTGCGGCGTGGGATGTGCGGGATCGGAGGGCGCCTTGGCGGCGTCGGAGGTGTCCGCGTCGGGGTGAGCGGCCTTTTTCTTTCCGTTCAGGAAGACGAAAACGCCCTTCTTCTGCATGCCCGTGACGAAGAAGTAAAGGGGCGTTCCGAGGCCGATGACCCATACCGTCTCGGTGAGCAGGAAGGAGGCAAATGTCAGCCAATAGGCGCCGATGGTGGCGTCCTGGCCCTCGCTGCAGAGGAAGACGATGACGGCGGGGATGACGAACGCGTTGAAGAGAACGGGGAAGATGCCGCCCAGTCCGATTTTGAGAGCGGCGCCGCCCTTGCCTGCGTATTTGCGGAATGCCACGCCGATGAAGTAGGTGCAGACGGCGGCGGCGAGCGTAACCAGCGGCCCGATCGTCAGGTCATAGACGAGGAAAGGGGAGGCGAGGTTGGCAAGCAGACAGCCGACGTACAGGGCGGGGATTGCCTCGGGGAAGAAGAGGGGCAACAGCGTGAGGGCTTCGCCGGGGCGGATCTGGAAGACGCCGAATGCGACGGGCGCGAAGGCATAGGTGAGCGCAACGTACAGGGCGGCGATGATGCCGGCGCGGCAGATGCGCTTTGCGGTGAAAAAGTTTTTGAACATGAAAAAACCTCGGTTTTTTTATTCGGAAGTGTTGACCGAAAACCTTCCGTGTGAGGGTATTATAGTATATTTTCCAAGAGGCGTCAAGCGTTTTTCAGCGCAGAGAGCGGGTCGGGCGGAAGGCGATCAGCCAGAAGAGGAGCCAGAGCGCGCCGATGCCCGCAAGGGAAAGAAGGGCGCGGTAGAGGGGGAGATTCCCCGAGGTCACAAGGCGCAGGACGTCGATGCCCGTCAGCGCCCAGAGACAGGAGCCCAGGCCGAAGACAATGAGCAACGTGCAGCAGAAAATCGTCGTCAGTTTCATGCCGACAGTATGTGCGGTTTGCACAACAATAACGCCGCCGCGGGCAAATGCCCGCGGCGGCGTCAGAAATGCAATCGGAAAGAACGGTCAGCCGTTCTGCGTCGGATCGTCCGGCGCGGAAGGAGGATTGTCGGACGGGTTGCCGTCGGACGCGCCGCCCGTAAAGCCGCCTGTTGTGCCGTCTTCCGAGCTGTCCTCTGTGCCGTCTGTTGCGGAGGCGTCGGCAGAGCCTTGTGCTTCGGACAACGCCGCGTGTCTGGCGTCGGCGCGGGCGAATTGTTTCCGAAAGATGCTCCTGCGGAACAGGAGGACATTGAGGACGATAAAACATGCGCCGATGATGATGAGCACGATGAGCGCGGTCATATTGCTCTCGGCGGCCCAGGGGGCCAGGAACATGAGCGGGAAGCCGAACACGATGGCGGGCAGGCTCTGGTAGACGAGGTTTTCGCTGGCGGGGGTGCGGTAGCTGCCGTCGATCTCGCGCAGGAGGATCATGCCCGTGCTGGCGGTTCCGGTGAGCATTCCGAAGAAGGCGAGGAACTGTTCATGGCGATAGGAGGGGAAGAGCTTCTTGCACACGAGGTTGGTATAGACGAAGGTGACGAGGGTGCCGAAGAGCGCGAGGAGGAGCAGGACGAGCCAGTAATCGGCGAGGAGGGGGAGCTGAATGGCGGCGACGCCCGCGACGATCATGAGGTCGAAGGCGAGTCCGCTCAGGCGGTCCATCATGTAGTTGTTGACGATGCGTTTTTTGACGATGCCCTTGTCGTAGAGTTTGTTGAGGAGGGCCTTGGCGGGGACGGTGAGGAGCACGCCGATGAGGAAGTTGAACCCGAAGAGGGTATTTTCCAGAGAGGGGAGCAGGGCGGAGAGGCCTGCCATGATGCCGTAGGAGACGGCATAGACGGCGAGGACGATGGCGACCTGCACGGTCATCTTATCGACGGAGGAGACGGCGGGGAGTTCGTTTTCGTCCTCGTAGTCGGCGAGGGTAGAGCGGCGCACGGAGGAATCGATCTTGATGTATCCTTTTTTGCGCATGACGTTGATGTAGATGACGCCGCCGATGCACGCGACCAGGAATCCGAGCGCGGCGACGGTCAGGCCGAAGTTGGCGCCGCCCGCAAAGCCGTTGTCCTGTTCGTAGATCGTGCCGTAGTTGAGGGCCTGTCCCGTGCCCTGGCCGAAGCCGAAGGCGAGCAGAATGCCGGCGGCGGAGATCATGCCGGGCGTCTTGAAGACCCAGACGGCGATGATGGTGATGATGAGGCCGACGAACGCCTGAATGAGGTAGCCGTTGACGGTGGTGACGCCGGAGTCAAAGATCTCGACGGCGCGTTTTTTGGTGAATTTCTTTTTGGACCCGCGCATACCCGAGGCGATGAACCCGATGCCAAGGCAGTGGTAGGTGATCATCTCGAGCACTTCCATGCCGGAGGCGGCGCCGTCGGAGCCGTCGCCGTAGACGGACAGGTTGAAGAGGTATTTCCCTGCGGTGAAGTAGACGACGGTGGAGATGATGAGCAGAATGATGCCGCCGAGCACGGAGACGGGAATGAGCGTCTTGCGCAGGAAGGGGATGAAGTGTTTGAGGATACTGGCGATGAGCATGCTTGCGAGCAAAGTCGCAATGATCATGATGAACGTCCAGATCCCGACGTCTGCGAAACTCATGTTGGTTGCTGTTCCTCCGAAATGGAATTTGCCGACTGCGCTTTTTTTATGGCGCGGAGCCCGTTGAAGGCATGGACATATTTTACGCTGCAAAAGCGCTTGTGACCCTTGATCTGATAGATCTTTCCGTGGTAGTAGAAATTGAATTTCTTTTTCCCGACGGCCGCCATCGCGTCGATGTCGGCGAGCGGGAAGGAAGACGTCCCCGTTTTGCCCGTAACGGTGAGGACATCTTTGTCCATGGCGACGGCGTGGCCGTCCAGGAAGATCTTTCGTTTCAGCTTGACGCTGTCGATGAAGCGGATGCCCTCGTCGCGGAGCGTCTCTCCAGCGAGCAGGTGTTCGGGCAGTTTTTCGCGTTCCCAGTCGTACCATTCGTAGATCTTGGAAAAGCCTGCGACGGGGGGCGAGATGGTCAGCTGTTCGGTGTATTCGGCCTTGGTGCCGCAGTGCGAGCAGACGAAGTGCGTCCCTTTGGACGAGATGGTCCCGATCCGATTGCAGACGGGGCAGAGATAGAGCACGCGTTCGATGAACTCGGCGCGCCTGCGGCTCTTGTAGCGTTCGCCGGAGTCGGCGTCCACCACGTTGAGCCCCTCTTTGATGACGGCGTACAGCTCCTCGACGGACAGATCCTTGTAGTCGTCGGGATAGAGAATGCGCCTGACGCGCCCGACGTATTTCGTCCCGCGGCGGATGCTGTGTCCCCAGCGGGGGTCGGTGCCGTAGCCGCCGCACAGGTTGAACAAAACGACGGGGACGTTGGCGACTTTTACGAGCTTTGCAATGGCTTCGGGGAAGATCTCCCATTCGCGTCCGCTGAACGTGCGGTTTCCCTCGGGCGCAATGCCTACGGCGCCGCCCTCTTTCAGAACGCGCAGGGTATTTTTGACGGCGGCCAGATCGCTCACGGACTTGGACTTCGGAATGGGCGCCGCCAGATAGCGGATGAGGGGGGAGACCTTCAGGTTGAAGAGATCGTCCGAACAGACAAAATAGATCGGAAAGCGGAACGACTTGGAGACAAAAAACGGATCCATCGTCGCCTGGTGATTGTGCAAAATCAGGCACGGCCCCTTTCGGACGGGCGCCTTTTCCGCCCGATAGTGATACTTCAGCCGCATGAACCCGCCCATCGCAAACCGCAAAAAGGCAAATACGCGCGCATGGCGCTTTTTGACCCAGAGGGTCTTTCGTTTCTCTCGTTTCTCGTGCATTCCGTTACCGCCCGTCAGAAAATCCTCCTTTTTATCATAACAAAAAATGTATATTTTGTCAACAGAGTTTGCTTTCGCTCAGCCGCCGCAGAAAAATTTCATCTGCCCGTCTGCGCCGTTTTTTTGCCTGTCCCGTCCCTTTGCACCGCTCGTGCCGTTGGTGCCGCCTGCGTCCCGATCTCCCGAAGCGCCCCGTCCCGACGGTCGGAGCAAGAAAAAAGCCGCGGCGTGCGCGGCGCAGGCCGCCCGCATGCGGGCGGCGGAGCAAAATCGTTTCCGACGGTAGGTCACAGGATATTTTCCAGGACCAAACGGTCGAAGGGGACGTCCTCCATGAAGTCAGAGGGGCGGAAGATGACGTGATTGAACTTGGCGTAGTTGAAGATATGGGGTTTGAGGAGGACGGGGGTAGGGACGTCGAGGGCGTCGCAGATATCGGTGAGATAGGAAAAGAAGCGCGAATAGGAGAACTTCTCCTCGCGTTCGTAGGTGACCTGACGGACGATGTGGCCGTCTTTTAATACTTTTCCCCAGATGCGGAACATAGGACTATTATACGAAAGTTTGGGGAAAAAAGCAAATAGAATTTGACAGGAGGGGCGGGGTCCTGTATAATAACTTATAAGAATCGATCGGAGGTGAGCGCATGAACAAGCTGGAGCGGGACATTCTGGGCATTCTGCAGGCAGATTGCCGCACGAACTGCAAGGAGATCGCCGTGATGCTGGGCGAAGAGGAGGCGCGGGTGCAGGACGCCGTCCGTGCCATGGAGAAGCGCGGCACCATCGTGAAATACACGGCGATCGCCAATTTGGACGAAGAAGAGGACGAATGCGTCGAGGCGCTCATCGAAGTGAAGATCGCGCCGCGCAGCGGATCGGGGTTTGACGGGATCGCGGAGGAGATCGCCGCGCACGACGAAGTCAAGACGCTGTATCTCATGAGCGGGGCGTACGATCTGCTCGTCATCGTGGAGGCGAACTCCATCAAGGCGGTGTCGCGCTTTGTGTCGGAGTGCATATCCACCTTTGACTGCGTGTTGTCCACGGCGACGCATTTTATCTTGAAGAAGTACAAAATCGAGGGAGCGCTTACGTCAAAACGTGACAAAACGGGGAGACTTCCCGTTCAGGCATGAGAGACTTTCTGACCGAGCGGGCGAAGGCGCTCCGCCCCAGCGGGATCCGCAAATATTTCGACATCGTGGAGACGTTGCCCGACGCCATCTCCCTCGGCGTGGGGGAACCCGACTTTGTGACCCCGTGGGACATCCGTACGGCGGGGATCCGCTCGCTGCAAAAGGGATACACGTCCTATACGGGCAACCGCGGGCTGAAGGAACTGCGGGAGCTCATTGCGCGCTATCTGGAAACGCGGTTCGGCGTGACGTACGGCGCGGAGAACATCATCGTCACGGTGGGGGCGAGCGAGGGGATCGACCTCGTCCTGCGCACCACCTGCGAGGCGGGGGACGAGGTGCTCGTGCCCGACCCCGCGTATGTGTCGTACGCACCCATCATCGCCCTGTGCGGCGGCGTTGCCGTCCCCGTGAAGTGCGGGGCGGAAAACGATTTCATCCTGACGCCCGAGGCCGTGCGGGCGGCCGTCACGCCGCGCACGAAATCCATCATTCTGGCGTACCCCAACAACCCGACGGGCGCCGTCATGACGCGCGCGCAGCTCGAAAATCTCCTGCCCGTTATCGAGGAAAACGATCTTCTCGTCATTTCGGACGAGATTTACGCCGAACTCACCTACGGCGGCGCGCACTGTTCGATCGCATCACTTCCCGGGATGCGGGAGCGCACCGTGCTGCTTTCGGGATTTTCCAAGGCGTTCGCCATGACGGGCTGGCGCATCGGCTATGCCTGCGCGCCCGCCGCGCTCGATTCCGCCATGCTGAAGGTGCATCAGTACACCATGCTCTGTGCGCCGCGCGTCGCCCAGCACGCCGCCGTCGCCGCGCTCGCGGGCGGGTTTGCCGACGGCTTTTCCGCCGTCGCCGCCATGCGCGCGGAGTACGACAAGCGCCGCCGTTTTCTGGTCGGAGCGTTTCGGGAGATGGGCCTTTCCTGCTTTGAACCGCGCGGGGCGTTCTACGCCTTTCCGTCGGTGGAGCGCACGGGACTCACGGGCGAACAGTTCGCGGAGCGGCTGCTCATGGAGGAACAGGTCGCCGTCGTGCCGGGGGACGCCTTCGGCGCGTGCGGGAAATACCACGTGCGCTGCTCGTATGCGACGGGCATGGCCGAGCTGAAAGAGGCGGCGGCGCGCATGGCGCGCTTTGTGGAAAAAATCGGGAAAAACGCGTAACGCAGGGCAAAGCGGTTGACAAATTCACGCGAATGCCATATAATATAGAACGGTAAAGCCCGTGATTTCCCCCTGGGGAAGTCACGGGTCTTTCGGAGACTCCCGCAAAAACTTCGGTTGCGGGGGTCAATTTTAGATTTTCCGCAGAGGGGCGGAAGAAAGCGAGGGTAAGAAAAAAGATGGCAGAATTTCTCATGACGCAGCAGGGGTACGAGGAGGCTGTCAAAAAACTCGAGTATCTTCGGAAGGTCAAGCGGGAGGAGATCGTCCGCCGCATTGCCGAGGCGCGCAGTCACGGGGATCTTTCGGAAAATGCGGAATACGATGCGGCGCGCAACGAACAGGCGGCCAACGAACTTGCGATCGAGGAGCTGGACTTCCAGATCAAGAACGCGAAGGTCATCGAGGAGAATGCGGACAACTCCGCCGTGCATTTCGGGTCGGTGGTGAAGGTACACGACATGGACTTCGACGAGGACGTGGAGTACACCATCATGGGGACGACCGAGGCCGATCCCATGAAGAACATCATCTCCAACGAGTCCCCCGTGGGCGCGGCGCTCATGGGCAGAAAGGCGGGCGAGACGGTCACCGTGCAGGCGCCCAACGGCGATTACAAACTCAGGATCCTTTCGATCAAGTAAGCAGACATTCAAAGAAACAGACAATCGGCTAAAAATTATGGAAGAGAAGATCAACAGCGCTCCGGACGGCAGCGAACTCATCGAGCAGGCGCGTATTCGCCGCGAAAAACTCAAGAAGATCACCGAGGAGGGGCATAACCCCTATCTCAAGACCAAGTATGCCGTCACGGCGCGTTCGGGCGACGTGAAGGAGAACTTTGCCGCATGGGAGGGCAAAGAGGTATCCGTCGCGGGGCGGCTTATGTCGCGCCGCGTGATGGGCAAGGCCTCGTTCTCGCACGTTCGGGACGCGCAGGGGGACATTCAGATCTATGTCACCCGTCAGGACGTCGGCGAAGACGTGTACATGGCATACAAGAAGGATTTCGACATCGGCGACATCGTCGGCGTGCGCGGCACGGTGTTCAAGACGCAGACGGGGGAGGTGACCATTCACGCGACCCATCTGGAGATGCTCACGAAGTCCCTTCTTCCGCTGCCCGAGAAGTACAACGGTCTCACCAACGTGGACATGAAGTACCGTCTGCGGCACGTCGATCTCATCATGAACGCGGACGTGCGGGAGACCTTCCGCCGTCGCGCGGCCATTTTGCGCGAGGTGCGCGCCTATCTTGACGGGAACGGCTACATGGAAGTGGAGACGCCCGTCCTTCTGACGCTGGAGATCGGCGCGGATGCGCGTCCGTTCAAGACGCATCACAACGCGCTCGACATCGATATGTACCTGCGCATCGAGACGGAGCTGTATCTGAAGCGGCTCATCGTCGGCGGATACGAAAAGGTGTACGAAGTGGGGCGCATTTTCCGCAACGAGGGCATGGACGCCTCGCACAACCCCGAGTTCACCACCATCGAGATGTATCAGGCGTACGTCGATTACCGCTACATGATGGACTTCATCGAAGGGCTGTACAAGCACGTCGCCGAGCGCGTATGCGGGACGCTGCAGGTGCCGTTCCGCGGGAACATGATCGACCTTTCGCACTGGGAGCGCCTGACCATGACCGAGGCGGTCAGGAAATATGCGGGCGTGGACTTCTCCGCCATTGCCTCGGACGAAGAGGCGCGTGCCGCCGCAAAGGCGCACGGCGTGGAGACGGAAGCGGGCAAGGACACCAAGGGACATATCCTCGCGGCGTTCTTCGACGCCTTCGTGGAGGACAAGCTCATCCAGCCCACCTTTGTCTATGACTATCCCGTGGAGATCAGTCCGCTTGCCAAGCGCAAGCCGGAGGATCCTGCGATGACCGAACGGTTTGAATACTTCATCTGCGGCATGGAGATGGGCAACGCCTTCTCCGAGCTGAACGATCCCATCGATCAGCGCCAGCGCATGGAGGAACAGGCGGCCAGGAAGCGCGCGCAGGGCGCCAACGCCGAAGTGGACGAGGACTTCCTGAACGCCCTCGAATACGGCATGCCGCCCACGGGCGGGCTCGGATTCGGGGTGGATCGGCTCGTCATGCTGCTCACGGACAGCGCGAACATCCGCGACGTCCTCCTGTTCCCCACGATGAAACCCAAAAAATAAAGCGCGGGGCACGGAACTCTTTCCGTGCCTTTTGGCACATTCGGGGCCGTGCGAGGAAAAGGAGGGACGGATGGACGCACGCATTACCAGACAGAGGCTTGGCAATCTCATATCGTATGACTGGCTGAAGATGCTCGGCACGATCCTTGCGTTCGTGCTGGTTTTGGTGTTGCTGTTCACGATGACGGCGACCCGTCCGCGGCAGGATCAGGAATACGGGATCTACGCATACACCGACGTGCAGGCGGGGGAGAACTTCTCCGATCTGGGCGACGCGCTCATGGAGAAGAAGGTGTTCTCCTACGACGTTCTGACGGCGACGGCGGAGAGTTTTGCGGGCAACAGCTATGCGGACTCGGTCTTTCAGGCGCGTCGGGCGGCGGGACAGGGGACGGTCATGTTCATGACGGACAACCCGACGTACGAGACGGACGAAAACGGCGAATACGTTCTCGACGAAAACGGACAGCCCAAGATTGCGGAGCAGTCGCAGCTGTACAATTTTGCGGGCGGGAGCGCGGTGCATGCGGACGCGTCGGCGCCTGCGGCGATCTACGACACGGAATACTATCTGGCGCTCTGCGAGGACTATCTTGCGGAGTTCTTCGGGGCGGACTGGGAGACGGACGATGCGTTTGACGGAACGACGTCGCCCGAGCAGAGCTTCACCCGCCGCAACGACAAGGACAAGCGCTACCGCACGGCGGAGCAGAAGGCGATGGGCGTGGAGGAGGAGAAGGCGCGTCTGAAAAAGCTGCGCGAGGACTATCTCTTCGTGCGCGGGGTCTTTGAAGACGGCACGCTTTCGCACACGGCCTATGACTTTGAAGAGGAGGACGGCTCCGTGCGGACGCTGCATCTTGGCATCGACGTCGGCGGGCTGAACGGGCTGAAAGACCTTGTCTGCTACACCGATTCGGAGGGCAAGCGCACGACGGAGAACATCAATCTCGTGGTGCTCTACAACAGCTATCTCTTCGGGGAGGATCTCAATTTCGAGACGGTCTCCTTCCTGCGCTATCTGGTGGAAACGTACCGGTGATGCGCTGTCACATTGCGCAGATGCTGCGCACGCAGAAGCGGCACATCTCCTTTCACACGCCGGGGCATAAGCGGGCGGGTGCGGACATCACCGAGCTGCCCTATTCGGACGACCTTGCCGACCCGACGGGCGTGATCGCCGCGGCGCAGGCGGACGTCGCCTCCGTCCTGGGGGCGGACGCGAGTTTTTTCCTGACGGACGGGTCGACCTGCGGCGTCTTTTCCATGCTCTATGCCCTGCGTCTTGCGGGGTGCCGTCGCATTTGCGTGCCGACGTATGCGCACAAAAGTGTCTTTCACGCGTGCGAAGTGATGGGGCTGACGCCCGTTCTGCTCGCGCAGGACAGCGCGCAGGGGTTCCCCGCACAGCCGACGGCGGACGCGCTCGCGGCGGGACTTGCGCAGGCGGACGCGCTCCTGCTCACCTCTCCCGATTACTACGGATTTTTTGCGCCGCTTGCGGCGGCGCGCGCGCTGTGCGACGCGCAGGGTAAGCCGTTCGCCGTGGACGGCGCGCACGGATCGCATCTGCACGGCACGGCGCAATATGCGGGGCGATATGCCGATCTCTGGGTGGACGGCGTGCATAAGTCGCTTCCCGCACTCACGCAGGGGGCGGTGGTCTCCGCGCGGGGCGCATGGGTGTCCCTTCTTGAAAGGGCGGTCGGGTATTTCCGCACCTCCTCGCCCTCCTATCCCATTCTCGCCAGCATCGAATATGCCGTCAAGTTCCCCCGCAATCCGCGCATCGAGCGGGCGGCGGCGCGGGCGAAGGCGGCGCTTTCCGCGCTGGAAAACGACGACTGGAGCAAGATCGTCCTGCCCTTCGGCGGGGCGGCGGACGCCGCCGAGGCCTATCTGGAGGCGCACGGCGTCTATCCCGAATTCAATGACGGCAGCGTTCTCATGTTCTATCTCTCGCCCGCGACGAAGGTGCGGGAGCTGAAAACGCTCGTCCGTCTTGCGCGCAGACTTCCCCGCGCGCCGACCGAGGCGTCCCCCGCCCGCATGGGCAGGGCTTCGGGGAAGTGCGTCCTTCTTGAGCTTGAAAAGGCGGCGGGGCGGACGTGTGCGCGGGCGTGCGGCATCGTGCCGCCCTGCGTTCCGCTGATTGCCGCGGGGGAAGTGATCACCGCGGAGAAAGCGGCGCGTCTGAAAAAGGCGCGGCACACGTTCGGGCTGACGGACGGCAGGATCACGGTCTACGAAGAGGAATGATATGCAGCAGCTCTTTCGCACGACAACGGCATACCGCGCTCTCGCGGAGGGGGCAAGGACGGGCGAGGCACATTTTACGCTCGTGCTCTTTCCGGACGCCGTCTATCTGCGCGCCTTTTTGAAGGAGTGCGCCAAGGCGTTTTTCGGTGCGGAGGACGGGTCGCGCACGGCGCGGCTCATCGACGAGGAGAGCTATTCCGACTGTCTCATCTATCCTTCGGCGGGCGGAAAGCTGTCGGCCGACCTGGCGGGCGAGATCTCCGACGAGAGCCTTTTGCGGCCCGTCGAGGGGACGAAGAAGCTCTTCGTGCTGGACGCCTTTCAGACGGTCACGCCGCTCGTGCAGAACAAACTGCTCAAACTGCTCGAGGAACCGCCCGAGGGCGTGTTCTTTCTCGCAGGGGCGACGGCGGAACACACCGTGCTCCCGACCGTGCTCTCGCGCGCCAACGTGCGGCGGGTGGAGCCCTTTTCCGAACAGGCGATCGCGGGGGCGCTGCGGCGGATGCACGCCGCATCGCCCGGCACAGACGCCGCGGCGGCCGCGTGCGGCGGGATCTTGTCCGTCGCCGAACAGCTGCTCGCGGGCGGCGGCGAGGACTTCCGCCTTGCCGAGCGCTTTCTTGCGGGCGAGGACCGCATAGCGCTCTGTCGGACGGCGGGGGAGCGTGGCAAGCCGTTCTTTGCGGCGGTGCGCCTTGTCCTGCGCGACGTCATGTTCTGCGCGGCGGGACAGCGGCAGTACCTCGTCCTGCCCGAAAAAGAGATCGCCCCGCTTGCGGCGCGGTACGGGGCGGGCGCGGCCGTTCATGCGCTCCGTTATGCGGCCGACGCCGAGCGCGAACTGCAATTCAATGCCAATCCCGCGCAGGCGGCGCTCACGCTGGCTCTGCGCATCGAAGGGGCGCGCGGCGCAGACCCTTCATATCCGTCGGGGAAACGCCCGACTTGACAGGAGGTCATAAATATGGCACAGGTTGTCGTAGTCAGATTCAAAAAGGGGTGCAAGCCCTACTATTTCGGCGCGGGCGGCCTTACGCTCGAACAGGGGCAGGGCGTCATCGTGGAGACGGCGCGCGGCCTGGAATATGCCATCGTCGTCGATCCGCTGCGCGAGGTGCCGGACGAATCGGTCGTCCAGCCGCTCAAAAACGTCATCCGCATCGCGACCGAGCGGGACAAGGCGGTGCTCGCCGAACAGGAAGCGCGCCGTCCCGAGGCAATGCGCATCTGCAAGGAGAAGATCGCCGCGCGCGAACTTCCCATGAAGCTCATCGACTGCGAATTTACCTTCGACGGCAGCAAGGTGGTGTTCACGTTCACCTCGGAGGGGCGCGTCGATTTCCGCGAGCTCGTCCGCGACCTTGCGAGCGTGTTCCATCTGCGCATCGAGTTGCGGCAGGTGGGCATCCGCGACGAAGCGCGCATTCTTGGCGGCATCGCCCCCTGCGGACGGGAGGTCTGCTGTGCGGGCTGTATGCCCGATTTCAAAAAGGTCAGCATCAAGATGGCGAAAAATCAGGGCCTCTCCCTCAACCCCGGCAAGATCAGCGGGCTGTGCGGCAGACTGATGTGCTGTCTTGCCTATGAGGACGAGTACTATGCCTCGGTCTGCAAGCAGGTGCCCAAGCTCGGGGCGAACGTCTCCACGCCGGAGGGCCGCGGCAGCGTCGTCTCCGTCAATATGCTGAAGATGGAGGTGCGCGTCAGGATCGAAAAGGACGGCGTGTACGTCTATCGCGATTTCCCCGCCGACCAGGTGCGCCGCGGCGAGCAGATGCCCGACAAGGCGGACAAAGAGGGGAAGGAGCGCGCGGAAGCGGAACAGGCTCCCCTTCCCTCGGCGGAGAACGAGCTTGCGGCGGCAGACGGTTCGCGCCCCGAAGGCGACGCGCGTCCGCGCGGCGACCGTCCCGAACGCTCCGATCGTCCCGACCGCGGCGGCCGTCCCAAGGAACACGGCGGACAGAACGCCCGTCCTCGGACGGACAAGTCCCGCGGCGGACACGGAAAGCCCGATCGCGAATCAAACGACGCACGCGGCCCGCGCGGCGACAGACACGGCGGGCAGAACATGCGTCTGCACCGCTCTCCCGCGCCCTCGGGTCAGCCTTCCCGCCGTCCCGAGTCCGACAATCCGAAGGCGGGAAAGCCGTCGCAGTCCGACCGCGCCCCGCAGGCAGAACGCAACCCGCAGCCCGATCGTGCGCCCGTACAGGCGCCCGCGGAGCAGACGGAGAAAAATTCCTGAAAAAGCGGAAGCGAATTCGGCAAAAGACTTTACGAACGGACAAAGTTGTGTTATAATACACACATAGATTTATTTCGGAGGTTATCGCAATGGCTCACGTTATTTCGGACGAATGCATCTCCTGCGGCGCATGTGCAGATACCTGCCCCGTCAACGCCATCGCTCCCGGCGACAACAAGTATGTCGTCGATCCCGATGTGTGCATTGACTGCGGCGCCTGCGAAGACGGCTGCCCCGTCGGCGCGATCAAGGCGGAGTGAATGAGGTCACAGGATTCCCGCGTAAGGCGCGGTGACATTCTGTGAGAAGCAGGAAAAAACCCGTGGATACGCTCAAAGCCGACCACGGGTTTTTCTTTTCGGGGGACGGCATGGAAGTCGAGGAAAAGCTGCTCATCGGGGACTATCGTATTTTGCAGGACACCGCGCTCTATCGGTTCACGTCGGACGCGGTGTTGCTGGCGCGGTTTCTGCGCGCAAAACGGGGGGAGCGTGTCGCGGATTTTTGTTCGGGGAGCGGGATTGTCGGCCTGCATTTTTATGCGGAGAACACGGGCGTGGAGCACGTGACGCTCTTTGAGATGCAGACGGCGCTCGCAAAGATGAGTGCGCGCACGGTGGCGCTCAACGGGCTGGAGGACGTCTTTACGGTGGAGAACGTGCGCGTTCAGGACATCCCCGCGCGCTACGTCGAGGCGTTTTCGCTCATTCTGTGCAATCCGCCCTACGAGCGCGGCGGGTTTGAAAATGCCGACGCGGGCAAGGCGCTCTGCCGCAAGGAACTCTCCCTGACGCTGGAAGAGCTGTGTGCGGCGGCCGCGCGCTGTCTGAAATTCGGCGGACGGTTTGCGCTCGTTCACCGTGCCGACCGCCTTGCCGAGGTCATCTATACGCTGCACGCGCACGGGTTGGAGACAAAAAAAGTCGCGCCCGTTGCGGGCAAAACGGGGGCAAAGCCGTACGCCGTGCTGGTCGCGGCGGTCAAGGGGGGCAAGCCTGGCTGTGATCTTTTGCCGGCTTTGTCCAACGAGAGGAGGAAGCAATGATCGAACTGGTCGCCACACCCATCGGAAATCTGAAAGACATCACCCTGCGCGCGCTGGAATCGCTGCGGGCGGCGGACGCCGTCTTTTGCGAGGACACCCGTCACACGATCCGTCTGCTCAACGCGTACGAGATCAAAAAACCGCTCTTTGCCTGCCACAAGTTCAACGAGCGGGAGGCGGCGGAGCGCATTCTCGCCCTTTCGCGGGAGGGAAAGCGCGTGTGTATCGTCTCGGACGCGGGCATGCCCGTCGTCTCCGATCCGGGGCGCGAGGTATGTCGGATCCTCAAGGAGGCGGGCGAGCCGTACACCGTTCTCCCGGGCGCGAACGCCGCGCTCTGTGCGCTCATCCTGTCCGCGTTTCCCGCCGACCGTTTCACCTTTATCGGGTTCCTGCCCGAGAAAAATGCGGAGCGCCGCGCGCTTTTGGAACGCTATGCCGCCGCGCGCGAGACGCTGCTCTTTCACAGCGCGCCGCAGGACGTGGACCGCGACGTGCGCACCATGTTCGAGGTATTCGGCGAACGCCGCGCCTGCGCCGTGCGGGAGATCACCAAGATCCACGAGGAGAGCCTTGCCTTTCTCCTCTCCGAGGGCCTGCCGGGGGAGAAACGGGGGGAGTACGTTCTCGTCGTCGAAGGGGCGGCAGAGACGCAGAATCCGCTCAACGCCCTCTCCGTGCGCGAACACGTCCGCGCCTATATGGAGCAGGGACTGGACAAAAAAGAGGCGCTCAAACGCACGGCGCGCGACCGCGGCCTGTCCAAGAGCGACGTCTACCGCGAGGCGCTCGATCTGTAAACGGCGAAGCAGACGGGCGCGCCGTAAAAACACGAAAAAGAGGATAAGAAAGAAGCGCGGGGAAGGCCTGCACACAAGGGCGGCGGGACCGTGCGAAAAAAACGGATGCGCCGCGAAAATTGCGGGAACGGCGTTTTTCTTTTCAAAAGCACTTGTCAAGCGCGTTGCGCGGGAGTATAATGAGAACATGCTTACGGAGGCGTTTCCTCAATTGAATAGCGCGCGCGCCGTTGCGGCGATGCGCACGTTTTTCCGCTCGGGATGGTTTGTCGGCGTCGCCGTACTGCTGATGGCGTGTTCCGAACTCTTCGGCGTCGAAATCGCCGTCATCTACCTCTATCTCTTCTTTGGCTTGCTCATCGTGCTCTTCTGCGACGATATGCTGCCCATCACGCCGATGGTGGTGTGCGGATACATGACCTTTTCGGCGAAGAACAATCCCGCGAAGTTCCCCGATTCGCTCTTCGGTCAGCCGGAGGGCCAGCTCGCGCTCTTCTATGCGGTCGCCGTGATCGTGGTCGTCCTGGCGGGGCGGCTCATCTCGATCCAGATGCGGGGAGAAAAACGCGGCGTTCCCAAACTGCTCTGGGGGTATCTCGCGCTCGGTGCCGCCTATCTTCTGAGCGGTCTGCTCTCGCCCTACTATGACTCAAAGACCGTGCTGATGGGGTTTGTCCAGATCGCCGCGCTGTGCGGCTTCTACTTCTATTTTTACTTCACCGTCCGCTGGGACAACGTCCCGAAAGGCTATCTGCCGCTCGTCGTCACCGTCGTCGGGGCGGGCCTGCTCGCCGAGATCGCGGGAATGTACTTCAACCCCGGCGTGATCGGCGCGGACGGCGGGATCAACCGCGGAAACCTGTACACGGGGTGGGGCATCTACAACAACGTCGGGTGCATGATGGCAATGTGCATGCCCGCGCCCGTCTGGTTCGCCGTCAAAAAGAAGAACGGCTGGCTGTTCACGATCCTCGGCACCGTGTACTACCTCGGCACGCTGCTCACTCAGAGCCGCGGCGCCATGCTCTTCGGGTCGATCGTCTATCTCGGCTGTGTCATGGCCACTCTCGTCGGCGCGAAAAAGGGAGAACGCCGCTGGCATTTCGTCGTCTATGCGGCCTTCCTCGCCGCGGCCGTCGTCGGGATCCTCGTATTCCGCGAGCAGTTCGTCGACCTGTTCGCCTCGGTCATTTCGCAGGGCTTCAACGACTCCGCCCGCTTCGACACCTGGCGCGCCTGCTGGCAGCGCTTCCTGGAACATCCCGTGTTCGGCGTCGGATTCTACAAGACCCCCGGCACCGTCATGACGGAGAACGGCATGTTCACCGAATTCACCGACGGCACCCCCGAGGGCATGTTCCTCGCTCTGCGCTCGCACAATACCTTCTTCCAGCTCATCGCCACGGGCGGAACGGTCGCGCTCGCGGCATACGCCTTCCATCGCATCCAGACGCTCGTCCTCTGCCTGCGCCGCCCCAACGCGGAAAAGATCGTCACGCTCCTTTGCATCGCGGCGCTGCTGCTCACCAGCCTCACCGACTGCCATATGTTCAACATGGGGCCGGGGCTTATGTACTCCGTCTTGCTGGTGTTTGCGGAAAAAGCCGCCTCCGGAAAGCCCCAAAAGGAAGAAAACGCGCCGCTTCCCGCCGTCACGGAAGCGCGCTGACATTTCCCGCAGAAAACAAATCAGCGCGCCGCCGCGGCAAAAGCCGCGGCGGCGCGCGTTTTTTATGACCGAATTTGTGCCCCCTCCGTTTGCCGAATCCGTCTTTCTTTCTCGGCCTCGCTCCGTGCGCCCGCCGTAAGGGGACGGTATGCCCGTCCGAAGGGGGCGTTCTGTATTTCGGTGCAAAGCCTGCGCATTTGTCGCGATGGCTTGCTTGCCCGCCCGAAGGGTGCGCTCAGTTTCTTCCCGCCCGACCCCGTATGCCCGTCGACAGGCGGCAGGCGTATCTCTCGGGGCGGCGGAAATCAACGGACAAAAGGTGCGCCGAAACAGGAAAAAATAGTAATTCCCCGAGACTTGCGTCTCGGGGAATTACTATATGATAAGGGGGAAAAATGATGAGCTGGTTGAATGTCTCGGCGGAGGCAATCGATGTCCCTCTCGCTTTTGACACCCATATTATAACCGCCCGCATACGAAAAGTAAAACATTTCGTCGAAAAAAATCAAAAAATTTTATTCTGTGAATTTATCGCAAATGAAAAAAAATTCGATCAAAAATTCCTTCAAAAATTATTCGAACACACAAATTTCTCCGATGCGAGGGCGTTAAGGGGGCGATGTGAGGGCGGCCGTTGCGAGGAAAAGCGGGAGCCTGCGGATTTTATAAATAACATTTCAAAAGAAAAAGCCCTTGCCGTGAAGGCAAAGGCGTTCGGAAAAAATCGTTATTTCTTCGGCTCTTCCTGCCAATGCAGGGCGGGAGCATCCTGTTCGCGGGTTTTGCGGGAAGAATCTTGTCGGCAGACCAGGATCAGCCCGAGAATGGCGGTAATGATGCCTGCAATGAGGGCGATCAGCAAGGTGGCGACCCAGAAATACCAATCCGATTGAAAGAGCATCACGGCGGAAAAGATGCCGAATACAAACATGGCGATGCTGAATAAGATAAGACCGATTCCTTTCATGTTTCTCTCCTTTTTTCTGATTTTGATATATAGTATAATCCCTTACAGAAAGATTGTCAAGTCTCGCATAAAAAATATCAAAAAATTATAGGAGTCTGCAAAGGAGGCAGCCGAAGAGGAGGCTGATGAAGTTGGAAAAGAGGGCGATGAGGACGGGGCGTGCGAGATTCTTTTTGCTTCCTGCGAAGTAGACGGCAGAGATGAAGAAGACGGTCTCGCTGGAGCCGTAAGCGACGCAGGCGCAGCGGCCGATGTAGCTGTCGGGGCCGAAGCGGGCGAGAAGGTCGGTCAGGAGGGCGGTGGAGCCGCTGCCCGAGAAGGGTTTGACGAGGACGAGTTTCCCGATTTCGGGCGGGATGCCGAGGGCGGAGAAGAGGGGGGAGAGCGTCCGCGTGAGGGCGGCGGAGAGGCCGCTTTGTTCAAAGAGTTCGGACAGGATGAGCACGGACACGAGGTAGGGGAAGATGGAGACGAGGAGGGGGATGGCGCCTTTGACGCCCTCGGTGAAGCAGTCGTAGAGGCGGACGCGCCGCACGAGGGCAAAGGCGAAGAGGGCGATGAAGAGAAGGGGGAGAAGAAGGGAGAGGTATTTCATGCGGGGCGCCTCTTTTTCCTGCGCAGGGGGAGAGCGGTGAAGCAGACGAGAGCGGCACCGAGGAGGGTGGAGAGGAGGGTCGCGAGGAAGGTGGGCAGGAGGATGTCGGCAGGGGAAGCGGAGCCTGCGGCGGCGCGCAGGGCGAGGACGGTCGTGGGCAGGATCTGCAGGCCGGTGGCGTTGAGGACGAAGAGCATTTCGGCGGCGTAGCCGTTTTGCGCGGCGAGGAATTTCTGCGTTGCGGCGACGCCGAGCGGAGTAGGCGCGCCGGGCAGGCCGAGGAGGTTGGCGGCGATGTTCTGGCAGGCGAGGGCGAGGGCCTGTCTGTCCTCGGAGCGGAAGAGCCGACGGGCGGCGGGGTAGAGCGCGCGTGCGAGGCGGCGGGAGAGGCCGCATTTTTCGAGCACCTGAAAAAAGCCCAGCCACACGCAGTAGGAGGCGAGGAGGGCGAGGCAGACGGAGGCGGCTTTTTCGCCGCCCGCGAGCATGGCGGGGAGGAATCCTTCGGGGTCGGCGAGGAGAAAGACGAGCGCCGCGCCCAGAAAGACGACGGCAAAGATGACGTTCATGGGGTATTGTATGACGGCGACCGAAAAATTATCATAAAATCCTTGACAAATGGCGGCGGATGCAATACAATAGAGGCATGAGACGTAACTTTTTCGCTGACAACGCCATGTATCCCGTGTTTGCAATGCAAATACGGTAGTTTGGCGTGTCATAAAATCTTTGAAAAAAACCCGCCGAACGGCGGGCTTTTTTTATGGAGAAAGGGGCGTTGCCGCGGCGGAAAAGGAGTGTCATATGAAGCAACTCGGAAGCAAACCCTTGCAGACGGCGCGGCTCGATCTGCGGCCCTTTCGCGCGACGGACTTTCAGCAGGCGTTCGACAACTGGATGAGCGACCCGTCGGTGACGAAGTATCTCACCTGGACGCCGCACGCCGCGCCCGCCTTCACGCGCGCGCTTCTTGCGCAGTGGGAGGAGCAGTCCGCCTCGCCCGAAGTCTATCACTGGGCGCTTGTGTGGCGGGAGACGGGGGAAGTCATCGGAGATCTCTCGGTCGTGGCGGCGGATATGCGCTCGGAGCGGGCGGAGCTGGGGTATTGTCTCGCGCAGGCATTCTGGGGGCGGGGCGTCATGACGGAGGCGCTCACGGCGGTGCTTGCCTTTCTCTTCGGGGAAGTGGGCTTTTCGCGCGTGGAGGCGAAGTATGCGACGGCGAACGCGGCGTCGGGAAGGGTGTTGGAGAAATGCGGCATGAAACAGGAGGGGATCCTGCGCCGCTATGTCCGGCTGCTCTCGACGGACGAATGGACGGACGTGGCGATTCGCGCCGTTCTGCGCGAGGAATGGCGGCGCACGGCGGGCGGCGCGGTGCGGTGGGTGAATGCGGCGTGGTCGTCAAAATAAGTTTACAAGCGACGAAAAATAGAGTATAATATTCAGCGAAAACGAAAACGGCAGGGAAATCACCATGAAAAAACCCTATTATGTGACGACGGCGATCGCCTATACTTCGGGCAAGCCGCATATCGGAAACAC
Organism: Candidatus Gallimonas faecavium; assembly: GCA_904391375.1. Taxonomy (GTDB): domain Bacteria; phylum Bacillota; class Clostridia; order Christensenellales; family Borkfalkiaceae; genus Gallimonas; species Gallimonas faecavium. The sequence continues at coordinate 12,911 of CAJFMF010000031.1, read as the reverse complement.
CTACGAAGCCATTCTGACGGACGCCATCGTGCGGTTCAAGAAGATGCAGGGCTATGACGTGCGCTTCCAGACGGGAACGGACGAGCACGGCCAGAAGATCGAAGAGAAGGCGAAAGCGGCTTCGGTCTCGCCGCAGGCGTATGTGGACAAAGTGGCGAACGTCATCAGGACCATCTGGGACGGCGTCAATGTCGGGTACGACAACTTCATCCGCACCACGGACGCCGACCATGTCCGCGCGGTGCAGAAGATCTTCCGCAAGTTCTACGAGCAGGGCGACATCTACAAGGGCGAATACGAGGGCTGGTACTGCACGCCGTGCGAGAGCTTCTGGACGGAGAGCCAGCTCGTGGACGGAAAATGCCCCGACTGCGGGCGCGAGGTGAAGAAGGAGAAGGAAGAGGCGTACTTCTTCCGCATGGGCAAGTATGCCGACCGCCTCATCGCGCACATCGAGAGCCATCCCGACTTCATCCGTCCCGTCTCGCGCAAGAACGAGATGATGAACAACTTCCTGAAAAAGGGACTGCAGGATCTGTGCGTGTCGCGCACCTCGTTCAAGTGGGGGATCCCGGTGGGCTTCGACGAAAAGCACGTCGTCTATGTCTGGCTGGACGCGCTCACCAACTACATCACGGGGCTCGGGTACGATCCCGACGGCGCGAGCGGCGAACTGTATGAAAAATACTGGAAGGAGGGCGAGACGCTGCACGTCATCGGCAAGGACATCGCCCGCTTCCACACCATTTACTGGCCGATTTTCCTGATGGCGCTGGGCGAGCCGTTGCCCGATCACGTCTTTGCGCACCCCTGGCTGCTGCAGGGCGGCGAAAAGATGAGCAAGTCGCGCGGGAACGTCATCTATGCGGACGACCTCGTCTCCGTATTCGGCGTGGACGCCGTGCGCTACTTCGTGCTGCATGAAATGCCCTACGAAGGGGACGGCACCATCACTTGGGAGCTCATGACGGAGCGCGTCAACTCCGATCTCGCCAATACGCTCGGCAATCTGGTGCGCCGCACCCTTGCCATGACCAGAAAATACTTCGGCGGAGAAGTCCGCAACGCAGGCGCCGCGGAGGCGGTGGACGACGACCTCAGGGCAGTCGTCACGGGGGCGGCGGAAAAGGTCGCCGCGTGCATGGACGCCTATCACATCGCCGACGCCCTCAACGAGCTCTTCCTCATCTTCCGCCGCGCGAACAAGTACATCGACGAGACGATGCCCTGGGCGCTCGGCAAGGACGAGGCGAAAAAGGAACGCCTTGCGACGGTGCTGTACAACCTGACGGAGAGCATTCTGACGGGGGCGAGCCTGCTTGCGCCCTTCCTGCCCGCGACGGCGGAGAAGATCGCGGGCTATCTCAACGCGCCGTTAAAGACGTTGGAGGAATGCGCCGTATTCGGAAAATATCCGAGCGGCAACCATGTGGCGGAAGAGGACGAGGCGCTGTTTGCGCGCTTCGACTGGAAGGAGATCGCGCCCAGAGTGGAGGCGATCCGTGCGGCGCAGAAGGCGGAGTACGAACGCGAGAACGCCGCGGCGTCCGCGTCGGCGCCTGCCGCACCCGCGGCCGCCGCGGCGCAAAAAGAGCAGGACGTCTGCGCGGAAAGTGCGCAGATCTCCATCGACGACTTTGCGCGGGTGGAGCTGCGCGTGGGCGAAGTGATCGCCTGCGAGCGCGTTCCCAAGTCCAAAAAACTGCTGCATGAAACCATCCGTGTGGGCGGAGAAGTGCGCTCGGTCGTCTCTGGCATCGCCAAGTGGTACACGCCCGAGGAGATGGTGGGCAAGAAGGTCGTCCTCGTCACCAACTTGAAGCCCGCCACGCTGTGCGGCGTGCTGTCGGAGGGCATGGTGCTCTGCGCCGAGGACGCGGAGGGGAATCTCTCCCTGCTCTCGCCCGAAAAGGATATGCCGTCGGGCGCGAACATCCGCTGACGCGGCCGAGGTACGGGATGTATCTGGACGTACACGCGCACCTCGCCGAGGAGGGCTACGACATTCCCGCCGAGTGGGAACGGGTGCGGGCGGCGGGCGTGGACACCGTCATTCTGGCGGGGGACACGCTGCTTCACAGCCGTATGCACCGCGACATCGCCACGCAGTATGCGGGGATGTACTTCACGGCGGGCATTCATCCGTCCGAGGCGGAGCGCACGTCGGAGGAGGAGCTTGCGGGCATCGCCGCGCTGCTCTCCGAAAAAAAGTGCGTCGCGCTCGGGGAGATCGGACTGGACTATCACTGGGACACCCCCTCGCGCGCGGCCCAGCAGGCGCTCTTCGTGCGCCAGCTTGTGCTCGCCGATGCGGCGGGACTGCCCGTGCAGATCCATTCCAGGGACTGCTGTCAGGACATGCTCGCCCTTTTGCGCGAACACCGCGCGCTTTTGAAGCGCGGATTTCTCATGCACTGCTATTCGCACGGGGCGGCCAACCTGCCCGCCTTTTCGGAGCTGGGGGCATATTTCTCCTTCGGGGGCGTGGCGTGTTTCAAGAACGCCGCCAACGTGTGGGAGAGCGTGAAGGCGTGTCCCGCGGACCGCATTCTCACCGAGACGGACAGTCCCTATCTTTCGCCCTTCCGCGGGCAGAAGAACACGTCCGCCAACATCCCCGTCATCGCCCGCCGCCTCGCCGCGCTGCGCGAAACGGATGAGGCGCTTTTTGCGGAACAGGTGCGCAAAAACGCGCATACGCTCTTTTCAAAATTGGGAAAATGATGAAGAAAACGCAAACGGGAAGGAAGATATGGATACATATGTCTATCGGATCGGCAAAAACCTGTATGTAAACCTCACCAACCGCTGTTCCAACCGCTGCACCTTCTGTGTGCGCAACGGCAAGGAGACGTATGAGGGATATGAATTGTGGCTCAAAGAGGGCGAGCCCTCCGCCGCACAGGTGGAGGAGGCGCTCGGGAGCTGTGCGTGCGACGAGGTCGTGTTCTGCGGCTTCGGCGAGCCGACCTATCGGCTGGACGTCATGCTGGAAGTGTGCGACTATGTGCATCTGCACGGCAAGAAGACGCGGCTCAACACCAACGGACACGGCAGCATCATCAACAAGCGCGACATCGCGCCCGAACTCGTGGGGAAGCTGGACGGCATCAACATTTCGCTCAATGCGTCCAACCCCAAACTGTACGAAAAGCTGTGCCGTCCGCTCTATCCCGACATGGCGTTCGACTCCATGCTCTTCTTTGCGCAGTCGTGCCGCGAAAACGGACTGAACTGCTGGTTCTCCGTCGTGGACTGCGTGGGTGCGGGCGAGGTGGAGGAGTGCCGCAAAGTGGCGGAGCGCGTGGGCATTCCGCTGCGCGTGCGTCCCATGATCGATTAAAATGCGAGAGAGCCGGATGACCCGGCTCCCTTGTTTCTTTTGTGGGGAGGGGCCGTTCCCCTCACTGTGCAGTATCTGCCGTTCGGGCAGGGATTATCGGAGGGAAGATATGGAAGAGATCCGCACCGTTCTTGCAAAGCACGGATTTTTCTTCAAGAAGAAGTTCGGACAGAACTTTCTCACGGACAGCAATCTGCTGGACGCCATCGTGCGGGACGCGGGCGTGGACGCGTCGACCACCGTCCTGGAGATCGGCGCGGGGGCGGGGGCGCTCACGCGGGCGCTCTCGCGTGCGGCGAAGAAGGTGCTCGCCTACGAGATCGATGCTTCGCTCCGCCCCGTGCTCGCCGAGACGCTCGCGGGCTGTGAAAATGCGGAGGTGGCGTTCGGCGACTTCCTGCGCGCCGACCTGCCCGCGCTCGAGCGCGAACTGGGAAGCTATCGGGTGGTCGCCAATCTGCCTTACTATGTGACGACGCCCGTCATGATGCGCTTTCTGGAAGAGGCGACGTCCTGCACCGGTCTTACTGTCATGGTGCAGGAGGAGGTCGCCCTGCGCTTCACGGCACAGCCCGGCACGGCGGAATACGGCGCCGTCACCGCGGCCATTGCGCTCCGCGGCGAGGCCCGCATCATGCGCAAGGTCCCGCGGACGATGTTCACGCCCCGTCCCAATGTGGACTCCGCCATCGTGCGCGTCGATTTTTGCCCCGGCCGCATTCCCGTGCAGAGCGAGGCGGCCTATCGCGCCGTCGTGCGGTGCGCCTTTGCGGGGCGCAGAAAGACGCTGGAAAACAACCTCATGAGCGGGTTCGGCCTTTCCCGTCCGCAGGCGAAGGAGACGCTCGCCGAAGCGGAAATTCCGGACATGGTCCGCGGCGAGACGCTCTCTCCCGTTCAGTTCGCCCGCCTTGCCGACGTCCTTCTCGCAAAGGGCGTCATCCGATAAAAAGCGTCATGCGGCGGCTTTCCCGT
>CAJFMF010000031.1:0-8508 GCA_904391375.1 Candidatus Gallimonas faecavium | reverse complement strand
CCGCCCCGCGCCATTCGGCGCGGGGCGGCGGTTGTGTCTTTCATGCAAGGGAGAGCGCAGCCGTCCGCCTATAAAAAGACGGCAGCGGGCAAAGCTCTGCAAAGGCGCGCTAGTCGAAGGGGACGAGGACGTACGTTCCGCAGTCGGGGACGGTGATGCCTTCAAAGCCGATTTCCTGCAGGGCGGCGACGACTTTCTCCCGTCCCTGAGCGATGCGGTCGATGCGGTGTGCGTCCGAGCCGAAGGAGACCATGCGCCCGCCGAGGGCGAAGTACCGCTCCAGGATGTCGCGTCCCGGGAGGAAGTCTCCCGCGCCGCGCGCCGAGGAATTGACCTCCAGAATTTTTCCGCGTGCGACGATCGCGGACAGGATATCGTCAAAGAGGGCGGGAAAATCGGCATAGCGCAGAAGGTTGTCGGGGTAGGGGGCGTTGCGCGCGACGTAGCCGATGTGCGCGACGATGTCATAGGGGTAGGGTGCGTCCAGACTTTCGCGCACCGTCTCGAGGTAGGTGCGATAGGCCTTTTCGCGCGTCTTTCCCGCGAAGTATTCAGAAAACCATGCGTCCTTGCCGTTGACGGTATGCACGCTGTTGACGACGAAGTCGGGCGAAAATTGTGCGATCGTGCTGGCATAGAGCGCGTGTGCGTCGGGGTTGGCGGTATAGCCGAACTCGCCGCCCGCAAGCACGCGCATCTGCGGGGCATAGGCCGTCTGAAGGCGCCGCGCCTGCGAAAAATAGGCCGCGGCGTCGATCATGGGGACGGGCTTTCCCTCTGCGAGGATGCCGTCCGTGAGATAGTCGTAGTCGAAGTGTTCGGCGATGCCGTAATAGGAAATTCCCAACTCCCGCGCGCGGGCGAGCATGTCCGCAAGGGGCGTTTCGCCGTCGGCGGAGAAGGTGCTGTGGGTATGGACGTCTGTGAGCATGCCCGCATTATAGCACGTTTTGCCGCGATGTGCAACGGCATTTATAAAAATCGCCGTGCGGTGACAAAGTAGTTGCGGCGGGTGGCGGACATCTCCTCGATGACGGCATAGTCGCTCGCGGTGTGCAGGATATAGTTTTCGCCGAGGTAGAGCGCGACGTGTCCGATGCGTTCCACGCCCGTCTTGTTATAGCGCTGGGCGTTGGTGAAAAAGAGCAGATCGCCGCGTTCGATGTTGCGCCAGGTGACGGGGACGCCCTGTTTGACCTGCGTGCGGGTGGTCACGTCGAGCAGGATTCCCGCGCCCGTGTAGAAGATATACTGCATGAGCGAGGAGCAGTCGAAGGCGTTTTTGGAGAAGCCCTTCAGAAAATTGCCTTTTCCGTCGTGCAGGCGGGTCGCGCCGTACACATAGGGGACGCCCAGAAGGTCGAGGCCCTCGGCGATGATCGCCTCGATGTCGTCGCTTGCCTTGTCCAAAAAAGCCATGGACGTGTACGCCGTTTCGGCGCTGACATAGGCCGTTTTTCCGCGGTAGCGGGTCTCGTACCAGCCGCCCTCGCGGCGGACGAAGTGCAGCATATCGCCCGCATTTACCTGTCCGAGGGACGCATATCCCGTCCCTGCACCCGAGCGGATGTTGAGCCCGTTGGTGAGCGAGCGCACATACTGCGCCTGCAGACTGACCACGGGAATGTCGATCTCGTCGTCGGGCTGTTCGTCTGTCTCGCCGTCCTCGTCCGCGTCGGGCGTGTCGGGCGCCTCGGGAAGGGCGGGGGATTGCGGCGTATCGGGCGTTTCGGGTGTATTTTCGGGCAGTTCTTCGGGAAGCGCGGGCGTCTCGGGCGCGTCGGGCGTTTCGGGAAGAAGAGGTTCGTCCTCGGGGAGGACGGGGGATTCCAGAACCTTATCCGCGGCAGAATCGCAGGCGGCAAGGACGGGCGCCGTCAGCATGAGGGCGGCGAGAAAGAGCGTTGTCATGCGATGTTTTTTCATAATTCTTCTCTCCTGTCGTTGGATTTGTAGTTGCATTGTAACAGAATGAACATACCGTTGACAAGAAAATGATACAGGGAGATGGCTGGAAAGAATGGAAATCGCAGGGCTTGACAGCGTCTTTCGCGCGTGTTAAAATATAGAAAAAGGAGCGGAAAATGATCACGTTGGAAAGTTTTGACAAAAAACCCATCGCCGTCCACGTCTGGGAGGCCGCGTCGCCGCGCGCCGTCGTGCAGATCGTCCACGGCATGACGGAGCATGCCGCGCGGTATGCGGCGTTTGCGGCGTGGCTGAACGCGCAGGGATTCACGGTGGCGGCGGACGACCACCGCGGACATGGCCAGACGGACAAGGAGACGCTCGGCTGGTGCGCGGGGGATATGTTCGCGGATACCGTTCGGGACGAGGCTGTTCTCACCGACTATCTGAAGGAAAAGTACCGTCTGCCCGTCATTTTGTTCGGATTCTCCTACGGTTCGTTTGTCGCGCAGAGCTATCTCGGCCGATATTCGGACAAACTCGCGGGTGCCGTGATCGCAGGCAGCAACTACAAAAAGGATTTCGAGGTCTATCTCGGGAGCGCGGTGGCGGCACTCGGGTGTGCCTTCTGCGGCGAAAAGAAGCCCGCCAAACTCATCGAACGGCTCTCTTTCGGCGCCTATGCCAAAAAATTTGCGGACGGCGAATGGCTGAGCACGGACGAGAGGAGCAACAAGGCCTATCACGCCGATCACTATTGCGGATTCACCTGTTCGTTCCGCTTCTATTCGGACTTCTTCCGCGGCCTTCGCCGTCTCTATACGCCCGCATACATCGCGGGGCTCAGACGGGACCTGCCCGTCCTGATCGCCTCGGGCGCGGAAGACCCCGTCGGCGACATGGGGAAGGGCGTCAAAAAACTGTACGCTTTCTTAACCGCAAAGGCAAAGATGCAAAACGTCACCTTGCGCCTGTTCGCGCACTCCCGTCACGAGTTCCTCAACGAGACGGACGGCCGTGCGGAAAAATGGGGAACGGTGCTCGCCTTCCTCAGATCTGCCCTCGGCGAAGCCCCCATGCCGCGCGAGTAATCTCCCCGCCAAGCCCTGCGACGGACGTCTCTTCCCGATCTGCGGAGGGTTCGGCGGCAGGCATTATGCATGGTGCGGCGTGAAACAGTTGCAGTGAAAAACGTCTGCAACGAGAAAAAACAAAGACATAATGCGCGCCCGCGGCTTTGTGCCGCGGGCGCGCGTTTGATTCATAAAATAAATTGTCTGCGCGAAGATCGTTTCACGCGCTTGCGCAAGGGCCGCAAAGAGCGCCGCTCACCATGCGCGGGAGCGGAAGCTCCGTTTCGGCGAATCCGATGTCAGTTCACGACCTTGGGGTCAAGGTTGAGGGTGTACTGCGAGCCGCCGCGGTCGTCGGGGAAGATGGTCGAGCCGGGGACGACGGGCAGGGTCAGCGGATTGATGAGGGCGTCTGCGGTCAGGTTGGACACCGCGGCGCGCAGGTAGGGGAACATCGTCTCCGTTGCGTTGATCGCGAAGAAGCGTCTGTCCTCGTCGGTCTCCATGTTGTTCACTTCAAACACGCCGACGAAACGGGCGACGAGGTTGAAGGGCTTGGGAGATTCCTGCGTGCTCTCGATCTTGCATTCGAGAATGACGATATTGATCTTCGGGTTCTCGTTCGCGTGGCGGATCTGACGGGAGAACAGGGGTTTGATTTCAAACTTGGTATCGGGCGCTGCCTTGATGGGATTGACCTTGAAGGAAAGCTCTTCTGCGGTCAGCGCTTTCATGGAATATTCGATCATGTTTCACCTCTTATTTTGGGATAAATCAAAGGTATTGTACCACGCACGGGGGGAATTGTCAACCGCCTTTGTGCAACCTGATCCCGCGGAATAAAATTTGTTGACGAAAAGTAAAAAAAGATATGGCAAAACGCTTGTGTTTTTTTTGAGATCGGATATAATACTTGCATAAAAATTCTCGACAAGTTCAGGTCGCGCACCGTATCGCGCAAAGGAAATCCATCGTGCAATCGGCAAAAGGAATGAAGGACCTCACGACGGGCAACCCCTTTAAGCTCATCCTCTTCTTTGCATTCCCCGTCTTTGTGGGGTGCGTGTTCCAGCAACTCTATAATATGGTAGATACCATCATCGTCGGCAACACCGTGGGGCCGGACGCCTTCACGGGCGTGGGACTTACGGGTTCCATCACCTTCCTGGTTGTCGGTTCGATGAACGGGCTTACGTCGGGATTTTCCGTCAAGGTCGCGCAGGCGTTCGGGGCGGGAGACGAAAACGGCGTGCGCCGCGCCGTCGGCATGAGCTATCTTCTGAGCATCGCCATCGCGGTTCTCGTCACGGCGGTCGCCGCTCCGCTCACGGGCGCGTTGCTCCGCCTCATGCAGACGCCCGCCACATACTATGACTACGCCTATTACTATCTGCTCGTCATCTTCTGCGGCATTCCCGCCACCGTCTTCTACAACATCGTGGCAGGACTTCTGCGCGCGGTGGGGGATTCCAAGACGCCGTTGTATTTCCTCGTGTTCTCGGCCGTGCTCAACGTCGGACTGGACTTCTTGTTCATCCTGGTGTTCCGCATGTTCTACACGGGCGCGGCGTTTGCCACCGTGCTCTCGCAGCTCGTGTCGGGCGCGCTCTGCCTCATCGTCGCCCTGTGCCGCTATCCTCTGCTGCGCCCTGCAAAGTCCGACTTCAAGTGGGATTCCCGTCTCGCAGGCGGACACCTCGCCCAGGGCCTGCCCATGGCACTGCAGTTCTCCATCACGGCCATCGGCTGTATGGTCCAGCAGACGGCGCTCAACGGCCTCGACGCGGCGCTCCCCGGCGTGGTCACCGCCTATACCGCCGCCGCCAAGATCGACAACATCGCCACGCAGACGTTCGTCTCCCTCGGCACCGCCATGGCGACCTACGCCGGTCAGAACTACGGCGCACGGAAATTTGACCGCATCCGCAAGGGCGTGCTCGTCGGAATGATCTACTCCGCCGTCAGCGTGGGCATCGGATTTGCCTTCGACATCGGCCTGTGCGGCCCGCTCATGCGGCTCTTCCTCAATACCGACCTCAGCTCCAACGTCGCCGCGCACTACGACGAAGTGCTCGCCTACGGCAGACAGTATCTGCTCTGGCAGAGCTCGTTCTACATCTTCCTCGGCGCGATCTACGTCTACCGCAACGCCTTGCAGGGAATCGGCAGGAGCTTCGTCACCACCTTTGCAGGCGCCACCGAGCTCGTCGGACGCGTCGTCGCCTCGCTGCTCTTCGTGCGCTTCTGGGGCTTTACGGGCATCTGCACGTCCAACGTCGCCGCATGGATCGCCGCCGTCATCTTCCTGGTCACGACCTACACGATCTGCATGCACCGCGAAAAGGTCGCCGAACACTCGGGCGACAAGCCCCGCCGCCGTTTGCGTCTGCACCGCCGCGCGCTCCTCGAAAAGAAGGCGTCATAACAAGTCTTACACGGAACTTCCCCCTGCGCGGGGAAGTTTTTTTCTGCCCAAAAAACGGCCGCGCGGGGAAAGGAAACGGTTGGGCGGGGAAAGGCGGAACGGGAAAGGGGGCAAAACGGGGCGCACGGAACCATGTCCGAAAGCCGCCGCGAACGCAGAGAGGGGCAAAGCGTCGGCGGGGCGTGGAGCGCGGAACAATACAAGGACGTGCAAAAAAGCAAGGGCGTGCAGAGAAGTACAAGAGCGGCGAGGGGATTTCAGGCGATCGGGGGTAAAAACGGGAAAGAGGCGCACAATAGGGGTATGCGTACCCGCGATATTCCGCTGCGGCGCACGGCGGCGGTCATGTTTTTGTTCTTTCTCTTTTCCTTTCTCGGCTGGGCCATGGAAAAGGCGTTTACGTTTTTCACGACGGGCGTCAACGCCGACCGCGGATTTCTGACGCTTCCCTTCTGCACGGTTTACGGATTCGGGCTGGTGCTTGCGCGGCTGTTGCTGGGGGCGCCGCGCATTTCGGCGCGCTATCCGCTCAATTTTTTACAGCTTGCGGGATATATTGTGCTTGCGGCGTTTTTGTGTACGGCGGCGGAGCTCGTGACGGGCGTGCTGTTTGAACGGCTCGCGGGCGTGCGGCTGTGGTCGTATGCGGGCGCGCCCGGGGACTACCTCGGGTATGTGTGCCTGCCCGTGAGCGTCGGTTGGGGACTCATGCTGCCCGTCGTCATGTACGGCATCTGGATGCCCCTCGAGGAGCGGCTCTGCACCGTGCGCGGGGAGTGGCTTCCCGCCGTCAACGCGGTGCTCGCCATCGCGCTTTCGGCCGATTTTCTCGTCACGCTCCTGCTCTGAACACGCATTTCCCGCGCATCCACGTCTCGCGTACCTGTGCCGTGCCGATGTCGCGGACGGGGTCGCCGTCGAGCACGACAAAGTCGGCGCGAAGCTGCGGGGCGATGCGGCCGCGGTCGCGGAACCCGTATTGTGCGGCGGCGTTTTCCGTCAGGGCGAGAAGCGCCTGCCGTGCGTCGATCGCCTCGGCGGGGAAATGTTTTCCCGAAGACGTCACGCGCAAAACGGCACAGCGCGCCGCTTCCAGCGGGTCGGGAGGACAGACGGGCGTGTCCTGGTGCAGGGTGAACGCAAGGCCGTGCGCGGCGGCGGAACGGGCGGGAGAAATGTGCTCTGCACGCGCCCGCCCGAGGTTCTTGCAGTGGACGTCTCCCCAGTAGAGAACGTGCGCGGGGAAGAAAGAGGGAATGACGCCGAGGCGCTTCATGCGCCCGAGCTGATCTTCTCCCAGGATCTGCGCATGGATGAGGACGGGGCGGATGATGCGGCGCTCTTGTTCGGAGAGGCGGGACAGGGCGTTCAGGAACACTTCGGCCGCGCCGTCGCCGTTGCCGTGTGCCAGAAGCTGTGTCCGCTCGTCGGCGGCGGCGCGGCAGGCAAGGAGGACGGCGTCCTCGTTCATTTCGAGCATTCCGAAGCCGCCGCCGGCATAGGGCTCGCGCAGATAAGCCGTCTTTTGCTGGGGGGATCCGTCCAGGAAGATCTTCATGCCGCCCACGCGGAAGCGGAAGGCGCCCGAGAAGCGCGCCCTCGCCTGAGAGTAGTCGGCGGGAGAGGCATAGGCGATCACGTCCGTGCGCAGGGCGTTTTCGCGAAGGAGCATTTCATAGAGAGGGAACATTTCGCGGGAGAGGAAGCCCTCCTGCGCGGTGGTCATGCCGTGGGCGAGGTAGTCCTCCTGCGCGTCGGAAAAGGCGGAGAGGACGTCGGAGAAGGGCGGAAGGGGAACGCGGCCCGTCGCCGCGAGATAGGCGCTCTCTTCCAGGACGCCGCCGCCCGCAAGGCCGAGCCGCTTGCGGGCGGCGGCGTTGAAGGCGCCCGCGTGTCCCGAACGCATCTGGACGTGGACGGGGCGGGGATGCGCCTCGAACGCGCCGCCTTCGGGGAGCGTATGCGCATTTTTCACGGTGACGAGCGCGTCGTCTGCAAGGCGGCGCCGTGCGGCGAATGCCTCCGCGGCGGCGACGAACTCCTCTCCCGTGCGGCAGCATTCTCCGTCCGCCTGCAGCAGGGAGAGCGCATAGGCGAGCAGATGGGAGTGCGCGTCGGGAAAGGCGGGCAGGACGCAGGCGCCGCCGAGGTCGCGCCGCGCGTCGAAGGGCGGCTCGGGCGGCACGAAGAGGGCGCCGTCCGTACAGAAGCGGTCGCCGCCCGAAAGGGGGAGGCGGCAATGTTCGAATAAGGTCTTCATGCGGGGAAGTATCGCCCGTTTGCGAAGGGAACAAACGTAGGGGGGAATATTTGCGGAAAGAGGATAAAATCTTTGCGATTTGGCGTAAATTTTTCGCGGAAAGGCTTGAAATTTAGAGGTAAATGTTGTACAATAACAAGCAGCAATGATGAAATCAATCAGGAGGAATGGTATTCATGGCTAAAAAGTATTGTTACCTTTTTACGGAAGGTAATGCAAAGATGCGCGAGCTTCTCGGCGGCAAGGGCGCCAACCTTGCGGAGATGACGAACATCGGACTGCCTGTCCCTCAGGGCTTCACGATCACGACGGAAGCCTGCACACAGTACTATGAGGACGGCAGACAGATCAACCCCGAGATCCAGGCTGAGATCATGGAGTACATCGACAAGATGGAGAAGATCTGCGGCAAGAAGTTCGGCGACAAGGAGAATCCTCTGCTCGTCTCCGTTCGTTCGGGTGCGCGCGCTTCCATGCCCGGCATGATGGACACGATCCTCAACCTCGGCCTCAACGAGGAAGTGGTGGAGACGCTTGCCAAGAAGTCCGGCAATCCCCGTTGGGCATATGACTGCTACAGAAGATTCATTCAGATGTTCTCCGACGTCGTCATGGAAGTCGGCAAGAAGTACTTCGAGAAGCTCATCGACGAGATGAAGGAGAAGAAGGGCGTCACGCAGGACGTCGAGCTGACGGCGGACGATCTGAAAGAGCTCGCCAACCAGTTCAAGGCCGAGTACAAGAAGCAGCTCGGCAAGGACTTCCCCTCCGATCCCAAGGAGCAGCTCTTCGAGGCGATCAAGGCGGTCTTCCGTTCGTGGGACAACCCCCGCGCGAACGTC
>CAJFMF010000030.1 GCA_904391375.1 Candidatus Gallimonas faecavium | reverse complement strand
AAGATAGGTCTCCTCGGAATAGTCCTCGCGCACGACGACGCGCAGGATCCGCATCCCGCAGGCGACCGCCTCGCGCACCATCTTCCTGCCTTCGACGAGGAAACTTCCCCTCTCCCGCCTGCCCTTTTTCTCCTTCAGAGAGGCAAGCTCTTTGACGAGCGGGTTTTGCTTGGATAGGATGATCATGAATGTACGCGAAAAAAGCCTTTTTTCAAAGGCTTTCGTTCGTTCAGATAGCGGCTTTCGCCTTGTTGCAGATGTCCGCAAACGCAGCGGCATCCGTCACGGCGAGGTCTGCGAGCACCTTGCGGTTGAGCTCGATCCCGGCGACCTTCAGCCCGTGCATGAGCTTGGAATAGGACAGCCCGTTCTCACGCGCACCTGCGTTGATGCGGGCGATCCAAAGCGCACGCATGTCGCGCTTTCTGCGCTTTCTGCCGATGTAGGCATAGTTCAAAGACTTCATCACCGCTTCGCGCGCGATGCGATAGTTCTTGCTCTTGCAACCGAAATAGCCCTTTGCGAGCTTCAAGATCTTTCTGCGCTTCTTGACAGCATTGACGGCTCTTTTAATACGCATTGTCCGTACCTCCCGTTAGTCCTTGTAGGGGATCATCTTCTTCACGTTGTTCTCCTGCGCCGAGGAGATGAGCGTGTTCTTGCGAAGATTTCTCTTTCTCTTTCTGTTCTTGGTTTCCGCCTTGTGGTTCTTGCCGCCGTGCGGTCTCACGACCTTGCCCGTACCGGTGAGCCAGAAGCGCTTTTTGCTGCCGCTGTGCGATTTCTGTTTAGGCATACCTGTGTCCTCCGAATTTTCCTTGTTCTATGCGCAGCCGCCCGCCGGGCGGCATTGCCTGCTGTGTTCGCGCCCGCTTACTTTTTCGCAGGCCCCAGAATCATGATGAGGTTGCGCCCCTCCTGATTGACGGGCTTTTCGATGACGGCAACGTCCTTGAGCAACTCATAGAAATTCATCATCACGTCCTTCCCGAGATGTGCGTGCGCCATCTGACGGCCGCGCAGGCGGATGGTCACCTTGACCTTGTTCCCCTCCTGCAGAAATTCGGTCGCCTTACGCGCCTTCACCTTCACATCTCCCACGTCGATCGTGACGGAGAGCTGTACTTCTTTGAGCTCGACCACCTTCTGATTGCGGCGGTTCTCCTTCTCCTTCTTCGCTTGCTCGAATTTGAACTTGCCCCAGTCCATGATCTTGCATACGGGCGGGACGGCATTGGGCGAGATCTTGACAAGATCAAGCCCCGCTTCCTCCGCAAGGTGCATCGCCTCGCGCGGGGACATGACGCCGAGCATCTCCCCCGTCTCCGAGATCACACGGATCTCACGGTCACGGATCTCACCGTTCATCTGATTCTGCGTCTTAATGGGTTTCACCTCAAAAAAAGAATCGGGCCGCACAGAAGTGCGACCCGCGGAAAAATCAGTAAGCGCCGTTGCGCTTATCGCCGAAATTTCATGGACCCGTTCCGCTTGTGCAGATACGGGGAGAAGGGCTCACCTCTGCTTGACTTTTCCTATTTTAACAGACGCAGCCCCTCTTTGTCAAGGATTTTTTATCGCATTTTTCCGAATTTTTTCAGAAGATGATCTTGTCTTCGTCCTCTTTTTTGACGAGCGCGAAGAAGTCCGCCTTGTTCATCGAGCCGATGTCGCCTTCGCCGCGGCGGCGCACGGAAACCGTGCCCTCTTCCATCTCCTTGTCGCCCACGACCAGCTTATACGGCACCTTCTCCATCTCGGCGTCGAGGATCTTTCTGCCCAGCTTCTCCTTTCTCAGATCGGCCGATGCGCGCAGACCCATGGCGTTCATCTCCGCGACGAGCTGCTCCGCATACGCGGCGGCACGGTCGGTGACGGGAAGCACCTTGACCTGCTCGGGCGCCAGCCAGACGGGGAACTTGCCAGCAAAGTGCTCGATGAGAATGCCGATGAAGCGTTCGATGGAGCCGAACACCACGCGGTGGATCATGATCGGGCGGTGCTTTTGTCCGTCCTCGCCCACGTACTCGATCTCAAAGCGCTGCGGAAGCTGGAAGTCCAGCTGAATGGTGCCGCACTGCCAGGTACGCTTGATGGAGTCCTCGAGGTGGAAGTCGATCTTCGGCCCGTAGAACGCGCCGTCGCCCTCGTTGACCGTGTAGTCAAGCTTGAGCTCGTCGAGCGCGGCCCGCAGAGCATTGGTCGCCGCCTCCCAGTCCTCGTCGCTGCCCATGGAGTTCTCGGGACGGGTGGAGAGTTCCACATAGTACTTGAATCCGAACAGCTTATAGACCTCGTCGATGATGCGCACGACGCCCTTGATCTCCTGCGTGATCTGGTCGGGCAGCATGAAGATGTGCGCATCGTCCTGCGTAAAGCAGCGCACGCGCATGAGTCCGTGGAGCTGTCCGCTCTTTTCGTGACGGTGCACGATGCCGAGCTCGCCCATGCGGATGGGGAAATCCTTATAGCTGTGCGGCTGCGTCTTGTACACGAGCAGACCGCCGGGGCAGTTCATGGGTTTGATCGCGCAGTCCTCGCCGTCGATCTTGGTCGTGTACATATTTTCTTTGTAGTGATCCCAGTGACCCGACGTCTCCCAGAGCGAACGGTTGAGGATGATGGGCGTCTGCACTTCGACGTACCCCTCGCGGCGGTGGATCTGTCTCCAGTAATCGATGAGCGTATTCTTGAGGATCATGCCGTTGGGCAGGAAGAACGGGAAGCCCTTCCCCTCGGGCAGAAGCGCAAAGATCTTCATCTCCTTGCCGAGCTTGATGTGGTCGCGCTTCTTCGCCTCTTCGAGCATCGTGAAGTACTCGTCCATCTCCTCTTTCTTGGCAAACGCCGTGCCGTAGATACGGGTGAGCATCTTCTTCTTTTCGTCGCCGCGCCAGTATGCGCCCGCAATGGAGACAAGCCGGAACGCCTTGATTTTTCCCGTCGAAGGAAGGTGCGGGCCGCGGCAGAGATCGATGAACGCCCCCTGACGGTAGAAGGAGATCTCCTCGCCCTCGGGAAGGTCCTGAATGAGCTCCACCTTGTACTTCTCGTGATACTTGCTCATGAGCGCGATCGCCTCTTCGCGCGGAAGCGTGAAGCGCTCGATGGGAAGATTGCTCTTGATGATCTTCTTCATCTCCGCCTCGATCTTGGCGAAATCCTCCATCGTGATGGGCGTCTTGAAGTCGACGTCATAATAGAACCCGTTCTCGATGACGGGGCCGATGGCGAGCTTGCAGGTGGGATAGATCGTCTTGAGCGCCTGCGCCAGGACGTGCGAACAGGTATGGCGGTAGACCTCCAGCCCCTCCTTGTCCTTGAGCGTGACGATCTCCAGCGTATCGCCTTCGGAAAGCGGGTGCGAAAGATCGCACAGCTTCCCGTTCACCTTTGCGGCGACGGCAGCGCGCGCAAGTCCGTCCGAGATCTTCTGCGCGGCGGCATATGCCGTTGCACCCGCCTCGAGTTCCAGCGCATCGCCGTTTTTCAGAGTAATTTGCATGATGTTCCTCCCGTAAATGCAGCCATTATGTCTGACATAGTACTGTGCAAGCGCGTAAAATATCAAAAAATGCGCCCTCAAACCCCCTCTTTCCGAGGAAATTTAAGGACGCAGACATTCCGCGCGGTTCCACCTTAATTGCCGATCCTTCCGGCCGCTCTTTTCTGAAATTGTGTAAAATCGGACGGTTTCGCTCTCCGCCCGCTTCTGCCGACCTTACAGCCAAGGGGTCGGCTCTCTGGAAAAAGCGCGGCGGCGCTACTTGTTCCGAAGTTATGGCTATTGTACTATGCAAACGCCGTTTTGTCAAGAGAATATCGCGCGCTCCGCATAATATTTTTGCAGAAAATCGGCAAGCGGATCGGCGACGTCGCCCAGGCAGTAGATGAATCCCGCGTCCGAGAGCACGATCTCCGTTTCGGCGTCCTCCTCCCCGAGCAGACGACTGCGCCGCAGACGGGAAAAATCGGGCCCGTACACCGCGCTGCCCTTGAGATAGATCTTATTGCTGCTCTCCTCCGCCAGGAACGTGCAGAACTTTTTGAGATCCTTCGCCGAAAATCCCGACGGAATATAGCGCACGATCTTCTCCCACTTCTCGCGCAGGGCGCCGAGACGGAAACAGTACACCCCGTCCACGGCAATGTGCGCGGCGGCCGGCACTTTGCGCCTGACATAGGCGGCATCCCCCTCCAGATCCGCCGCGATGAGCGCCGCGGCAAACAGGCGTCTTTCCCGCCGCGGCAGACGGACACTCAGCCGCGCGTCGAGAAAACGGTACTTGTACCCGATACAGAGCACCTGCGTGATCGCGTCCGTCCACAGCGGCGCCAGCGCCTCCGCCTTCGGAACGCTCAGCCAGATCGCCGCACGATCCTCCGTGAACGTCAGTTCTCCCCTGCCGCCCGCCGTCATGACGTCCGCCAGAAGCGCATTGTAGAGATAGGACACGAACGCGGCATGCTCCCGCCGTTCGGAAAGACAGACAGATTCCACGAAACTATTGTATGAAGTTTTTTGCAATTTATTTCTCCGCGCCGCTTCTCCGTATCCCCCGCCCCCGTTTGCCCGCCGTCCCCCGTTCTCTCCCGCCTGCCGCGCACGTTTCAAAGGGAATCCCGCAGGCAGGGCGGGAGCATTTTCCCTTCATCCCGCATGAATTTGCAAAAACACGGGGCGCGCGGCTTGACTTTCCCGCCGTTCCATAGTAAAATAAGGCGAAACACGATTTATTAAGAGGATAAAGCATGGATTTTCATTCGGTCGAACACAAGTGGCAGGCCCGCTGGGAAAAGGCGAAACTCAATCAGTTCGATAAAAAGTCCGAGCGCAAAAAATGGTATGTGCTCGAGATGTTCTCCTATCCTTCGGGGGCGAAACTGCACATCGGCCACTGGTACAACTACGGCCCCACCGACACCTATGCCCGTTTCAAGCGGATGCAGGGATTCAACGTCTTTCAGCCCATGGGGTTCGACGCTTTCGGCCTGCCCGCCGAGAACTATGCCATCAAGACGGGCATTCACCCCAAGGACTCCACGGAGAAAAACATTGCGACCATGGAGGGCCAGCTCCGCGCCATGGGCGCCATGTTCGACTGGTCGGCGGAAGTCAAGACCTGTGAGGAAAACTACTACAAGTGGACGCAGTGGATGTTCCTCCAGCTCTACAAAAAGGGACTTGCCTACCGTAAGGAGGCGCCCGTCAACTGGTGTCCTTCCTGCCAGACCGTTCTCGCGAACGAGCAGGCGGAAGGCGGCAAGTGCGAGCGCTGCGGCACGGAAGTCGTCCGCAAGAACCTGACGCAGTGGTTCTTCAAGATCACCGACTACGCGGAAGAACTGCTCTCGGGACTGGACTCTCTTGACTGGCCCGAAAAGACCAAGAACATGCAGCGCAACTGGATCGGAAAGTCCACGGGCTGCGAGATCGAGTTTGAATGCGAGAGCGGCGACAAACTGCGCGTGTACACGACGCGCTGTGACACCGTGTTCGGCGTGACGTACGTCGTGCTCGCACCCGAACATCCCCTCGCGCGCAAGCTCACGACGCCCGAACAGCACGATGCCGTCGAGGAATATATCGCGCAGACCGCAAAGGCCAACGAAATCGAACGCCTCTCCTCCACGCGCGAAAAGACGGGCGTGTTCACGGGGAGCTATTGCATCAACCCCGTCAACGGCAAAAAAATTCCCGTCTGGCTTGCCGACTACGTCCTTGCGAGCTACGGCACGGGCGCGGTGATGGCCGTTCCCGCGCATGACGAGCGCGACTACGCCTTCGCCACCAAGTACGGTCTTCCCATCGTAAAGGTCATCGAAAAGAAGGGCGGCGAGACGGAACTCCCCTTCACCGAGGACGGCATCATGGTCGGCTCGCTGCAATTCGACGGGCTGTTCGGCGAAGAGGCGCGCGCGGAAGTCGCGGCGTATATCTCCAAGCTGGGCAAGGGCGGCAAAAAAGTCAACTACCGCCTCCGCGACTGGCTGGTCTCCCGCCAGCGCTATTGGGGCGCTCCCATTCCCGTCATTCACTGCCCCGTCTGCGGCGCAGTTCCCGTTCCCGAAAAAGATCTTCCCGTAAAACTGCCCTATGAGGTGGAATTCCGTCCCGACGGCAAGTCTCCGCTTGCCAAGTGCGACAAATTCATGCACACCACCTGCCCCAAGTGCGGCGGCGAAGCTCTGCGCGATCCCGATACCCTCGACACCTTTGTCTGCTCGAGCTGGTACTATCTGCGCTATGCGGACGCACACAACGAAAAAGAGCCCTTCTCCCGCGAGGCCGTGGACAAGATGCTCCCCGTCGACGTCTACGTGGGCGGCGCGGAACACGCCTGCATGCACCTTCTGTATGCGCGCTTCTTCACCAAGGCCCTGCGCGACATGGGATACCTCGACTTCTCCGAACCCTTCCGCCGCCTCGTGCACCAGGGCGTCATCCTCGGCCCCGACGGAAACCGCATGAGCAAGTCGCACGGCAATATCGTCTCCCCCGACGAGTACGTGGAGACGTACGGCTCGGACGCCTTCCGCATGTACCTCATGTTCGGCTTCTCCTATACCGAGGGCGGCCCGTGGAACGATGACGGCATCAAGGCCATCGCCAAATTTCTGGACCGCGTCGAAAAGCTCGTGCTAAAAGTCAACGACGCCAAAGCCGGAAAAGACGCGGCCTACGGCCCCGACGAAAAAGCGCTCGACTACACCAAGAACTACGCCATCGACCGCGTCTCCAAGGACCTTGAGGCGTTCTCCTTCAATACCGCGATCGCCCGCATCATGGAGTTTGTCAACGCGCTCGCCAAGTACGACGCGCTTGCCAACAAAAACATCGCTTTTGAAAAAACGGCAGTGCATGACCTTGTGAAACTGCTCGCCCCCTTCGCGCCGCACTTCTGCGAAGAGCTCTGGGAACAGCTCGGCGGCAAGGACTTCGTCTTTGAGGAGGAATACCCCGTCGCCGACGAAAAGGCCCTCACCCTCGACGAAAAAGAGTACGCCATCCAGGTCAACAGCAAAATGGCCTGCCGCGCCATGATCCCCACGTCCGCTACCGAGGAAGAGGTCAAGGCCATCGTCCTCGCCCTGCCCGAAGTGCAGGAAAAGACCGCGGGAAAATCCGTGAAAAAATGTATCGTCGTCCCCGGACGGCTCGTCAACCTCATCGTCGGCTGACGCTTCCGCATTTTTCTCTTTCCCGAACAACCGCTTCTCCTGCCCCGCAGCCACACGATCAAATGCATACAAAAAAGGCTTCCGCATTCGGAAGCCTTTTTGATTGTACGCACCGTCAGGTTTCGGAAAAATAGGCCTTTCGGTCAAGTTTCAGAAAATCTTGCCTTTCCGTTCTTTTCCGTACGCGGTGTCTGCTCCAGCGTACGGAGGATATGATCCGCATAAAGCCCTGCCACATTGACGCCCGTCACGCGTTCAAAGGTGCCGAAAAAGGCGTTGGAATTGACCTCGCAGACCAGCGGGCCGTCGCCCGAGAGCAGCAGATCGACGCCGCAGTAGTCAAGTCCGAGCGTCTGCGCGGCGCGTTCCGCAATGTCGGCCGCCGCCCGATCGAGCACGGCCTTTTCGCCGCGTCCGCCCAGTTCCGCATTGGAGCGGAAATCGTTCTGCGACACGCGGCGCATGGCGGCGATCGCCTTTCCGCCGATGACGATGACGCGGAGGTCTTGTCCCGCGCTCTCTGCGATAAAGCGCTGGTATAAGTGCGGCACCCGCTGCAACTTTTCGGCGATCGCCTCCAGCTCGCGGCGGTCATGTGCCAAACAGACGCCCTTTCCGAGAGACCCGTAGCACTCCTTTATGACGACGGGATAGCCGAGGATCGCCTCCGTACGCGCGAGAAACTGCGCGGAAAGCGGCGCGCCCGGCGTATAGCAAAGCGGCGCGGCGACCGTCGTCGGCATGGGCACAATGCCCGCGAGCGCAATGTGCGTGCGCATCTTGTCGTCGCAGTCTTCGACGGCATCGGCGCGGTTAAACAGGCGCATTCCGGCGCGTTCGAGAAGATGCGACGCATAGCTGTCCTTGTCGAGATAGACGCAGAAATCATACGCCGAAGCGGCGTCCGAACGGACGCCGCCTGACAGATATGCAGGGACGAAGTCATTGCGCACAAGATCGCACTGCGTGCCGCGCGCCGCCAGCTCTGCCTGAATGCGGCGGGGCTGGTTGAGTTCGTGTTCCGACTGCGTGTAGGCATTGACGAGAATGAGTCCCTTCATGAAAAATCTCCGAATGTTCCGAAAATCAAGGGAACGTTACTCCGATTTTGCTTCTTTACGCTGCAAGACGATGCCGTTTTCGTCGGCGTCGAGGACGAGCGTATCGCCCGCCTTCGGGTTTTCGCGCACGATGAATTTGGCGATGGGCGTCTCGGCATGCGACTGGATGAACCGCTTGAGCGGACGGGCACCGAATGCAGGGTCATAGCCGTTGTCCGCGATGTACCCCACCGCACGCGGCGTGATCTCCAGCGTGAGGTTCTCCGCCGCAAGACGCTTTTTCAGACGCTCAAGCAGGATCCCCACGATCTTGTCGATGTTGTCGCGCGTGAGCGGCTTGAACATGATGATCTCGTCAAGACGGTTGAGGAACTCGGGACGGAAGGAGCGTTTGAGCAGCTCATGCACCTGCTCGCGCGCCTTCTCGGTGATCTCGCCGTTCTCGATGCCGTCCATGATGTACTCCGAACCGAGGTTGGAGGTGAGGATGATGATGGTGTTCTTGAAATCCACCGTCCTGCCCTGCGAGTCGGTCACACGGCCGTCGTCCAGGATCTGCAAGAGGATGTTGAACACATCGGGATGTGCCTTTTCGATCTCATCGAAGAGTACGATGGAATAGGGTTTGCGGCGTACCGCCTCGGTGAGCGCACCCCCTTCCTCGTACCCGACGTATCCGGGAGGCGCACCGATCAGACGGGAGACAGAGAACTTTTCCATGTACTCCGACATATCGATACGCACGATGTTCTTCTCGTCATCGAAGAGGTTTTCCGCAAGCGACTTGGCGAGCTCCGTCTTGCCCACGCCCGTCGGCCCGAGGAACAGGAAGGAACCGATGGGACGGTTGGGATCGGAAATGCCCGCACGCGAACGGAGAATTGCGTCCGAGACCTTGCTGACGGCCTCGTCCTGGCCGACGACCCGCTTGTGCAGATCGTCCTCAAGGTGCAGGATCTTTTCCCGCTCTCCTTCCTTGAGTTTCGCAACGGGAATGCCCGTCCAACGGGCGACGATACGGTTGATCTCCTCTTCCGTGACCTCATCCTGCAAAATCGCGTCTTCCCGCGAATTGACGCTCGACTTCGCCTTTTCCAGCTTTTTGTTGAGCTCGACGAGCGTCCCGTACTTCAGCCGCGACGCCTCTTCAAACTTGCCCGCGCTCATCGCGGAATCGATCTCGCCGTTGACGCGGTCGATCTCCGCCTTGATCTCCTTCTCGGCGCGGATGGCGTTCTTCTCATCCTCCCACTTTGCCTTCATCGTGGCAAAGGTCTCTTTCAGCGAGGCGAGCTCCTTCTTGAGCGCCTCCAAACGCGCCTGCGAAAGATTGTCGCTCTCCTTGGAAAGCGCCTTCTCCTCCACTTCGAGCTGCGCGATCTTACGGTTCATCGCGTCCATTTCCGCCGGCATGGAGTCGATCTCCGTGCGGATCATCGCTGCCGCCTCATCCACAAGGTCGATCGCCTTGTCGGGAAGGAAACGGTCGGTGATATAGCGGTTGGACAGCACCGCCGCCGCCACGAGCGCATCATCGTGAATGCGCACGCCGTGGAAGATCTCAAAGCGCTCCTTCAGCCCGCGCAGAATGGAGATGGTGTCCTCCACCGTCGGCTCGTTGACCATGACGGGCTGGAAACGACGCTCCAGCGCGGCGTCCTTTTCGATGTATTTGCGATATTCGTCCAGCGTCGTCGCGCCGATGCAGTGCAATTCTCCTCGCGCCAGAAGCGGCTTCAAGAGGTTGCCCGCGTCCATCGCGCCGTCCGTCTTGCCCGCGCCCACGACCGTGTGCAGCTCATCGATGAAGAGCAGGATGTTGCCGTTGGACTTGGTGACCTCGGCAAGCACCGCCTTCAGACGCTCCTCGAACTCGCCGCGGTACTTCGCGCCCGCAATGAGCGCGCCCATATCGAGCGAGAACAGCGTCTTGTTCTTCAGCGTCTCGGGGACATCCCCCTTGACGATTCGCTGAGCAAGGCCCTCGGCAATGGCCGTCTTGCCGACGCCCGGCTCACCGATGAGAACGGGGTTGTTCTTGGTCTTGCGCGAAAGAATACGGATGACGTTCCGAATTTCTTCGTCACGCCCGATCACAGGCTCGAGCTTGTGTTCGCGCGCCCGCTTGGTGAGATCGGTCCCGTATTTTTCCAGCGCCTCGTAGGTCTCCTCGGGGTTGTCGCTCGTCACGTTCTGATTGCCGCGCACCTGCTTCATCCCCTCCAGAAATTTGTTCTTGCTGAGCCCGAACCGCGCGAAAATCTCCTTCAGCCCGCGCTCGTCGTTGTCAAAGAGACACAAAAAGAGATGCTCGACCGAAATGTACTCGTCCTTCATCCCCTCCGCGAGCTTCTCCGCCTCGTTCAGAATGCGGTTGACCGCCGGCGTCGCATACGGCTGCGATCCGCCGGACGTCCTGGGCAGACGCTCCACGGCCTCCTTGATCGCCTCCGTCAGCCCGTCGGCATCTCCTCCCGCACGCTTCACGATGCGATAACAAAGCCCGTCTTTGTCCATGAGCGCAAGCGCAAGATGCAGTGCCGTCAGCTCCGGGTTGCCGTACTCCGCGGCAACATTCTGCGCGTTCTGCACCGCCTGCAACGATTTTTGCGTAAACTTGTTGGCGTCCATATCTTCCTCCTCCGGAAGCGGCTCCTCCGCTCCCTCGTTTGTTTCCCGTGTTGATTATACCGCAAAATTTCCCCCCTTAAACAAATATGAACACACGTTCGGGAAAATTTTTTGTCCCTCTCCCGCTTTGCCAACTCGCCGCACCGCCTTGTCCTCTGCGCCCTTTTTCCTTGACCTGTCGCCGCACCGCCGTTTGTCTTTGCCTGCCCCGTCATTTCTCCTTGCCCCCTTGACTTTGCCGTTCAACCACGTTATAATGTGGAAAAGAACACCCGACACCTCTCATATCCAAGCGGAGGGCTTATGCTGGAAATACGCAATCTCGTAAAAATCTACACGACGAAAGGCGGCGAGCCCGTACGCGCGATCGACGGCGTATCGGCGCGGTTCCGCGAGACGGGCATGGTCTTTCTTCTGGGCAAGTCGGGGAGCGGGAAGTCGACGCTGCTCAATCTGTGCGGCGGTCTTGACACGCCCGACGAAGGCGAGATCATCATCAAAGGGCGGAGCAGCAAGGACTTTTCCCCTTCCGACTTTGACAGCTACCGCAATACATACGTCGGATTCATCTTTCAGGAGTACAACATTCTGGAAGAGTTCACGGTCGCGGACAACATCGCGCTTGCGCTCGAGTTGCAGGGAAAGAACAAGGCGCAGGACGCCGTGGAGCACATTCTGGAGGAAGTCGATCTGGCGGGATACGGCTCGCGCAAGCCGAACACGCTTTCGGGCGGACAGCGTCAGCGCGTTGCCATCGCGCGCGCCCTTGTAAAGGACCCCGAGATCATCATGGCGGACGAACCGACGGGCGCGCTCGACTCGGAGACGGGGAAACAGGTGCTGGATACGCTGAAAAAGCTGTCCCGCACCAAACTTGTGCTCGTCGTCACTCATGATCGGGAATTTGCCGAAATGTACGGCGACCGCATCATCGAGTTAAAAGACGGGAAGATCATTTCCGACGTCACGCGCACCGAACAGGGCGCAACGGAGGAAAACATCCGCTGTACGGACGACGTCATTGCCATTCGGAGCGGAGCGCAGCTGACGGCCCGCGACCTTGAAAAGATCAACGCCTTTCTCGCGCGGCGCGAGGAGCCGATCGTCATTACGGCGGAAAAACAATCCGTCGAACGGGTCTTCCGCGACGCCTGTCTCGAAGAGGGTTCCGCCGCATTCTCCGGCACGGACGAGACGCGCATTGCCGCAAAGACCTATACGGCGGAAGAGAGCCGATTTATCCGCTCCCGACTTCCCCTTTCGCGCGCCATTCGCATCGGGGCAAGCAGTATGCGCGTCAAACCCGTACGGCTCGCCTTTACCATTTTCCTCTCCGTTCTCTCATTCATCATGTTCGGGCTGTTCTCCACGCTCACCTTCTTCGACCGCGCGGAGACCTCGCTGCGGACGTACCGCGATCTCGGCTACGAGATGCTTTCGCTCATCAACAACTATCAGTATCGCAATACCTCCTATGTCGACGGAAAAGAAAGCGAGAGCTGGGCAGAGAGCCGCACGACGCTCTTTACGACGGACGACTACGAGGCTCTGCGCAGCCAATTCGGCCCCGACACCATCGGCATCTATAACTACGGCTCTATCGGATCTACGAGGAAATTTGTCCCCGAAAACGTCAGATCTCCCGCCTCGTATTCTGCCCGCTATTACTATGCAGGGATTTCCGGACTGGCGGCCGTCGACCCCGCCTCGCAGTACTGGACGGGGAAACTCCTCACGGATACCGACTTGTCCGCCCTCGGCCCCGACGATATCGTCATCTCCAGCTATACCTTTGACAGTATCTGCCACTTCGGCCTGTATTCAGACGGCCGTTTCTCCCGGCAGATCCCCCTTTCGACATACGACGACATTGTCGGGAAACCGCTCTTCTATCCGTCCGAATCGGGGGAAGATGTCCTGCTCACGGTGCGCGGGGTGTACCGCAGCGATTTCCCCGCCGAGTTTGACCTGCTCAAAGACCCGCCCGCCATTGCCACGCCGCAGTCGGAAAGTCTGCAACAGCGTTTTTCCCTGGAACTCAAATACGGCCTGTATGACATCGGCCTTGTCTGCAACGAATTTTACGACGCACATCTAGCGGACTTTTTTAATCCGAATTTTCTCCTCCCGCCCGAGTATACGTTCGTGCGGCTCGGGGAGAGCTATCCCATCCTCGGCTCCTCCTCCGACCCGGACGACTCATTCGGCTATTGCAACCAAGCATTCGGCTACCCGCCCTCGCACGGGGATCTTCCGACGCGCATCTCCCGTTTTGACGGAAAGTCCTGCGATACGCCGCTTGCCCACGGCGAGACGATCGTCCCCTACGACGTCATCGAACAGCAGCTTCGACCGATCATCGAGACACTCTACGAAGAGATGCTCCTTCAGGCAAACGGCGATCCCGTGCAAAAAGAAGCGGCCGACGCCTGGCTGGAGGCCATCCGGACACAGTCCGAGATCTTACGCCTCGGGAATGAATACGACTACGACGTGACCGAGGCGGACATTTCCGCCGCCCTGACGACGTTTTATTCCCTCCTGGAACAGCTCAACGACAACCCCGATCTCGCCTATGATCCGAAAATCGTGATCCCGACTCAGCCCGACGAGACCCCCTTCACCATCGTCGGATTCTACTACGGCAGCATGAACGCCAACGGGAGCGGATTGTACTTCTCTCCCGACGACTTTCAGGCACTCTATCGGCAATCCTACGCCGACAAAGACGAAGAAGCGGCCTATGTCGTTCAGAGCACAAACTACGTCCTTCCCGAAAACGCCCGTTTTCAGCACATCGCCGTCCCCATCCCCGGGAACAACCGCGCCCTGCGCGCCCTGCTGCATGACGAGGGCGTCATCGATTCGCAGAACGACACCTTCTATACCGTCGATTCCATCGTCGCCTATCAGATCAACGCCGTCACCGAAACCATCCGCCTCCTCGAGTACATCTTCCTCCTCATCGGCGTCGTGATGGCCGTCTTTTCCATGCTGCTCCTGTTCAACTTCATCTCCGTGTCCATCTCCAACAAGAAAAAAGAGATCGGCATTCTGCGCGCCGTCGGCGCCCGCGGCATGGACGTCTTTAAGATCTTCTTCTCCGAAGCCACCCTCATCGGACTCATCTGCTATGTCCTGTCCGTCATCGTCTGCTTCGTCCTCTGCGACGTCTTAAACCGCCTCGTCGCCACAACACTGCCCGTCGCCATCTTTATTTTCGGGCCGCTCTCCTGGCTCGTCATGCTGGCGATCGCCGCACTCACTTCCTTCCTCGCAACCCTCCTCCCCGTGCGCAGCGCCGCAAAGCGCAAACCCGTGGAGAGCATCCGCGCCCTCTGATCAACGCCGCGGACGAAAAAGACCTTGTAAAACACGCAAACGCCGCCCTCTGATCAACGCCGCGGACGAAAAGACCTTGTAAAACACACAAACGCCGCCCTCTGATCGCGGCCTGCGGACGACAACGGCCTTGACACAATCACAACAATTCCCTTGCACGGGACGGGTGCGCCGACCGTGTAGAATCGAGGAGACATCTATGCTGGAGATCCGCAATCTCACACAATCGCATTCAAAGCAAAAAGAGCCCGTTTTAAGCGACGTATCCCTGCAATTCGGTGCGTCGGGCATGGTATTTCTGACGGGAGATCCGGCGAGCACGTCTGCCCTGCTTGCGCTGTGTGCGGGAAAAGAACGCGCCGACGCGGGAGAAATTCTCTACGACGGCGAAACGAGCCGTTATTTTGCCGCCGACGACTACGACCGTCTGCGGGGAACGACGGTTCACTATGTCGGCGACAAGAGCGATCTGGCGGAGCGCGCCTCGGTAAAGCGCAATCTTGCGCTCGGGCTTTCGTTCGGCAAGACGCTCCCGTACAGGGAACGGCGGGCGCGCATCGAGCGCGTCCTTCGCGAAACAGACCTTACGGAATCTGCGAAGGTCAAGATAAAGCGGCTTTCTAACGCAAAGCGTCACCTTGTGCAGATCGCCCGCGCCGTTGCGGGCGTCCGCCCTATTCTTCTGATCGACGAGACAGCCCCGACGCGCTCCGCCGAAGAAATCGGGAAGGCGCTTGACATTCTGCACGCGCACGCGGACGAGCGGCTTATTCTCGTTGCCCTGAACGATCCGAGCCTTGCGGCGCAATACGGCGGGCGCATCGTCACGCTGGAGCACGGCGTCGTGACGAAGGACGTCCTCATGACGCCCGAAGGTGTTTTCCTCACGCGAGAGGACGATCGCTCCGTCTCCGCAGCGGCCTCGGCCGAGACGGAGATTGACGATTCCAAAGAGAACACGGACAACACGCTCCCCTTCGTACGCGCCCTTGCCATCGGCGCGCGTCGGATGTGGAAAACGCCTGTCAGTCTCATTCTTGCCTTTCTTTTCCTGGCGACGATGTTCACCGCCTTCGGGACAGGGACCACAGCGGGGCTGACCGAGCCTGAAAACCTCTTGACACGCGCCATAAGCGCCTCTCCCGAACCGACCCTGCGTCTGGAAAACCACTACTATCGGACGACGACCACCCGCCAGATGATCATGCAGGGAATGGTGTCCTCCCAGTCGTATCAATCGGAATACAATACCGCCTTCAACCCCTATGAGATCGATTCCATTCGCCGCACCTACAACGCCGACGCGTTGGGCGCCATGAACTTCGGCACGTCGCAATTTTATATCACCAATATCGGGCGGCCCAATGCCTCGCATCCCTTTTTCCGCCCGACGCTGCAGGGATTTGCGGAACTCTCCGAAGGAGAACACCCCTTCTGGCAGGCACAGATGCTGACCGATACCGACCTCTCCGCCCTCGGAGACAACGATATCATCATTTCCTCGCACACCTTTGAGACTTTGCAGACGCTGACACTCGTCCAGGACGACGGGACCACGATCGTCCCGACCGACTATGACGATATTGTGGGCAGAACGCTCACGATCTCGGCGGGGTATTCGTCCTGGAACGAGTTCGAATATCCCTCCATAACCTGTACCGTCCGCGGCATATTCCATGCCCAGCTGCCCTCCCGTTTCACCGACATGCTCGAACAGGACGGGAGCATGCACGGCACGCCCGGAGAGTACTCCGCTCTGGAACAGGCGCTCGATAACGGTTGCTATGAGTGCGTGCTTGTCGCGCCTTCCTTCCGCGCGGCCCATCTTCCCGTACTTGGCGAACGTCCCATTCAGGTGGATTACGGTTTTTCCGACATCCATACGACGTCCGAAGAGGGTATCGTGACGCAGATTCCCGCCAAGGCGGGAAAGCTGCCCGCCGACACGGGTTACGAAACTCCGCCCATTGCCTTCTACGACGGTCGCAAAACCGCCTCTCTCGCCGAAAACGAAATCGTCGTTCCTTTCCAATGCGTGGAAGATACCATTCAGGAGATCTTTTCGCAGGTCTCCTCCGCCCGCGATCAAATCCGCAGCGATGTCACCTATTGGGAAGAGCAGCTCTCGGCTCTGCAGGCAGAATATGCCGACCTGCTTGCGCAGATCGCGCAGGCAACGGGAAGCGAAGCCGACGCGTTGCAATCTCGGGCGGCAGAAGTGCTCGACAAAATCGGCAGTGCGCAGACCAGTTACGATGACGCATTGCAAAAAAAAGAACTGTATTCTACCTTCCCGGAAGATTACTCCGAATGGGACACCGCGTTTAATCGGGATTACTTCATCCTGCAATCGGGGGAGTACTTTCCCGACATGGAAGGCTCGGATATCGAGACCGCATCCGAAGAAATGCTGCAGTCTGCGGCCGATCACATTCTGAGACTTCTTGCCGTGCTCGACACCTATCCGAAGGAAATAACGGAACAGACGCTCTACTGGCCCTCCTATGAACTCTGGGGCACCTATACCATCGTCGGGTTTTACTACGGCTATGCAAACGCCTGTAACAGCGGATACTTCTTCTCCCCCAAGGCGTACAATGCGCTCATACAGGAGGATGAAAAGCGCATGGACAGCTCCTCCTTGCCCTATACCATCAACTCCACCCGCTATATCCTCCGCTCCGACGCCGTCTATGACTTTGTCCTTCTGCCCATGCCGCAGACGCGCGCACAGCTTCGTTCCCTGCTCGCGCAGCAGGGCGTCGCCAATGACCGCGACAGCTTTTTTACGGTCGAGTCCGCTTTCAATCAGAGCGTCCTCCTCTCGAGCAGTCAGGTCAACAATCTGTACTACGGCTCGTTTTCCATCTGCATCGTCGCAGCTGCCCCCACGATCCTCTTTCTCGCCCTCTTCCTGTGGAGATCGGCACGAAAGGGACGGCGATCGGACTTTGCCCTCTACCATGCCCTCGGCGCCACCCGCCGCGACCTCGCCCGCATTCTGCGCGCACAGGCCGTCCTCCTGACCGCCGTGTGCTGCGTGATCGCCTTCGCCGTCGGAGCCGTCACCTGCTATCTGTTCGGGACATATCAGTCCCTCGCCCTCGGAACGCCCCTGTTCGTCTACGGGCCGCTCTCCTGGCTGGCCGTCCTGGCCGTCGGCGCATTCTGCACCCTCGTCGCCTCTCTGATCGCCGTCCACAAGAAAAGTCTCTGACGCACCCGCACAAACCTCCTACCCCCTTCATGGGACTGATCCGCCATGAACGGTTCGGGCCATATGCGTTCCGACCCCATGCCCGTTTTCAGGCATACACCCTCCTGCCATGCGCTTTTTGCCATGTGCATGGAAATGAATCCTTCTCTTTTCCGCGCGCCTTTCGGCGCGCTTTTTTTGCCCCTGCTCCCTTATCGCCCTCCCTCTTTCTGTCCCATGCGCCCCTTTTCCTGCACACTTTTCTCCTCGGGGACTGGCGGGAAAACTTGAGAGATGAGTCCATGCGCCCCTTTTTCTGCACCATTTTCCTTTGCCTCATACCTTCTTCCTGCTCCCTGCCGTATCTCCCCCATATCCCACGCACCTTTTTCCCTTTGCCGCACACTTTTCTCCCGCTCCCTGCCGTCTCTCCCCATATCCCGCGCACCTTTTTCCCTTTGCCGCCGTATAGTATAGAGAATGCGCGCTCATTTCGGCGCGTCGGAGGGAAACATGAAGCTGTCCGTCTGTATGATCGTACGGGATGAGGAGCCCGTGCTTGCGCGTTGTCTGGAGAGTATCCGTGACGTTGCCGACGAGATCGTGATCGTCGACACGGGCAGTACGGACAAGACGACGGACATCGCGCGCAAATACACCGACCGTATCTTTTTCGAGCCGTGGAAGGACGACTTTGCCGCCGCGCGAAACACATCCTTTGCGCATGCCACGGGCGACTATCTGATGTGGCTGGATGCGGACGACGTTCTGCCCGAAGCGTCCGTCAGTGCCTTTCCCGCCCTGAAAGAGCGCATCCTGGCAGAGCAGGCCGACATCGTCGTCTGCAAATATCAGAATGCGGACTGCACCTTTTTCCGCGAGCGCATCGTGCGGCGGGAAGCGGGATTTTTATGGGAGGGACGCGTACACGAGTGCATCACTCCGCGCGGAAAGATCCTCCGCGACGGGCTCACCGTCATCCACCTCGGGAGCGAAAAACCGCGCGGCATGCGCAATCTGCACATCTATCAGAAGTGGCGTTCCGAAGAGGCGCTCTCGCCGCGCGATCTGTTTTACTACGGGCGAGAGCTCTACTACAACCGTCTGTACACCGAGGCGGTCGCCGTTTTGGAGGAGATGCTCGCGAAAGACGGCTGGTACGTCAACGAAATCGAGGCCTGCAAGACCCTTGCGGCGTGCCGCTACGCCGAGGGAAACCGCACGCAGGCTTTGGAAGCCCTCTTCCGCTCGTTCTTATACGGACGGCCGCGCGGCGGGATCTGCCACGCGATCGGCAGGAATTTTCAGGAGGAAAAGCGCTTTCGGGAAGCGATCTATTGGTATGAACAGGCCCTT
>CAJFMF010000029.1 GCA_904391375.1 Candidatus Gallimonas faecavium | reverse complement strand
CGGCCCATTAGCTCAGTTGGCAGAGCACTTGACTTTTAATCAAGGTGTCCCGAGTTCGAATCTCGGATGGACCACCACCTCGACAAAAGCGGCTCTGCGGAGCTCCCCACTGCGGTTCTATCCGCATATATGCACTTTTAGCTCAGTTGGTAGAGCAATTGACTCTTAATCAATGGGCCCAGGGTTCGAGTCCCTGAAAGTGCACCAAGGTAATTACCCCGCTTCATGCGGGGTTTTTACTTGTCTTTTTTCTCCCCCGTTCTTCTGCAGTTTCTCACATCTCAAACAAAAAACCGATTTCTCCCACATGTCTTTTCTATATTCTCCACCTCTGACACAAATAAACCGAGGAGCTGCCACGTAAAGGCAATTCCTCGGTTTTTCGTATTTCCCCTAGCGAAGAGTCATATCAGTCGGTATTCCCGAAACAGCGCCATGATATAATCGCTCACTTCGCCGTCAAGAACATAGGCAGTATAATTGTCCGTGTCGCCGTTGTACGCGCCGAGAATATATACGCGTTCCTCGGTGACAAGCCATTCGTTCTGAATGGTTGTGAAAAAACCGTCCTTGCTCACACGATAGAGAACGGGCTGAACGTCCAGTCTTTCTTTCTCGGGAATCTGCACGCTGATCGCGGAAACATCGCTCTGCCCCGTAAGAAGCCCCTGCCCTGAATCGGCTTCGATCTCCATATTGCGGGCTACGGCCCGTTCAAGAAGTTCGGTGTCGACGTTTTCCAGTCTGATACGGCCGTCACGATTGCTGTCTCCGTACAGGCCAATATAATAATCATAGTTCGCAGGATCGGAATAGTACGCTCTGACTGCTTCCGCTTCGTCTTCTTTGCAGTAAACGGACGGATTCCAATACAGCGCCTCTTTGTTTTGCGCACAATACAAAACAAACGGGCCGCCTTCCGCCTCCCACCACAGATGATACTGCGTTTCAAATGCGGGCGGCTCGTCCTGTCCGAATGTAATCCCGTCCGGCCACAGATTCTCGTAAAAACCGCTCACATACGTCTCGCCGCCGATCTCGAACCTCTTCGGATTGCTGTATTTCGGAAAAAGCGAACACGCAGAAAAAAAGATCGCCGCCGTCATCAAAATCGCCATCGCCGCTCCGCTCAAAAGAAGCGTTTTGCGAAATCCCCTCATCTTTTCCCCTTTGTCAAAAAATTCTTACCGATCGCACGAAATCATATCGGCCGCTCTTTGTTCGGCGACGGTCTTACTTAACGCTGCTTTCCCTCAAGCACGTCCTCTGTTCGTATCGCGATACCGCACTTTTTCCTACGGACGCGGAGCGGGATAATATGGTCGGACATTTGAGCGGTCGGCTTGCAGACGCCTATACGGATTTATCGGACGATTTCCTTATGAAAGAAGCGAGCAAGATTGATTATGATTTGCCCCCAATTTTGCCCCCAAATTGACGAATTAAGTTACACAAAACAGTCAAAAAAGCACAAAAAAAGGGCAGAAAACAAGCATTTTTGCCTATTATCTGCCCAATTTGGTGCGGACGAAGGGACTTGAACCCCCATGGTCTCCCACAGGAACCTGAAACCTGCGCGTCTGCCAATTTCGCCACGTCCGCATTTTTCCCGATTTTTACTCGGCGGGATCTCCGAGACGGAACGGATTGCTGTCTCCCGTTTTCCATACCGTCTTTTTTACACTGACGCCGTCGGAACCGTCAAGAACATATACCTTTCCGCTTCCGATCGTTCGGACAGGTTCCCCGTCTACGATCTCAAGCGCCGCATTGTTCTCAATTCCCCAAGCGCGAAATTTATTATACAACACTATTTCGTCAAAGTCAAGCATTCTTTCGTTATAATGCGGAGAAATTTTTCCTTTTATCCATCCGAGTCCCGGATAAACGGCATATTCCCCCTCAATCAGCGAATCGGTGTACATCTCATCAAACCAGCAGATGGCGCCCGCGGAAAGTCCCGCAATCAAAACGCCGCGTTCATATGCGTCGCGGATATACGACAAAAGACCCGTCTTTTGCCATTGCTCCACCATATACACGGTATTTCCGCCGCCTGCATACAGAAAATCGGCCTTTTCAAATTTCGCCCGCATCTTCTCCGCATCGATCTCCCGTCCGACCGTGAGCGCGACGTCCGTCTTAATGTCAAAAATCCCCGTGTACACCTTATGAAAGGTATTATAATACGGCATGCAGTCGTGGCTCGCCGTCGGCAGAAACAGCCCGCACGCACGGCGCTCTCCCGCCGCCTTTTTCGCTTCCGCGGCAATATAGGTGTCAATCTCCAGCGTCTCGCAATTTTTCAGTTCGCCCCCGCCGATCGCAAGAATACGTTTCATGCGTTTTCCTCCGTCGCCGCCGCTTCATCGGCAGCAGAAATCCCGGCCGTCCTGTCCACGGGCAGCGAAAAGATAATCCCGCCTGCCTGCGTCTTGAGCCCGACCTTTTCAAAAAGTGCCTGCATAATGGGAAGTTTCCCCTCACGCCTTGTAAGAATCAAAAGAACGTCCTGCTCCTGCATGAGCGAAATCCCGATAAACTGCTCTGCCTTCGCATTGTTCATTGCATGCGCGTGAATGATCGTCCCGCCTGCCGCGCCTGCGGAACGCGCCGCCTCCATCGCCTCTTCGGCAAACCCCGCCGCTACCGCCGCGACAATCAGGTCATACTTCCTCGTCTCACTGGTCATAATCTTACTCCCGTCCAAACTCTTTTCCGATGCCGCACGCGTGATCCCGCCTGCAACGATCTCCGATACCCCCGTCAGCGGAACGGTAAACGAAATCCCCCGCCCGACCAGATACAACGAGATTCTGGTCCGGATCTCGTGCATGATCCTGTCTTCATCGCTCTCCGGAATGAGCGAAAAGACGATCGCTTTCTCCGTCTCGCCGATTCCAAGATAGTCAAGCACCTGCGAGTGCGCCGTACCAGCTCCCGCAAACGAAACCGCAAGCGAGACGGAACACTCGTCGATCGTCTCCCGCAGTTTCGGCTCATCTTTCGTGTTGACGATGCTCACGAGCAACTTTACCCGATTGGGCAGCCGCGGTGCAGAACGCACGCCGAAGCGGCTTCCGAGCGTCTCTCCCGCTGTCCGCAGAACGTCCCGCACGTTTTCCTTGCGCGGCTGTCTTGCTTCCGTCGCTTCCATGTCACGCTACCTCATATTCCAGCACACGGTCCTCGACCGTGAGAAAGTTGCGCTTGATCTTGCTTGTACGCCGTTTGTAGGCGATGCCGAGAATCTGAATGGAGATGAGCGGCGTAAGCGCCACAAACGCCACACAGCCGAAAGCCTGTGTCATGATCGATGTCGGGTCAAGCACGCTGCACGCCCCGATGGCAAGCGGGAGCACAAACGAGGACACCATCGCCCCGCTTGCAACTCCGCCCGAATCGAACGCGATTCCCGTAAACATGGGCGGCGTGACAAATCCGAGCACCAGTGCGATCACATACCCCGGGACGAGGATGTACATGATGTTCAGACCCGTCAGGATACGCGTCATGGCAAGCCCGATGGAAACGCAGACGCCGATGCACAGTCCGCGCATCATGGCCGAAGCCGAGATCGCGCCCGCGCTCATGCGCTCCACCTGCTTGTTGAGAACGTGAACGGCAGGCTCTGCGGCAACGACAAAATAGCCGATGACCATGCCGACGGGAATGAGCAGCCATCCGCCCCAAAGCGAGGCGAGGCCCTGTCCGACGAGGCGGCCGATCGGCATAAAGCCGACGTTTGCCCCCGCGAGAAACACGGTAAGTCCGACAAACGTATAGAGAAACCCGACAACGATGCGGACAAGCTGCCGCTTTCGGAACGCGCGCGTGAAGATCTGAAACAGCAGAAAAAACACGAGAATGGGCGAAAGCGCGACGCCGACTTCTGCGGCATAATCGCCGAAACCGCGCAAATAGGCGAAAAACACGCCGCGCGTGTCGCTCACCTGCGCGAGTCCTTCCACGGTGTATTCCATGTCGTGAATGTCAAAGATGATCCCGAGAATGAGCACGGCAAGAACGGGACCGACGCTGGAGAGCGCAACCAGGCCGAAGGAATCGTTTTTGCTCCCTTTTCCGCTGCGGATGGACGCAACGCCCACGCCCAGCGACATGATGAACGGGACGGTCATCGGTCCCGTGGTGACTCCGCCCGCATCGAAAGAGACCGCCCAGAAATCGGGTGAGACAAAGATGCTCAACACAAAGGCGGCGACGTAGAACGCGAACAGGAGATAATGAAGCGGAATATGGAACACGATGCGCAGCATCCCGAACATGAGGAAAATCCCCACGCCGACTGCGACGGTGAGAATGAGAAGGTAATTGCCGAGCGACGTTCTCTGCGCGATTGCGGGAACTTGTTCGGCGAGGATCTGGAGATCTGGTTCCGCAACCGTCACAATGATCCCGAGGACAAAGGACAGCAATGCAATGAGCCAGATCTTGCGCGAATGCGTCATGGTGGAGCCGATCTTTTCGCCGATCACGAGCATGGACATATCCGCACCCAGCATAAAGCAGCCGAGTCCAACGATAAGCAGCGCCACGCCGACCAGAAAGAGAAGAAAGATCCCCGTATCCATCGGAACAAGAGCGACACTCAGGACAAGGACGATGAGCGCTATGGGCAATATGGAAGTGAGCGATTCGACGATCTTATCGCGTAATGCCTTCATCGGCAAATCCTCCGACCGCCCGAACGGCGGGTTGCTTGCAGTATTTCTCCTCGATCGCGGCGATTTTTTTGATGCGGCGCGCGTGTTTTTCCTCCTGCGAGAACGGCGTCTCCAGGAAGGTCTTTACGATTTCCAGCGCGAGATTGACGCCCGTCATCCCGCCGCCGAGTGCAAGCATGTTGGCATCGTTGTGAAGGCGCGTCATCCTGGCCGAAAGCGGCTCCGAACAGAGCGCACAGCGGATCCCGCGCACCTTGTTGGCCGCAATGGAAATGCCGATACCCGTCGTACAGACCACCACACCAAAGGCGCATTCCCCGCTCGCAACCGCCTCTGCCGCTTTCAGCGCAAAGTCCGGATAGTCACAGGAATCATAGGTCTTCGTGCCGAAATCCGCCACTTCATATCCGTTGTTTTCAAGCCATGCGGCGACTGCATTCTTGAGCGTCAGTCCGCCGTGGTCGCACGCCATTGCAATTTTCATAAGAGCGATCTCCTTTTACTTTTCACTTTCGTTTTCAATATCGAGAATGGCAATGATCTGAGGCAGACATCCGCAGATCGTACGCAGGGCGGCGCGATAAGCGTCCAAACCCTGCCCGTAGGGATCGGGAATGTCCTTCCCCGCGAACATCGATATGCTCTTGACGTTTTCCCCGCCGATCGCCGCCGCTTGTTCCCGCGTCATGCAGATCACGGCATATGCCTCTTTGACCATCTTGGGCGTGAGACGGCGCGCATGAAAGGTGTCCGAACAGGGAATGGACGCCTCTCCCAACGCCTGACGGGCAAATTCCGCCATGGGCGCGCCCTCCTGCGCATGAAGACCCGCAGAAGAGATCTTGTACCAACGGATCTTGCGCCGCCGAAGTTCCGCCCGAAGCGCCGCCTCCGCCATCGGCGAACGGCAGGTATTCCCCGAACAGACAAACACAATCTTCTTATGCGTCATCGTGCCGCTCCTTTGCGTCCTGACCGAAGGCGCGCAGCATACGATTGCGTACGCCGTCCATGACACCCCCGCGCTCCTTGGGATCGATCCCGATGAGTACGGTCGCCGTCTTTTCCGCCGTACGCAGATGCGCATACAGATTGGACGCCATCTCCTCGGGAGTATTCCCGAGGTCGAGCGCGCGCAGTGCGGGATACCTTTCGGCAACGGCATGCTCGCACATGAGCACGGGCGTTTCCCCGTCTCTCTCCTCCTGCGCATAGCGCTGTGCCGCCTCTTCCGCATTCTCCGCCGCAAAAAATACCGTGCGGCAGGCGGGCGCATAGTGCTTATACGCCATGCCGGGGCTCTTCGGTCTCTCGCCTTCGTGCAACGTGTAAAATTCACACGCCCCCACTTCGGAGGCAATCATCTCCCGCGTGACAAGCCCCGCACGGAGAATGAGCGGAACGCTTCCCGTACAGTCGAGAACCGTACTCTCGATCCCTCCCTGCGACGGGCCGCCGTCAAGAATGAGCGGGATTTCTCCCGCAAAGTCGTCGTAGACGTGCTGCGCCGTCACGGGCGAGACATGCTTGGAACGGTTGGCGCTCGGCGCCGCGATCGGCAGATCGACGGCCCGCAGAAACGCCTGCGCCGTCGGCGAGGACGGCACGCGGATGGAAAGCGTCGGCAAACCGCACGACACAAACGGACTCACTTTCCCCTTCGACGGATACACCATCGTCAGCGGTCCGGGTAAAAATCTGTCCCGCAGCCGTTTTGTCCAGGCAGGCGTCTCGACAAGGCGCGTGATATCATATTCTGTATGGACGTGGGAAATGAGCGGATTGTCCGCCGGCCTTCCCTTCAGGGCAAATACCTTTTTCACGGCCGCATCATTGGTCGCATCCGCACCGAGGCCGTAGACCGTCTCGGTATGAAAGGCGACGACTTCCCCGCTTTCGATCAGCTCTTTTGCCCAGGCGAGCGATCGGGGCGACACGGGCAGGATCTTCGTGATCATTCCGGGATCCCCGTATCGTCGTAATCGGGGAAGTCGGGCGCGTCTTCATATCCCTCCGGCGGCGCGACGTAGGAGGACGGCTCTTCGTCGGGCAGGTTCTGATCTTCCACATCGACGAATTTCGTGCTCTCTCCGATAAAGCGCAGCTGGACACGGCCCAACGCACCGTTGCGGTGCTTGGCAAGAATGAGCTCGGCCGCGCCCTTTACAACTTTCTTCTGCGCCAGTTCCTCCGCCGTCGCCGTGACGTCGGGACGGTTGATGAACATGACGATATCGGCGTCCTGCTCGATTGCGCCGGACTCACGAAGGTCGGAAAGCTGCGGTTCCTTCGTCTGAATACGGCGCAACTGCGAAAGCGCAATGACAGGGACGTCCAGTTCCTTTGCCATGATTTTCAGATCACGCGTGATGGAGGCGATTTCCTGCTGACGGTTCTCAAAGGAGCCGCCCTTGGAATTGCTGTTCGCCCCGCCCATGAGCTGAATATAGTCGATCATGACGAGATCCAGCGACCCGACGGACGCCGAAAGACGGCGGCACTTGGAGAGGATCTCGGCGGGCGTTACGCGCGACGAATCGTCGATGAAGAGATTGCTTTTTTGCAGTTTGTCGCTCGCAATCATGAGGTTTTTCCATTCCTTCTGTGCGAGTTTCCCCGAGAGCGCCTTCTCCATGCTCACGCCTGCATGGGCGCAGAGCAGTCTCTGCACGATCTGACTGCGCGGCATTTCCAGCGAGAACACCGCCGCCGTCTTGCCCTTATTGAGGCAGACGTTTTCGACGATGTTCATGGAGAGCGACGTCTTTCCCATGCCGGGACGCGCCGCAATGACGATGAGGTCCGACTTCTGCAGGCCGTTGGTAATACGATCCAGGTGCTTGAATCCCGTCTCCAGTCCGCGGAACGCATTCGGGTCGGACTGAATGTCCTCGAACTTGCCGAGAACCTGACGGATCACGACGCCGTCCGAAAGTCCTGCGAGCTGGCTGTTGTCCTCCTGCTTGGAGATGTCGTACACCTGCTTTTCGGCATAGGCGACGGCGTCGCGGGCCTCGCCGCCCTCCGTGCTCACTTCGATGATCCCCTTCGCGGCACGGATCAGACTGCGGCGTATCGCGTCGCGGCGCACGATCTCGAAATACTGTTTATAGTTCGCCGAAGAGGGCGTCACCTCCGCAAGTTCGGTGATGCGCTGAAGTCCGCCCGCCCGCTCGAGCGTCCCGTCCCGCTCCAGCATATCGGTGAGCGTGACGACATCCACGGGCTTACGGGCGGCATATACCTTCTTCATCGCGTCATAGACAAGCCTATTGGACTCCTGATAGAAGTCGTCCTCTTTCAGCGTCTCAAGAAGCTCGGACTGTATGTCACCGTCTATGATGATACATCCGAGAATCGCCGCCTCCGCCTCCAGGTTGTGCGGCATCTGATTGTTTGCCATTTCGTGTTTCCTTCTGTCGGATGGTTTCCGAATTCCTTACGAGAGCGATTCAAACTCTTCCAAAGCGTCGGAGAACTCCTTCATCGCGGCCGCAAACGTCTCTTTTTGCGTGAGATCTGCGCCCGCTCCCTTCAGAAGGCTTACGGGATCGGTCGAACAGCCGCCCTTCAGGAAGTTGAAATAGCGCTCCACGGCGGGCTTGCCCTCCGAAAGGATCTTGTCCGCAATGGCGATCGCCGCCGTGATGCCCGTCGCATACTTGTAGACATAGAAGGAACGGTAGAAATGCGGGATGCGCGCCCATTCGATCGCGATCTGCTTGTCGTGCGTGAGCGCATCGCCGTAGTACTTCTTGTTGAGCGAATAGTACAGCTCGGAGAGGTTGTCCTTGTTGAGCGGCTCCCCGCGCTCCGCCATCGCGTGCGCCTCCTGCTCGAACTCCGCAAACTGCGTCTGACGGAAGAGCGTCGTGCGGATCATGTCCATGAAGTAGTTGAGAAGATACTTCCTGAGCTTGGTATCCTGCGAGGTCCTGAGCAGATATTTGAGCAGAAGCACCTCATTGACCGTGCTGGCGACTTCCGCGACGAAGATCTTGTAGTCCGCCTTGGCATACGGCTGTGTGCCGTTGGAGAACCAGGAATGAATGGAATGTCCCATCTCGTGCGCGATCGTGAAGACGTCGTGCGTCGTCTGCTGATAGTTGAGCAGCACAAACGGGTGCATCCCGAACACGCCGATGGAATAGGCGCCGCTCGTCTTCCCCTCCGTCTCGCAGACATCGATCCAGCGCTCGTCGCGGCCCTTTTTCAGCAATGCGACATACTCCTCGCCCAAGGGCGAAAGTCCCTTGAGCACGAGCTCGTATGCCTCCTCGTAGGTGAGACGAAGTTCGGCGTTCTCCACGAGCGGGATGTACAGATCGTACATGTGCATCTTGTCAAAGCCGAGCGCCTTCTTGCGCACCTGCATATAGCGATGCATGACGGGCGCCGCGTCGTTGACGGACGTGATGAGGTTGTCGTACACGTCGCGCGTGACGTCCTCTTCGGAGAGCGCCATTTCCAGGCAGCTTCCGTAGCCGCGCACGTTCTTGTAGAAGATGTCCTTCTTGACGTTGCCGAAATACGTCGTCGCAAGCGTCCCGATGATCTTCTCATAGGCGAAATAGTACTTCCTGAATGCCTTTTCGCGTGCATCGCGGTCTTTTCCGCTCATGATGACGGAATAAAGCCCGTGCGAAAGTTTCACGCGCTTGCCCTGATACATCATGAACGGAAGATTGAGCTCGGCATCGTCGAGCATCCCGAACACGTCGGACGAAACGCTCATCGGCTCGGCCGTCTGCGCGAGAATGAGCTCTTCCTTCTCCGAGAGAACATGCTTCTTGCGCGCAAGCAGGCGGGTGAAATAGTAGTCAAAGTCCTTCAGGCGTTCGTCTGAGGCAAACGCGCGCAGCGTCTCCTCCGGAAGCGCCGTAAGCTCGGGCTCGGCAAAGGAGATCGCCGCTCCGTATTTCGTGAACAGGCCGATGACTTTTGCGACGTATGCACTGTACTTCGTGACGCGTACGTCCTCGTCGTTGCGCGAGTGGGCATAGAGATATACCCGCATGAGCTTCTGTTCATATGCCTCCGTCACGGCAAAATAGGCGGCAACCTTTTCGGCCGTGTTCAGATTTCCGCGGAACGAGGCGACATCGGGCAACGTCTCCAGTTCGGAGAACGCCGCCTCCCATGCCTCGTCGCTTTCAAAGACGTCCTCCATCTTCCAACGGTATTTCAGTTCCACATCTTTACGATCCATACTGCTTGGGTCTCCTTAAAAATTTGTTTTCAGTTCTTGAAACTGTGAATGGGTGCGGGAATAAGTCCCCCGCGGCGGATAAATTTCCCCGCATCGCCCTCATGAACGGGCATCACGGGCGCACGGCCGAGGAGTCCGCCGAAACAGACTTCGTCCCCTACCTTTTTTCCGGGCGCGGGAATGACGCGCACCGCCGTCGTCTTGTTGTTCACCATGCCGATCGCCGCCTCGTCCGCAATGATGGCCGAGATCGTGGTCGCAGGCGTATCTCCAGGAATGGCGATCATGTCAAGTCCCACCGAGCAGACGCACGTCATCGCCTCCAGCTTGTCAATGGTGATCTTGCCCGCCGCGGCCGATTCGATCATGCCGATGTCCTCGGAGACGGGAATGAACGCGCCCGAAAGCCCCCCGACGCGGGAGGACGCCATGACGCCGCCCTTCTTGACGGCATCGTTGAGCATGGCGAGTGCCGCCGTCGTCCCGTGGCCGCCGACCACTTCCAGACCGAGCTCTTCCAGAATGTGTGCAACGGAATCGCCGCGGGCGGGCGTGGGTGCGAGCGAGAGATCGACGATCCCGAACCGCGCTCCCAGGCGCTTTGCGGCTTCCTTGGCGACGAGCTGGCCCGCGCGCGTGATCTTGAACGCCGTCCGCTTGATGAGCTCCGCCGCATCGGTGAGGTCGGCATCGGGGATGAAGGAGAGCGCGTGCTGCACAACTCCCGGCCCGGAGACGCCGACATTGATCACGGTGTCTGCCTCGCCCACGCCGTGGAAGGCGCCCGCCATGAAGGGATTGTCCTCCACCGCGTTGCAGAATACGACGAGCTTGGCACAGCCGAGTCCGTCCTTTTCGCGCGTGAGTTCCGCCGTCCTGCGGACGATCTCGCCCATCGTGCGGACGGCGTCCATGTTGATGCCGGACTTGGACGATCCGACATTGACCGAGGAACAGAGCCGCTCCGTCGCGGCAAGCACTTCGGGAATGGTCTGCAGGAACACCTCTTCGTAGTCCGCCGTTCCCTTGTGCACGAGCGCGGAATAGCCGCCCAAAAAGTCGATGCCGAGCGTCTTTGCCGCGTCGTCGAGCGCCTTTCCGACGACCCCGCTCTCCGCGGGAACCGCCGCCGTGATGAGCGAAACGGGCGTGACCGAGACGCGCTTGTTGACAATGGGAATGCCGTACTCGCCCGAGAGCGCCTCTGCCGTCGGAACGAGCTTCTCCGCCTTGCGGCAGACGAGATCATAGACGGCCTTTGCCGTCTCCTTCGCCGTCGCGCGGATGCAGGAAAGGAGCGAAATCCCCATCGTCACCGTGCGGATGTCGAGGTGCTCCTTTTCGATCATTTCTATGGTTTCCAATACGTCGAATTTATTGAACATGGCTGTCCTTTTTCTCAGATGTTGTGCATGGCGTCGAAGATGTCCGCATGCTGGATACGCACCGTCATGCCGATCTTTTCGCCCATCTCTGCAAGCTCTTTCGCAAGCTCCGCAAACCCCATTTTGCACTCCGACATATCGGCGATCATGATCATGGCAAACTGGTCGCCGAGAATGGTCTGGGAAATATCCTCGATGTTGACATTGCGTTCAAACAAAAATCCGCTAACCTTTGCAATAATGCCGCGTCTGTCCGAACCCGTCACGGTTACAACTGCTCGCATGCTGCTTTCTCCTTGATAATTTCGTATTCGATGAGCAGGTTACCCTGCGAAATAATGCGCACCGTTCCGCCCTCTTCAAAGGGCGGAAAGTCCTTCTCTCCGTCCACGTAGATCTGGCGGATCATTTCTTCGTCGTGCTTGATGTTGCGCACGCGGAAGAGCGCAACGTTGACGTCCACGCCGTCGCGCGTCGTCCAGTCCTCGATGCCCGCAAAGGGCGCCACGGAGTACTCCTTCAGCCCCACGGAGATAAACCGCAGCATCTTGCAATAGGCGTTGGAGCGTTTGAAACAGATTCCCATATAGGGAAACAGAAAGAGAATATAGATCGCCGTCAGAACACAGGCAACGAAGATCACCCAATTCTGATTGGGGTCCTCGTACGGGAGCATGATATAGTAGATGAGCAGCGCCAGAAACCCCGCAAAGTACACGCCCGTGACGGCAAAAAATACGCCCAGAATGCGGCGGCGCTGCCGATGGGCATCCCAGAGGTCGGCATCCGTGTAGAGCTTTGTCATGCGTTCGCCTCCGCAATGAAGAGCACGCCGAGTGTATTGCGTCCGCAATGTCCCGTGATCACGGAACCCGCGACCGTCTCCAGCACTTCGTCGAAGGCAAAGTTCGCCGCGACTTTCTTGCGCGCCGCCTCCACGACCGCCTCGTCCGCCATGCTGTTCGTGATAAAGCAACGGCGCTTTTCATACTTCGGATACTTGACGGCGAGGTCGTCGATGTACTGTTCGATGCACTTGACCATGCTTCCGCGATACTTTTTCCCCGCCATGAGCTGTCCGTCTTCCATCTCGATCAGCGGGTGAATCCTGAGCAGATTCGCGCCGTAAAACGCCATGCGCGAGCATCTTCCGCCCTTGTAGAGATAATCCAGCCGATCGGGAACGAAGGAGGTATTGACCAACGGGCGGAGCGCATTGACTCTCTCGACGATCTCCTGCGCCGAAGCGCCTTCGTCGCGCAAATCGGACGCCTTCAGAACGAGCAGGCCCTGTCCCGTGGAGAGCGCCTTGCTGTCCACGACGAACACCTTCCCCGGAAAGCGCTTCGCCGCCTCCTGCGCATACGAGCACGAGGAGGACGCCTTGGCCGAGATGCTGAAATGAATGACGGTATCGCCTGCCTCCACAAAGGGACGGAAGAACTCCTCATAGTCCCCCGTGC
Organism: Candidatus Gallimonas faecavium; assembly: GCA_904391375.1. Classification (GTDB taxonomy): domain Bacteria; phylum Bacillota; class Clostridia; order Christensenellales; family Borkfalkiaceae; genus Gallimonas; species Gallimonas faecavium. The sequence goes on along the minus strand of CAJFMF010000029.1, from coordinate 6,299 downwards.
TCGGCGCCGCCGTCTTGGGAAGCTGGCCTGTCCTGTCGACATAGTCGAAGATGTCCTGCGGAACGATGTCCACGCCGTCGAGGTGCGGCTCGCTCCCGAGTATGACGGAAAGCGGCATGATCCCGATGTCGTGCGCGGCAATGCTCGCGCCGAGGTCACAGGTGCTGTCTGCCGTGAGTTTGATCATTTTGGTTCCTCCGATAGTTTATTCTTACGCAAATATGCCGTAGATCCCGGCACGGAAACGCTCCAATGCCGTGGAAAATCCCTTGATAAAGACCGCCCAATCGGGGACGACCCCGACGACGTCGTCCGTCGCCAGAAGCGGATACCCCTCCTTTACGATGTCCTCGGAATCCGCGCTGTTCGCACGGTTGTCGCCCAGGAAGAAGATCTCTCCCGCCCCGAGGCACACTTCCGCAAAATCGGGCGTCCTGCCCTTGGCGTATGGTTCGTCCAGCGGGACATATTCCCCGCCCGCCTCTTTGCGCCAGAGCACGCCGTTTTCACAGCGGACACAGTCACCCTCCACCGCAATGATGCGCTTTATGATGATCTCCGCCGAAAAGACCGCGCTTCCGTCCGCGTCATACGCCTCGCTCGCCGTCGTATCGAGAATGACGATGTCGCCGCGGGAAACGTCATTCCCGCGCACCGCATACAGGATATCGCCGCCCGTATAGCCGCTTCCGACGTGCTCGCCGCCGTAGAGCGTGTCGCGCATGGAGTCGCCCTTCACTTCGACGACCAGAAACACGAATGCGCGCAGCAGATCAAAGACGAGAACGATCAGCACGATCGCAAAGACAATGCCGAGGACAATCCGGGAAACGCCGCTCTCGCGCGGCTCGTTGAGCATGGCAGGCCGACGCGTCATGACTGCGCCTCCGCGATCCGCTTCACCCGCTTTTTCAGTTCGTCCGGCGTGAGCATGACGACGCGCCCGCACGTCAGACAGCGGATCTTGTAGTCTGCCCCCGTCCGCACGATCTCCCAGTGCGTTCCTCCGCAAGGGTGCGGTTTCTTTGTCTCGATCACCGTATGAAGTTGCAGCTGTGTCAGATCCATAGGACGTTGTTCACCAGCACTTCGGCGCTCCCGACAAAGACCAGAGAGAGCGCTGCGGAAAAGCTCTCCATATGAACGCCCGTCGCCGACTTGAAGTCCGCCGCATCCAGAAGAATGCTCTTCCACTTTCCGCCCCCCGCAACGCGGACTTCCGCGCTGAAGCCGTTTTCCTCGCCGTCGTCAAAGTAGAACGTCACTTTGAGCGTCGCATCCTCCCTGCAATAGGCGTCCAGGCGAAGGGACGCGCCATCGGGTGCCGCATAGCGCGGCTCGTTGACGCGGTAGGAGACAAGCCCCGCTTCCGCCGTCGCCCCCATGATCCCGCCGTATCCGGGGAGAAGTTTGGCATCCACGCCCTTTCCGTCTGCAAAACAGTCCGCGATCGAACGCGCACGGCGGCGGAATCCCGAGATCCCGTTGAGGCCGTCCCGCTCCGAAGAATAGATGATGCGGCTGCGGAAACAGACGTTTTTATAGGGCTTTTTGACGATGACCTCCTGAATTTTGGACGTCACGGAAAAATTGTTGGAATAATTGGCGAACGCGTACACAAGGGCGCGGCTGCTCTTTTCATAGAGCGAGAGCGGGAATGTCCCCACGTTGCCGTTTACCTGCGCGGCGCTCCCGAGGACGCGCGTCCAGTCGCGCGCGTGCGACCCCGTGATGCGCTCGGTATAGAAGATCCCGCATTCGCGCAGTTCCCCCTCCTCGTCGAACGTCGCACGGGCCACGAGATTGCCCTCCTCGTCCTCCTCGACCGTAAGGCCGATGGGTTCGCACAGGAACACCGACCGCGCTTTGAGGTACTTGTCGAGAAAGAGGTCGATGTCCGCAAGCGAGTGCATCCCGATGAGGCCGTTCCCGTGGGAGGAATAGAGAAATGCCTTGTCTACGGCGGGATTGAGCTGCTGGAATGTATCATAGACGCGGTCGTAGTCGTGTTTTTTGTCGTTGACCGCCGATAAGAGCAACACGGGACAGCAGACATACGGCGCATAGCTCTGCGAATCGATACCCGCGATAAAGCGGTGATGTTCCTCGTCGAAGACCCGCTTTTCGCCGTCCGCAAACTTCTCCATGCCGCGATAGGCAAGCCAGCCCGCCGCACAGACGGAGATCATACAGGAAAGCGGCGCATACGGCGCGATCTTGAAGAGCACTTCGCCCCCCGTCCGCAGTCCGATCGCCCCGAAACGGGTCACTTCGGCGCGCGTCGAAAGAAACTTCGCCGCATAGCGCGCCACGCACGCCCATTCGTACCAGCTCGTCTCCTTCGCCGACGGCTCCGCACGGTCGAGATGGCTCCCAGCCCGCACAAAGTTGGCATAGTCCACGGCCGCAGGGTACACGGTATGCGCGTCCGTTCCGTTTTCCCCGCAGTAATCGACGCACAGAACCCCGTACCCGCGGGCGGTAAACCGCCGCACAAACCGCTCGTCAAACGGACATCCCGCCTCGAACAAGACCATCACGGCGGGGAACTTCTCCTCGCCCTGCGGCAGATAGTACTGTGCATAGATCCTGACCCGTTCGTCACCGACCTGTCTCCCGAGAAAACGCACCGCACGGATCACAACGCCCTCCTCTTTGCGTTCGGAGAGCGACTCCTCCTCCAACGGAAGCGTGTCGTCGAAATCCTTCCATAGGGTCACGGGGGTTAAAAAGGTACTAGCCAAATGCCACCTCACTCCATTTCTATTTGCGAACCATGCCGCTCGGTCGCCTTCTTTACAAGAAGTTTCCGTTCGATTCTGTGCTTGAGCTCTTCCACGTGCGAAATGATGCCGATGGAAAAATGCTCGTTTTTCAGACGGTCAAGGCTGTCCATCACGACGTCCACCAGATGTTCGTCCAGCGTGCCGAACCCCTCGTCCAGGAAAAAGAACTCGATGGGCCGCAGCGACCGCGCACAGATCTCCGCGCTCAGCGCAAGCGCCAGCGACAGCGATACCAGGAAGGTCTCTCCGCCGGAGAGCGTGCTCACGTTGCGCAGATTCCCGCCGTCAAAGTTGTCGCCGACAAAGAATCCGCCCTCATAGCGAAGGAAATACCGCCCGTCCGTCAGGGAAAGCAGCCGCGCGCTCGCGTTTGCCGCCACCGTCTGCAGATATTCCTCGGCGATAAATTCCATGAATTTATTGCCCTCGAGCAGCTTGCGCAGCCGCTCGAAACGCGCAAATGTCTTTTCCAGAGCCGCGCATTCTTTCCCGAGCTCCGCCTTGCGGCGAAGCCCTTCTTCATTGCGGGCAAGCTCATCCTGCCCCAGCGCAAGTTCGCGGGCACACTGCGCGGCACGCACTTCCTTTGCGGAACGCTGTGCCTTCCACGCCTCGTACGCCTCCTGCGTGGCGTCGGAGAGATCCTCCTTGCTCAGCTCCCGCAAACGGGCACGCACCGCCGCATATTCGTTTTTGTATTCCTCGACACGGTTGCGCGCACGCGCGGGGTCGCCGTACCGCGCACACAGCGCCGTCGCCTCCTCTGCAGAGGCAAATCCGCCCGCCTGCATCGACTCCGCAAGCCGCTCGTCGGCCGCCGCACTCGCCTCCTGCGCCGCGCGCGATTGCTCGGTTGCGGCAACCAGCGCCGTCTGGGCGGCCGTCAGACGCTTCTGCGCGTCCTCTCTGGCCTGCATCCGCCGCTTTTTCTCCCGCCGAAGGGCAAGAAGCTGCTCTTCCAGCTCGGAGACGGACTGCTTCGGAGGAGTATAGCCCTCGGTCAGCGAACGGATACGCTCCATCGTCTCCTGCCGCTCCGCCGAAAGCGTCTGCAGATCGGAGAGATGCTTATCGTACCGACCCTTTGCCTTTTCCAGCGCCAACAGCGCGCCGTGCAGACGATCGCGCTCCGCCTGAACCCGCTCAAATTCCTGCCGAAGGCGTCCGAAATCCGTCGTTCCGCCCTCCGCAAGCCGTCTGTATTTTTCCGAAAGCGGACGGCTGTCCGCCTCGATCTCGGGATATTTTTGCGTGAGGCCGTCGATCTCCCGGGCAAATACGCCGTATTCCGCATGGAGCAGCGCCGCCTTCCCGTTGCGCTCCGCATAGGCAAGGAAATCATCGTTTCCCAGCCGCGCAAGCGCCTCGTCTATCTGCGAACGCTCTTTTTCATAGGAAAAATCGGGGAATGCCGCGCGCTCCCGCGCAAGTTCCGCTTCGATTTCAGACAGCTTCTTCTGCGCCTTTTTCTGCTCCGCGGCATACAGTTCCGCGCTCTTTGCCTGCGCGACCCGCTCGGTCAGCGCCTGCTCCTCCGTCTCCGCTTTTGACGCGTCCCATACGAGTTCCGCATCCAGGGCATTTTGCGCCTCCGACGCGGACGTCTGCGCAGCCGAAAGATTGTGCGCACAGACCTGAATCCGATCCTTTCGCTTTTGCGCTTCCTGATAGTCCCGCACGACGGCCGACGCTTTCCCGAGGCGGTCGAGCTCCTCGCTGAGCGCGCGGACACTCGCCTTCTGCTCCTCCAGCGCGGCCATGCGGACGGTCAGTTTGTCCTGTTCCGCACGCAAACCCACACGGACGGCAAGCGCCTTTTCCCGCTCCCGCAACGCGGAAAGCTCGCCGCTCAACGCGGCGTCCTCCTTGCGCAGCGCCTCCACTTTGGCCCGAAGCGCCGCGGTGCTCTCTTCGGTCACCTGCGCATACTGCTCCAGCTTTGCCTGCGCGACGCGCAAATCCTCCCGTGCACGGGCCATCTTTCCGCCCGCACGCTTGAGAATGCCCTCTCCATACGCTTCGAGATTGAACAGGCGGGCGATGAGCTTTAACCGCTCTCCCCGCACACATTTGACAAATTGGGCAAATTCTCCCTGCGGCAGCGCGATACATTTCTCAAAATCACGCTGTTCCAGCCCGATAATGCGCTGCAACAGCGCATTTCCGTCGCGGACCCCGTCCGCCAGGGCAATCAACGAATCTCCCTTTCTTTCATAGACCTTGAGGGTCTGCGCCGCATTTTTCCGCTTGAGTTCGCGCTCGACACGATAAGTATGCCTTGCCCCCTCATAGACGATTTCAAATTCAAACCGGACATATGCCTTATCCCGCGCATAGTGGATGATATCGGCAATACTGCCCTTGGTGCGCGCCACATCTCCGTAGAGCGCAAATCCGATACAGTCGAGAATGGTGCTCTTCCCCGAGCCCGTATCCCCGAAAATGCCGAAGATCCCGAACTCGAGCAGACGGCGAAAGTCCACAAACGCCGGCTCGGAAAAGGAATTGATGCCGCAAAATTCCAACGAAACAGGCTTCATACTTCCTCCTCCAACAGTTCCAGAAACGCCGTCACAAGATCGTCCGCGGGATCCTCTCCGTAGACGGAGCGATAGTATTCCCGAAAGAGCTCCTTGTCCGAAAGCGTACTGCGGCGAACCACAGGCAAGCCTTCCGCGCCCTGTGTGCGCACGATCAGCGACACCAACCCTTCGTTGGCGGCACGCAGCATTTGCGTCTCCGAAGACGTAAGCGGCGCCTTCAGTCGCAGCGTCAGCTCGACAAACGCCCCCTCATACTGTCTGAGAAGCTCTGCGGCACGTTCCGCGTCCTCTTCCTCAAGGCGCACGAGGCGCTTTCCCGCCGTGAGCGGGATCTCTTCGCAGGAAATATCTGTTCCGTCCGTGTGCAGAAGGACGACCTGTTTTTTCGCCTGTTCGTCAAAAGAATACTGCAAGAGCGAACCGCTGTAACGCACCCGCTCGCCGAATTTCTGCGGCTTGTGCAGGTGCCCGAGCGCAACATAGTCAAACCCGTCAAACAGGGCAGGCGGTACCGCACGCGCTCCGCCGAGATCGATGTCGCGCTCGCTCTCGCTCACGCTTCCGCCCGCCACAAACAGGTGCGAAAGCAGAAGATGCGGCATTCCTCCCGAAAAACCCGCTTCTCCGCGCGCAATATAACGGCGGAGCTTGTCCGTGTAGCTCTCCTCCGTCTTTTCTTCTTTGAGACGCGCCTCGTTCGGATAGGGAAGCGCGTTGATGTAGACTTGCTCGCCGCGCTCGTTGCCGATGACGACATATCCCTCTCCCGAGGCCACCGCATGCACGCCGCGCGCGCCGCCCACGGGCATTACGTCCCGCCCGCTGCCGAATAAGTAGATCCCCTCTTCCGCCGCGAGCGGCGCAGACGCCGCAAGACGCACGCCGTCATCGTGGTTTCCGCTGATCAGCACGACGGCGCGCCGCTGCCCTGCCATGCGCTTCACGGCACGGAAAAACACTTCCTCCGCAT
>CAJFMF010000028.1 GCA_904391375.1 Candidatus Gallimonas faecavium | reverse complement strand
CGACGTTCACCGCCGCCATGTAGTTGCTGGACGTGGGGTGCATAATGTAGTAATAAGCCCATACGTCCTTTGCGGTAAAGGCTTCGCCGTTCTGCCATTTGGCGGTTTCGCGGATTTTTCCCGTCGTGACGGGAACGGTAGTCGCGCCGTTTTCGACGTAATACGCATAGGCGTCCTCGCCTATTACTTCTTTATAGTCCTCGATAGGCGCTTCGGAATGAGTGGGAAGTTCCGCCGCGAGCTGACAGAAAATTTCGTCCGTGGAACGGACATACCGCCAAAGCCCTTCCACTACAAAGTAGTCGAACGCGTTGCAGGACGTGTTGCTGTCATAGTGGTTGACAAGTCCGCTGGACGTCCACGTCGCGACCATCGAAAAAGAATTGTCCGTGTTTTTGCCCGTACCGCCCTGGCCGAGCGTGCAGCCCGTCATGACCGACGCTCCCACAACGAGCGACGCCGCGATACAGCTCACCTTTTTCAGAATGTTTCTCATGATTTATCTCCCTTTCAATCAAAAATATTGTTATAGTCCGCGAGTTTGAAGACGTCTGCCGCGATCTTCGCCCCCTTGCCGCCCGTTATGCCGAGGGTGTATTCCCCCGCAAGCCGCGTATTGGAGGAGAGCGTGTATCCGCCGTCGAGATAGGCTTCGAGGAAGGGGCCGTCCGCCACGACGGTTAGCGAGAATTTGTCCGCCTCCCGCACGGGAACGCTGCACCCCACCGAGCCGCTCTCGATGACGAGGAAGAGCTCTCCGCTCCGCCGCTCGACGCCGACGCGGTATGTCACGCCGTTCTGCGAGAGCGTGACGCACGCATCCGCCGCATCCTGCCCAAGTTCCAGTTCCGCCTTGATATAGCTGCGGCCGTACGTCCCGTCCAGCACCGCCGTTCCGCCCTCCCGATCGGAGGTAAACTGCGTTCCGTCCGCCGTCATCCCGTCCGTCGAGACGTTGTCCGCACGAAAGGTCGCGACGCGTCCCATGTTGAGAAGTTCCGTGAGCGCCTCGTCGCAACGCGTTCCGAGCGTGCCGTCCTCCCGCTGATACACTTCCCGCGCGAGGTTGAGATAGCCGCCCCATACGTTGGTGTGCGGCGTATAGTTGATCCAGCCGTACATATACCAGAAGTCGCCCACCTTGCAAAGCTGTGCCGCATGGACGTCGCCGCCTTCGAGCGCGTACTCCGTCTTGGAGTTCCAGTCCACCCGATCGGGGGAAACGCCCGGATCGCCGATGCGGTACGAGAGATTGCCGACGTTGCCCGCCGTTCCCGTGCCATACACCGAATAGAAGAGATACCACCTGTCGCCGATCTTTTTGAGCTGCGGGCATTCGGGATCGCCCCGCCCCGTGAAGTCGACCAGCCGCACCGATTTCGTGGAAAATCTTCCGTCCGCTCCCGCCATGTAGAGCGCCAGCGACTTTTCGCCCTGCGCCTCTGCGGAAGAATAGTAATTCATGACGACGCAGTAATAGGTGTCCGTCTGCGCATCGTAGCAGATGTCGGGATCGCGTCCCGAATAGACGCCCTCGTCAAAGTACGCCCTCCAGGTGTATTTGAGCAGGCCGTCCGCCTCGTCCACATAGGGCTGTGCGGCATTCTGCCAGACAAGCAAGTCGTCGCTCACCGAGCCGCCCGCATAGCTTCCCTTTCCGTAGCTGCTGCGGTAGCGGCCCTCCTTGTCGACATACACGCCGAGCGCATAATAGAGTTCCTGTTCGGGCGGGTTCTCTTCGTCCATCGACAGCGGCGTGTCCGTGTAACGGATAAAGTCGTCGCTGACCGTAAGGAGCGAGGAGAACCGCTCCGCACGGTCGTTGACCTGCATCCCCGTCGAGAGGTAGTACATATACAGTTTGCCCGTATTTTCGTCATAAAACGGATGCACGTCGCCGTAATATCCGTCCACGGTGTGGTGCAGGAGCGTCTCTTCCGCGAGCGTGTAATCCACCGTCGGGTTCCAGTACACCTCGCCTTCGCCCGAGACGACGAAACGCACTTCCTCTCCCGCCGAAAGCGCGAGCGTGTGCGAATGATACACGCCGTACGCGTCCGTCAGATCGTATTCGGCGACGACTTCCCCGCCGAGCAGAATCTGCACATACGCATGCGTTCCGTTCACCAGGCGCGGATTGCCGTAGACGTGCGCATTGCCCGCAACGGGCGCCGTAAACGTGCGGACGGCCTCCGCCGTCGCCGAAGCGGCCATGACGCCGCCCTGCATCCGCGCACCGCCGCCCTGCCAGGCCTCTTCCGCGTACGTCATGTCGTAATACGCCCCGTTCTCCCGATACTGATAGGAAAATCCGCCGTATCCCTGTTCGGACACGAGCGTATAGCCATACGACGCCTTGTAGAGCGCCTTCCCCTGCGGAGCGGGCGTTTTTTGCGCCTGCGTCCGATACAGATCCCAATATGTCATCTTTTCCGGTTCCACCGTCTCATCTCCCTGCGGCTGCGTGCAGGCGGAGAATGCAACTGCGTTGAACAGGCACACCGCCGTGAGCAGGACAGCCGGAATCCCCTTTTTCATTTTCTGTTTTTCCTCTCCCGTATCACACGGATCAACACGATCACCGCAACCAGAAGCGCCATCAGCCCCACGGAGATGACCGTGACATACCATTCCGCCGTGCCGTACGGCACAATGAACAGCATGACAAGGTTCGCTAACAGCAGGAACAGCGCCGCCCTGATCGCAAACGACATGAGCTTTTCCTTCACCTTATCCCCTCCTTGTGAAATATTTTCCGTCCGAACCCCGGACGTTTTCTCCGAAATCCATCCTTTTTCCGTCCCGCCCGCCGACGGAAACCATTTCCGTCCGCCTGCGGGTTCAGGCGCCGATCGGAAATAATCCCGTCCGCCTGCGGATTCACGCGCCGACGGGTTGTCCAGCCGCGGCGCGTTTTTTCCGACGCGGCATTACCGATACAGTTCGATCGCACGAAATTGCACGCGCGTGTTGTGCGTATAGATGCCGAAGTCCCCCTGCGGACGGTCGAACATCCGCGCGCTCATCGCCACTTTGTCGTTGACATACACTTCCAGAACGCTCCCCTCCACGAGGATGGTGAGCTTGTTCTCCGCCCCGGGAACGATCGGGCAGTAGCGCTCGACGTCCACCTGGGTGTGCCGCGTATTGTCCTCGCGCGGCTGAATGTCCAGCGCCAGACGGTTGAACCGCGGCTCGAACTTCACCGCATAAAAGGCGTCCAGACCCTCGTCCGCCCGCAGAAGCACGCCGAAATCGCCGCACGCGTCCTCGCAGACAAAGCGCATCTCCAGCTTTCCGTTTTCGGGAAGCGCCCCGAGCATCTGAATGTTCTTTCCCTCTCTGCCGAGAAGATAGCCGTCCTTCGTCCGTTCCGCGCCGCCCAGCGTGCGCCCGGGGGTTATCGGCATTGGTTCTTTGTACTGCGCCGCGACCTCCGCGGGACATTTCACCCAGAGCGTTCCGTCCTCATCCTGCACCACCTCGTGCGGGATGATCGTACCGCCCCATTGCCAGGGGGCGTTGTCCTTTTCCCCCAGCTTGATGCAGTTCCAGCCGAACAGGATGCGCCGCGTTCCGTCCGAGACGCTCTTGGCCGCGTAGAACGCGTGGCCGTCGAAGTTGTTGACCTTGGGCGCCGTCCACGGCCCGAAGGGCGAACGGCTCATGCGATAGGTCGTGACGATCCGATCGGTGAACTCGCTGAACACGAGATACCACCAGTCCCCCATGCGGAAGAGATCGGGACATTCGTGCGTGAAATAGGCATGCGGCGCATAGAAAGGCTGTTCGGAGAGCTCCCAGTTTTTGAGATCCTCCGAATAGGCGATCAGCGTGACGCCCTTGGAAAAGACAGGGTCGTCATTCTTCAGTCTGCCCGCAAGAAGCATACAATATCTGCCCTTTTCCTCATCGAAAAAGACAAACGGGTCGCGGAAATCATGCATTTCCAGCCAGGAGGGCGCCGCAAAGACAAAGGACTTGTCCTTTTCCCAATGAATCATGTCACGGCTGACGGCCCGCAGGATTTTCTGCTCGGGAAGCCCCTTCGCACGCAGATGCGGATTGTGCCCCGTATAAAAGATGACGTACTCCCCGCCCGCCTTGATACAGCACCCCGTAAAGACGTACAAGTCCTGTTCCTCTTCGCTCCCGCGCAGAAGTACGGGACCGTAATCGGTGTAATGCACCAGATCCTCGCTCGTGAGAAGACACCAGGGACATCCCTCTCCGTGCGCCTCAACGTCGCGGTAGTCCCTAAGATAAAAGAGTTTGAACACACCGTCTTCATAGAACGGAATCACATCAGCACATACAGCCTTGCCAGGCGCTCTATAGAACATAAATGACCTCAGAAGTAGGATTTTTTGATATACAAACGTTTGCACACCGGGGAAAAAGAAACAATCGTTTGGGGGGAGGTACCAGTGTGCAAACGATTGTATCTGCGAGCAGTATAACACGGCTTTGGGAGGTTGTCAATAGTTTTCTGAAAAATATTTTCAAATTTTTTTTGAAATTCACCCTTTTATTGACTTCACAAAATTGTAAAGATTTGCTATAATCCAAATAATAAGATGCTTTATTAGTTTACAAGGAGGGAGTCATGATCACGATCAAGGATGTTGCAAGCCGTGCGAAGGTGTCCCCTTCCACGGCGTCGCGGGCATTAAGACGCATCGGATACATCAGCAAAGAGACGCATGACAACGTTTTTCGTGCCGCCGCGGAGCTCGGGTACATCGCCAATGCCACGGCACAGCAGCTGAAGAGCAACAGCACGCGGACGATCGGATTCATCATTTCGGACAGCAACAACGAGTACTATTTCAGCATTTTGTCCGACATCCAGAAGATGCTCAACGAGAACGGAATGAGCATGATCATCGCGTTCAGCTCCGAAAATCCCGTCGACGAAGAGACGTGTTTCCGCTCGCTCATCGCGAGCCGCGTCTCAACGATCTTCTTCACCCCCACCAGCAGCCGCAACGGAGCGATCGTCGAAGTCGCCAAAAAGAACGGCATCAAGGTAGTCCAGCTCTTCCGCGACATCTACGAGGATCTGGACACCATCATCAATGACGATGAGTCGGGCTGCCGCCAGGCGACAGAAAAACTGCTCGCGCTCGGCTGCCGCCGTCTTTTGCTCGTCGACGTCGACTATCTTCACCTCGACGCGGCCTCCGTGCGTCCCGACCGCAGCACGGGATTTTTGCAGGCGCTCAACGGCAGCAGCGCCCGCTACCGCATTCTGCGCTTTCCCCTCATCGACTACGATCCCGCCGTCCTCGCCGCCGCCATCGAGGAGTTCTCCCCCGACGGCATCATCACGGCGACCAACGTCGCGGGGCTGGAAACGCTCTCCTACCTCACCGAAAAAAACTGCACGCACATCCGTTTCATTACTTTCGACGACAATCGCTGGCTGGAATTTCTCCGCGTCTCCGCCATCCGCCAGAGCACCCGCGTGCTCACGGAAAAGATCAAAGACGAGATCTGCATTCAGAGCGACGTCCCGCGCAAGATCGTCATCCCGCAGGATCTCGTTCTGCGCGGAAATTGCCTGATCGACCGGGCCGTCACCCCTTCCGAGGACACCGACCGCGCAGACGTATAACAGGCGGTTTTCTGACGGACAGCCCATAACCGACGGTTTTCTGACGGACAGCCCATAACAGGCGGTTTTCTGACGGACAGCCCATAACCGACGGTTCTCTGACGGACAGCCCATAACCGACGGTTTTCTGACGGACAGCCCCGAACGGGCAGGCCTGTTCCAGACAACCCCTATCCTTCCCAAAAAAAAGCGGGGGCCGCATCGAACGTGCGGCCCCCGCTTTGCCATCGTCGGCGGGCGGATCAGAGGTCCATGATCGCCTCATACGGTTTCCCGAGCACATAGCGCGCCACCCGCAGGCGGTTGCCGTCCCGGTCGGTCGCCTCATCCGTTTCAAACCAATCGGGATGACGCAGAGCCTTCACCGCCATGTCGTCCCAGATATAACATCCCTTTTCGCCCGAGACAAAGGTCATTTCCCGCGCACGGCGCACAAACTGCGCGACAAAACCCGATCCCGCAGGCGGATTGTCCTGAATGTTGAGCGCGGGCACGCGGCAGGTGTCCATCGTCACCGCCGTATGCGGAGCGTATTTCGCGACGTAGGAAAACGCCGCACGGTCGAGCGCGTGGTTGAACTCATAGCCGTGGAAGTTGGGTTCTTCGGCGATGTTCCCGCCCATGAAGACCAGCCGCCGCGGCATCTTTTTTTCCAGAAGGCGCGGAACGAGCGTCATCGGGCCGAGCGAGAGGAGGTCGTAATCCCCCGCAAACGCTTCCAGCCAGGCAGAGAAGGCAGCTACGGGCGCACGAAATCCGACGGCATCCGAAAAGAGATCCCCCATGCCGTCATCGCCGTGAATGGTTTTGAGGTATTCAAAGGGCTGGTCTTCCGCAGTCGTGTCCACCACCAGGAGCGGAATGCCGCACGCAGGCAGGTGCGCAACGAGCTTTCTGGCATTTTCCAGCGCCACGGCGGGCGGGACGTTTCCGCCGATGGCGACCAGAACCGCCTGCTCGTAGCCGTCTTCGGCGGCATGGGCGAGCGCGTCCGCCGTGGCGGCCGCGTCATCCAGTCCGTAATCACAAAAGAGAACGAGTTTCATACTCCGATTATAGCACGGCGCGCCCCTTTTTACAAGGGGCGCGCCGCAATTTCAGCATTTTACATGATGTTTTTGACCGTGCGCGGGAAGAGCACGACGTCGCGGATGTTCTCCATGCCCGTCACATACATGACGAACCGATCAAACCCGAGGCCGAATCCGCCGTGCGGCGCCGTACCGAACTTTCTCAGATCGAGGTACTGCTGATAGGACGCAAGGTCCATCTTCCGCTCCTTCATGACGGCGAGCAGTTTGTCGGGATCGGCCTCGCGCTCGCTGCCGCCGATGATCTCGCCGATGCCCGGGACGAGCAGATCGGTCGCTGCGACCGTCTTTCCGTCGGGATTCTGCTTCATGTAGAAGGACTTGATCTCCTTGGGATAGTTGATGACGAACACGGGCTTCTTGAAATAGTGCTCGGTCAGATATTTCTCGTGCTCGGTCTGCAGGTCGCATCCCCAGTCCACGGGGTACTGGAAGGTGACGTCCGCCTTCTTGAGCAGTTCGATCGCCTCGGTGTATTCGAGTACGGCAAACTTGCTCTCCACGATGTTCTGCAGTTTTGCCTTCAGACCGCTCTCGACGAATTTCTCGAAGAAGTCCATCTCGGCGGGACACTCTTCCAGAACGGCGCGCACGACGTTCTTGATCATGTCCTCGGCGACCTCCATCACCTCGGGAAGTTCCGCAAAGGCGATCTCGGGCTCGACGTGCCAGAACTCGGCAAGGTGACGCGTCGTGTTGGAGTTCTCGGCGCGGAAGGACGGCCCGAACGTGTAGATCCTGCCCAGCGCCATCGCCGCGACTTCGCCCTCGAGCTGTCCCGACACGGAAAGCCCCGCCTTCCTGCCGAAGAAGTCATCGCGGTAATAGGCCTCCTCGCTGTCATACTTTGCGTTCCAGGGCTGCGTCGTCACGCGGAACATCTCGCCCGCGCCCTCGCAGTCGCTCGCCGTGATGAGCGGCGTGTGCACATAGTAGAACCGATGGCTGTGAAAATAGCGGTGAATGGCCTGCGCCGCCACGCTGCGCACGCGGAACACGGCGGAAAAGGTATTCGTGCGCAGACGCAGGTGCGGAATGCCGCGCAGAAATTCCAGCGTCGTGCGCTTCTTCTGAATGGGATAGTCCCCGGGGCATTTGCCGAGCAGACGGACGCTCTCGGCATTGAGCTCCGCGCCCTCGCCCTTGAATGCCTTGACGACGACGCCCGTCGCCGCAATGGAAGCACCGCACTTGGTGCATTCGGGATCGAGCGCGAGCTTGCTCTTGTCCACGACCACCTGCAGACGGGTGAAGCTGGTTCCGTCCGTCACTTCGAGGAAGGTGACCGCCGCCGACTCGCGCGACGTGCGCACCCAGCCGCACACCGTGACCGTGCTCCCGAGGAGCGTTTTATCCTGCAAAACGTTTTCAATGTCAATGTGTTTCATGGTATGATACCTCTTATTTCGCAATCAGACAGGCGCTGCGTGCAGGCACTTTTTTGTCCTTCGGCACGCCGCCCACGCTCCAGAGCACCTTGCCCGAACAGTCGAAGGGCGCCTCTTCCTCCCGATCGGCGGGATTGAGCACGACGAGAACGCGCTCGCCGCCGCCGCGCCGTTCATAGGCGAAGGGATAGCGCTCCTTTTCGGCAAATACGGGCAGGAATTCTCCGAAGGACTGCAGACACGGGTGCGCCGCACGCAGGGCAAGGAACTGCTTTATCGCAGAGAGCAGCGACGTTTCGTCCGCGCTCTGCTCGGAAACGGTGGGCGCATCCGCACTTGGATCGAAGGGAATATAGGACGTCTCTGCCGACGTAAAGCCGAATCCGGGTTTCTTCTCCCACTGCATGGGCGAACGGGAGCCCGTACGCTCATAGCCGCCCTCGACGGAGGTCAGACCCTCGAGATAGCGCATCCCGATCTCGTCTCCGTAGTAGAGGAAGGGCGCGCCGGGCATGGTCAGAAGAAAGGCAAAACAGATCTTGAGATCGCGCATCTCTCTGCCGTGTGCAAGGCGGGGCATATCGTGATTGCCCGACGGGATACAGATGAGGCCCTTTCCGTGCGTCGACGAGAGGTCGGCGAGGTAGGCATCGAGAAAGATGCGGATGTCCCCCTTCCCCTTGCGGGAGAAGAAGGGATGTTCGGAACGAAAGAGCGACGTATAGGCGGGCGGGCCGAAATGCAGCATGAAATCCATGTGGAAGCCGCCCTCAATGGACTTTGCGGGAATCCCCCACTCGGAGACCATGGCGCAGTGCGGGTACTCGCGATCGAGGAAGGCGCGGAAATCCTGCCAGAGACGGATGGTCTCCGCGGAGTCCTCGTCCGCCTTGACGAGACTTGCCGCCATGTCGACGCGGAACCCGTCCGCGCCCATGTCCAGCCAGAAGCGCATGACGTCCTTGATCGCCTCGCGCGTGGCGAGAGCGGACGGGGAATCGGGCGCCATCATCCAGGGACGCGTCCGACGCGCATAGCCGTAGTTGAGCGCCGGCTGATGGGAGAAGAAATTGACCGCAACCGACCCGTTCCGATCGGAAATCCCGCGCAGACAGGGAAGATCGGTCGCCTCCCAGACGCTGTCCGACCAAACGTAGCGGTCGGTGAACTCGTTTTTCTCCGCGCGCTCGGACTGCAGGAACCACGGGTGATCGATGGACGTATGCCCGGGGACGAGGTCGATGAGCACGTGCATTCCCCGCGCGTGCGCCGCCTCAAAGAACCGCTTCGCATCGGCATTGGCGCCGTAGCGCGGAGCGATCTTCTTGTAGTCGCGCACGTCGTATCCCGCGTCGCCGAAGGGAGAATCGTACCACGGATTCACCCAGATCGCGTTGCAGCCCAAAGAAGCGATATAGTCAAGGCGCCCGATCATGCCGGGAAGATCGCCGATCCCGTCGCCGTTCGTGTCCTGAAAGGACTGCGGGTAGATCTCATAAAACACGGCATTGCCGAGCCATTCGGGAAGTTTGCTCATTTTCTTCCTCCGCGCGCCGTACGATCAGTACGCTCTTGCAAAGATGACGGTGCTCTCCGCCTTCTTCCCGCAGACAATGCACGTCTGCGAGGTGTTCTCCTTGTCGAGAACGCGTGCGGTCGCCTGGGCAAACTCCTTGACCTTATCCTCGCAGGCGCGGCAGCCGCACCAGCCGGCACGGACAAAGTTGCCCTTGTCCACCGCGTCGAGCAGCGCATCGAGCGACTCCGCGCGGACGATGCGGGCGTCCATGCGCGCCTTGGCGCGCACATACATGTTCTCCGAGATCGCGGAAAGTAATTCCCTGACGGTGTTCTCCGCCCCTTCCAGCGCGCATTCCGTCTTTTCCAGCGTATCGCGGCGCGCGAGCAGGCACTTGCCCGCTTCCAGATCGCGCGGGCCGAGCTCGATGCGGACGGGAACGCCCTTCATCTCCCACTCGTTGAACTTCCAGCCGGGCGAGTTCTCCGAATCGTCCAGAAGGACGCGGATTCCCGCGGCGGCGAGCTTGTCCCGCAGTGCGCGGCAGGCCTCGATCACGCCCTCCTTTTTGGCGGCAATGGGAACGATGGCCGCCTGCACGGGCGCGACGACGGGCGGCATGACCAGCCCGCGCTTGTCCCCGTGCGTCATGATGATGGCGCCGATGAGACGCGTCGAAACGCCGAACGACGTCGTATAGCCGTATTTCTGCACGCCGTCCTTATCGAGAAACTTGATCTCGAACGCCTTGGCGAAATTCTGTCCGAGGTAATGGGACGTGCCCGCCTGCAGGCTCTTGCCGTCGTGCATCATGGCCTCCATGCCGAACGTGGCGACGGCGCCCGCGAACTTCTCCTTTTCCGTCTTGCGGCCCGTGAGCACGGGCATGGCGAGACAGGTGCGCGCAAATTCCTCATACAACGCGAGCATCTTGAGCGTCTCCTCCATTGCCTCCTCCTCGGTGGCATGGACGGTATGACCCTCCTGCCAGAGGAACTCGCTCGTACGCAGGAAGGGACGCGTGGTCTTTTCCCAGCGCATGACGTTCGCCCACTGGTTCATGAGGACGGGAAGATCGCGATAGGACTGGATCCACTTGGAGTACATACTGCCGATGATGGTCTCCGACGTGGGACGGATGCAAAGCGGCTCGGCGAGCTTCTCCCCGCCCGCATGGGTGACGACGGCGACCTCGGGCGCAAACCCTTCGACGTGCTCCGCCTCTTTGGTCATGAAGCTCATGGGAATGAGCAGCGGGAAATAGGCATTTTCGATGCCCGTCGCCTTGAAGCGCTTGTCCATCTCGCGCTGAATGTTTTCCCAGATCGCATAGCCGTAGGGACGGATGACCATGGTCCCCTTGACGGGGCCGTAATCCACCAGTTTGGTCTTGATGACGACGTCGGTGTACCACTGCGGGAAATCGGCGTCAATGTCCGCGATCTGCTCTACGAAAGTATCCTTTGCCATGTTTCTCTCCAGACAAACGCGCCCGCAGGCGCGCGAAAAATATCAAATCTTCGCTATTATACCATATCTTTTTGTGTTCGTCCAACGTTTGAGGGGGGACTTTTCCGCACTGCTTTGAAAATTCTTGCAAGAACGGGAAAGAACACGAACACGCTCACGGCGGCACACACCGTCTGCGGCAGCATGGCGAGAAATCCCGTATAAAAATACGCGAGCGCCGCCTCCATCGTGTAGCCGTAAAAGAGCGGGGTCAGAACGTCGTCCAGAAGCGTGAACCACACCGTCATGAACGCCGCCAGAGCGGCCAGCGACGCCGCAAGCGTCCGCTTTCGGAAAAGCAACAGGACGACGTCCGCGCAAAGCAGCGCCGCCGCGACGCCAAACAGCGCCCACGCCGCCGTCCGAAGACGCGAAACGACAAGAACGCTTATAGGAAAATCTGCCAATGCCGCATAAAGTGCCCCGCCCATGAGCAGGACAAGGAGGACGGGACACACCCATGCCGCGACCGCCACGCGCCGTCCGCCCAGCCAGCCGAACAGCAGGGCAAAGGCGTTGAAATAGATGAGGTACAAGACAATGACGTTGGGATAAAACCCGAACAGAAAACAGCGTAAAAGCGAAAAAGCGGTCGCCGTAAGGACGCCGCATTTCCAACCGAAAAAATAGGAAAACGCCAGCAAAAGCGCCGTGACGAGTTCCACGCCCGGCACAAAGGAGAGCACAAACTGCACAACGAGCAAGAGCGCCGTCACGACGGCGCAGGCAGCGAGCTCTCCCGCGCCCAGACGCCCGTTATGCGGACGCGAGGGACGTAAAGACGAGCGCATACACTTCTCCCGTGACAGCAGGCAGCCCCGAAACGCCGTAAGAAGCGGAGGCAAGCTCCCTTCCCTCATAGCTCCACGTTCCGTACGTCGGATTGGAATAGCGCACGCCGTCCATTGTCTCAAGCGTCGTATAGACCGCCCAGTAGCTCTCCGTATCCGCCTGCGTGCCGTTGACCGAAGTGATATAGAACCCGTATTCCGATTCACTCCCTTCCATGCTGATCTCGCCGTTCTCGACAAATAACGTAAGCACATCGTACAGGCTGTATGCAGGATCCCCTGCCGTCACCTCGATCACAACATGCGTCTCGTCCGAAGCGACAAGCTCCGCCTGCAGTCCCGCTTCCTCCGACGGCGCACACGCCGCCAGCGCACACACGCAGCCCATAAGAGCGGCAACCGCCGCCCCGGCCGTCTTTCGCAAACAATGTCTCATATATTCTCCTTTCGTTCCCGTCGCCTGCACGCAAAAACATCGCCTACGCGCAAAAATACCCTGCGTCCCGTTTTGGCCACGGCGTTCGGTGCATTCTGCGTCCATGGATCGTTTTGTCACGGCGAAACTTACAGGCGCGTCATAAGCGCTTCGCTGAAATTTTCAAAATGCGCCGCATCCGAAGTTTCAAAATGCGCCGCGTCCGAGTTTTCAGAACGCGTTGCGCCTGGATTTCGTGAAATACCCGAGGGCAAAGGCGTTCGGGCCGAGGTGGGAACCGATGACGGGGCCCATGATCTGGACGTGCGGCTGGATTCCGAAGCGCTCCTTGACGTACGCCTCCAGTTCGCGGGCGGCGGGCTCGTTGTCGGTGTGCACGATAAAGACGTGCACGGGATCGGCGGGGCCTTCTTTTTCCATCTTGGCCTTGATGAAGGCGATCGCCTTTCTGGTCCCCTTCACCTTGTCGATGACGACGAGCTTCCCCGCGTCGTCGAAGGTGAGCACGGGCTTGATGTTGAGCATACTGCCGATCGCGGCGCTCGCCGCGCCCACTCTGCCGCCCCGACGCAGGTATTTGAGGTCGTCGGCGATGACGAAGTGCTGCAGGTGCATCTTGATCTCGTTGACGTAGTCATACGTCTCCTGTGCGGTCTTGCCCGCATCGCGCCAGATGAGCGCCTGCCGCACCAGCGCGCCCTGTCCAACCGTCGCGGAGAGCGGATCGACGACAAAGACGCGGAATTTGGGGAAGTCCTTCTTCACGTCCGCCGCGGCCTGTGCCGCCACGTCCTTTGTAGGCGAAAGCCCCGACGAGATGGTGAAATGCACCACGTCTTCGGCGCCCTCTTTGGCGAGCTTGAGGAAGTGTTCGTAATGCGATTCGTAGTTGAGCATGGACGTGCGCGAAAAGGCGCCCGCGCGCAGCTCGTTATAGAAGTCGACGTACTGACTGTACTGCGTGAAGTTGTCCAGCCGATCTTCGAGTTTTCCGTCCTTTTCCACCGTGAAGGTGAGCGGGACGAACTTGATATCGTGTTCGACGACGAAATCGTGATAGAGATCGCACGTCGAATCCGTCGAAAGGGTGAATTTTTGCATACCAGGTTCTCCAAATATTTTTTAATATTATAACACAATTTTGTGACATTCGCAAGATTTTTTCCGAAAAAGTATTCTTTTTTGCAAAAAGCCCTTGAAAAATGATGTCCGAACCGCTATAATATGGCCATACGGGCAGGCGCGCGTTGTTTTTTGCGCGCGTCAAAACAGAGCCCGCGGGGGGATTATGACCGAACAGGAATTTCTGAACTTGCGCAACGGCACGGACGTGCGCGGCACCGCCCTGGAGGGCGTCCCGAACGATCCCGTGACGCTCACCGACGAAGCGGTGACCGCCATCGCCAAGGCGTTTTTTGTCTGGGCGGCGGCAAAGACGGGAAAGGCGCAGCCCGTCCTCGCCCTCGGACACGATTCGCGCCTCTCTGCCGAACATCTGAGCAAGCTCGTCGCGGAGGGGTATCTGTCCTGCGGCGGAAATGTCATCGACACGGGGCTCTCCTCTACGCCGTCCATGTTCATGCTGCTGCAGGACGATTTCGGCGCGGACGTCTCCGTCATGATCACGGCAAGCCACCTGCCGTGGCAGAAGAACGGGCTCAAGTTCTTCTCCAAAGAAGGCGGTCTGGAGGGCGGCGACGTCGCCGACCTTCTGAAGATTGCGGCGAAGGGCGACTTCCCGTCCGGGAAGGGAACCTTCACCCGAAAGCGTTACATCGAGACCTATGCCGCCGACCTCGTGAAAAAGGTGCGGACGGCATGCGGCGAGGACAGGCCTCTTGCCGGGAAACGCATCCTCGTCGACGCGGGGAATGGCGCGGGCGGCTTCTATGTCGACCTCGTTCTCAAGCCCCTCGGCGCCGATACGACGGGATCGCAGTTCCTCGATCCGGACGGACGCTTTCCCAACCACATTCCCAACCCCGAAAACGAGACGGCCATGCAGTCCGTCTGTGCGGCGGTCGTGAAGAACAAGGCGGACTTCGGCATCATCTTTGACACCGACGTCGACCGCGCGGGCGCCGTCGCGCCGAACGGCGAGGAGATCAACCGCAACCGTCTCATCGCGCTCATCTCCGCCATCCTGCTTGCCGAGAAACCCGGCACCATCGTCACCGATTCCGTGACGAGCGACGGCCTTGCGGCCTTCCTCAAAGCACACGGCGGCGTTCACCGCCGCTTCAAGCGCGGGTACAAGAACGTCATCAACGAGTCCAAACGCCTCAACGCCGCGGGAGAGTACTCCCCTCTCGCCATCGAGACGAGCGGCCATGCGGCGCTCAGGGAAAATTACTTCCTGGACGACGGCGCCTACCTCGTCACGCGCCTTCTCATCGCGCTCGCAAAGCGCGCGAAAGAGGGAAAGGATCTCCTGTCCCTCATCGCCGACCTGCCTGAGCCCAAAGAGGCCGCCGAAGTGCGCCTTTCCTTCGCGCCCGGGTGCGATTTCAAGACGTTGGGCGCGGGCGTCATCGCCGACTTTGCGAAGTACGCCGAGACGACCCCTTCGCTCTCCCTCGCTCCCGACAACTGCGAGGGCGTACGCGTCAACTTCGACCGTACGGCGGGCGACGGATGGGCGCTCCTGCGCATGAGCCTGCATGAACCCATCATGCCCATCAACGTGGAGAGCAACACGGCGGGCGGAAACAAGATCATCCTCCGCACGCTCCTCAATTTCCTCGAAAAATACCCCTTCCTCAATCTCGACAATCTCAAAAAACAATTATAATCAAGGAGAACGAAGCAATGAAAGAAGTCAGACAGACGACCATCAACGCCATCCGCATTCTCTCCGCGGAGGCCATTCAGAAGGCCAATTCGGGCCACCCCGGACTCCCCATCGGGTCTGCGCCCATCGCCTATACGCTTTGGCAGGATTTCCTCAAATTCAACAGCAAGGATCCCAAGTGGGACGACAGAGACCGCTTTATCCTCTCCGCGGGACACGGTTCCATGCTGGATTATTCTCTCCTCTATCTCTACGGCTTCGGCCTCACCAAAGAGGATCTGATGCAGTTCCGTCAGCTCGGCTCCAAGACGCCCGGGCATCCCGAATACGGCCACACCGTCGGCATCGAAACGACGACGGGCCCCCTCGGACAGGGTATCGCGAACGCCGTCGGCATGGCGGTCGCCGAGGCACACCTCGCGGCCGTGTTCAACCGTGAAGGCTTCCCCGTCGTCGACCACTACACCTATGCGCTGTGCGGCGACGGCTGTCTTGAAGAGGGAATTTCCTACGAGGCCTGCTCCTTTGCCGGCACGCACGAACTCGGCAAGCTCATCCTCTTCTACGACGACAACGACATCACCATCGAGGGCGACACGGACATCACTTTCAAAGAGGACGTCGCCATGCGCTTCAAGGCGCAGAACTGGCAGGTGCTCAAAGTCGACCTCGTGGCCCATCCCGACGACGTCGATCTGCTGGCAAGCGCCATCAAAAAGGCGAAAAAAGAGACGAAAAAGCCCTCGATCATCATCTGCAAGACCAAGATCGGCTACGGCACGCCGCTCGAAGGCAGCCACAAGTGCCACGGCTCGCCGCTCGGCGTCGAAAACCTGCAAAAGACCAAGGAGCACTTCGGCTGGACGTGCGCTCCCTTTGAAGTTCCCGACGAAGTCTTTGCGCATACGGCAAAGGCCTGCAAGCGCGGCGCCAAGAAGGAGCGCGAATGGAAGGCCATGTTCGCCGAGTACGAAAAGCAGTATCCCGAACTCGCCGCCGCCTATAAGAAGGCCATGAGCGGCGAAATGGTCGACCTCACCAAGGTGGACGACCTCATGAAGTTTGAAAAGCCGATGGCTACGCGCCAGACGTCGGCGACCGTGCTCAACAAGATCGCTGCGCTCGTCCCCAACCTGATGGGCGGCTCGGCCGACCTTGCCCCCTCCAACCTCTCTGACATGAAGGACACCGATACCATCCACTACGGCAACTTCTCCGCCGAGGACAAGAGCGGCAGAAATATGCACTTCGGCATCCGCGAACACGCCATGGCGGCCATCACAAACGGCATGGAACTGCACGGCGGTCTCAGATGCTATTGCTCCACCTTCTTCATCTTCTCCGACTACTGCAAGCACGCCATGCGTCTTTCGGCGCTCATGAACATCCCCGTCATCTACATTCTGACGCATGACTCCATCGGCGTCGGCGAGGACGGCCCGACGCATGAGCCCGTCGAACAGCTCATCGCGCTGCGCTCCATTCCCAACATGAAGGTGTATCGTCCCGCGGACGGCAAGGAGACGGCTGCGGCCTGGATCTCCGCCCTCACGGGAACCGCACCCACCGCGCTCGTGCTGACCAGACAGAACCTTCCGCAGTATGCGGGCAGCGGTCTGATCGCGCTCAAGGGCGGCTATGTCCTGGAGGACTGCGACGGCACGCCCGACGTCCTGCTCATCGCCAGCGGATCGGAAGTCGAACAGTGCGTCGGCGCCAAGGCGAAGCTCGCCGAGGAAGGCATCAAGGCGCGCGTGGTGTCCATGCCCTGCTTCGAGGAGTTTGAAAAGCAGAGCGCGGAATACAAGGAGAGCGTCATGCCCGCCGCCGTCAAGGCGCGCGTGTGCGTCGAGGCAGGTTCGCCTTACAGCTGGTACAAGTACGCGGGCGACTGCGGCGAGATCATCGGAATGACCACGTTCGGCGCAAGCGCTCCTGCCGCACAGCTCTTCAAGCTGTTCGGCTTCACGGTGGAGAACGTCGTCGAAAAGGCGAAGGCGTCCCTCGCGAAAGCAGGCAAGTAATCCATTCGCACTACGGGGGCGCGGCTTTTCGCCGCGCCCTTTGTCTTTCATTCATCGTTTTCCGAGGAGGTCATCTCATGAATCTCGACGAGATCCGTCAACTGTATCTGCACCGCCAGAGCTGCCGCGCCTTCGACGGACGGGAAGTCCCCGCCGAATGCGTCAGAGAGATCTGCGAAACCGCCCTGCTTGCCCCTTCCGCCTGCAATGCGCAGCCGTGGAAGCTGATTGCCGTGCTCGGCGACAAGCGCAAAGAGCTTGCGCCCCTTTTGCAGGGAATGGGCATGAATCGCTTCGCCTCGGACGCAGGCGCATTCGTCGCCGTCTGCGAGGGTGAAAGCAACCTCACGGCCAAAATGGGCGCCCGCATCAAAGGTACGGACTTCACCGCGAACGATCTCGGCATTCTCACCGCACACCTCGTCCTTGCCGCCGACGCCGCGGGCGTCTCCAGCTGCATTCTCGGCTGGCGGGACGAGAAAAAACTCTGCGCCTTGCTCGGTCTGCGCCCGAACACGCGCATTCCCGTCGTCGTCGCGCTCGGCTACGCGCGATCGGACGACCCGATCCGTCCCAAAAAGCGCAAGCCGACGGATACAACCTTTACCATTCTCTGAATCTTGACTTTTCTAATACCTGACGGTATAATGAAAAAAACGCCATACGAGGGAAACACCATGGATAAAAAACAGCCGACGGCGCTCGTCCCCGCAGATCAGGCGGATAAGAACGGCGCACCCCCTTCGGCGAAACAGAAAAAACTCTCCATCTACGAATACGAAGAAAAGTACGTCCGCCGCCAGAACGTGCGCGGCGCACGGCTTCTGATCGGACTCCTGGCAGGCGTCATCGGCGTCTTTATCGGCTGGTGCCTGTTCTCCTTTACCATGCAGCTCTGGCAGGTTCACCCCTATGCCGGCTACGCGGGCGCGGCGGTGAGCGTTCTTCTGTTTGTGCTCGTGTTCGTCGTGCCCCTGGTCCGCATCCTGCATTCGGACTACTTCATCACCAACGTGAATGACGTCTACGCGGGCAAGGCAAAACGCCATAACCGCAAAGTGCGCCGCAATATCGCCGAGAAAATGGTGGATTTCCACGACAGCGTCAGCGGGATCGGCTGGTATGACGGCAAACTCATCGCCGACCTGCGCACTTCCCTGCGCTCCGGAAACGACGAGGGAATCAAGACGGCGCTCTCCGCCCTCTACAACGGAAAGGTGAAAAAGACCGCAAAGGACATCATCTTCAAATGCGCCCTGAAATCGGCCGCCTATTCCACCGTCTCGCAGAGCTCCCGCACCGACGCCCTGCTCGTCGCGGTCGTCAACCTGCAGATGATCAAGGACATCGTCTTTTTGTACGGCTTCCGCCCCTCCGACGCGCGCCTCGTCAAGACCTTCGGCGCCGTCGTGCGCAATTCCCTCATCTCCTTCGGACTCGGCTCCCTCCAGATCGGAAACGCCGTCATCAAGACCATGGGCGATGCCGCCAACTCCATTCCCTTCCTCGGAACGGCCATCTCCGCCCTCATCGACAGCTCCATCCAGGGTCTCACCAACGGCACCCTGACCGCCGTCATCGGCTTTCAGGCGATCCGCTACCTCAACAAGGAATACCGCCTGCAAAACATTCTCGACGGCATCGAAGTCGCCGAGTCCCAGGAAGAGCTGGAAGAGACCTGCAACGAGATCCGCGACGAACTCAAACGCCGCCCCGTCCGCACCGCCCAGCGCGCCTGATCTGCATAATGCCCCCGTCGCTTGATTGCCCCTTCCGCGCCGACCTGTCCGAAAAGGCGCAGGCGCGGCTTCCGAAGGCGCCTTAAAACGCGCGGGGCAAATTTTGCCGCAGACGTCGCGAAGAAAACCGATTCAACACGAATTTCGGCGCTCATTGTCGCAAAGAGAAAGACGGGCGCGC
>CAJFMF010000027.1 GCA_904391375.1 Candidatus Gallimonas faecavium | reverse complement strand
GCGTTTTTTTGTGTCGGAATGCTTTACAGGCGGCGAAAGTCGTGCTATAATAGGCGCGCTTGCGAGAAAAGGCCGCGCGCTTGCGGACGGCGGGTTTGCGAGGGGCGTCCGAAAAAGTTTCATTTTTCTGCAATTTTTTTCGCAAACACATAAAAAAACGATTTACAAAAAAAATAAATACGAATATAATTTATTAGCCTGTGCGCCGAACGGTTCGGCGATACGAAAGGAGGGAAAACCATGGTCCGTTATATCAAATGCCCGCGTTGCGAACTCAACTACATCGATCCGGAGAAGCAGGAGTATTGCGACGTCTGTCTCAAAGAGATGAAGGGGCTTGCCACGTCGGACGACATTGATGAGACGGAGGACGACGATGCTGCCACCGAACTTTGTCCTGTCTGCGGCGAGAACATGATGCGCCCGGGGGAAAAGATGTGTGAGGAGTGCCGCAAGAAGGCGGAGTACGAGGAAGAGGAGCCCGATCCGGACGAAGATGACGAATGGCGGGAGTACCTCGACGACGACACGGACGCCGATCTCGATCAGGAGATGGGCGAATTGGACGAGGCGCTTGCCGAAGAGCTCGAAAAAGAGGTGGAAGAGGAAGAGCCGGAGGAAGAGGACGACTATCAGGAGTCCTCGGACGACGACGAAGACCTCGACTACGTCACGGGCGACGAGATCTATTCGCTCGGCGACGATGACGACGATGACGACGACGAGAAAGAAGACAAAGAGGACGATGATTTCTGATCGCACAACGTGCGGTTGCGGGGCGGGCGCGAAAGGCACCCGCCCTCTTTCGTCTGCGGAATGGCAGAGGCGCATGGGACGGGGGAGCGCGGGGAGAGCGGCATGAACATTTTTGTGCGCATGGCAAAGGGCCTGCGGCGCTTGTTGCAGGACGGGACGATCAATTACACCTGCGACGTCTGCGGGCGGGAGGTATTCGGCGGCGAGCGCATCTGCGCGCACTGTCGGGAGCGCCTTCCCGTGCCGCGCGTTGTCTGTCCCGTCTGCGGCCGCCGCGTGGAAGAGGAAGGGGTGTGTGCGTCCTGCAAACAGCGGCGGCCCGTTCCGAACATGGTGCGGTCGCGGTTCGCGCATGAAGGGGACGCTTTGCGTCTGATGCTGCGCTATAAGGGCGGGGAGCGCTATCTCGCGCAGACGTTCGCCCTGGAACTCCTCCCGCTGTTGGAGGCATTCCCGCGGCCGGATGCGCTCGTTCCCGTCCCGATGACGGCGCGCGAGCGGCGCAGGCGCGGGTTCGATCAGGCAAGACTGCTTGCCGAGCGACTCTCCGCACAGAGCGGGATCTCCGTGCTGTGTGCCGCGGAAAAGACCCGCGAGACCGCACAGCAAAAGACGCTCTCCCGCCGCGAACGCGAGACCAACCTCAGGGGCTGTTTCCGCGTGGCGGACCGCAAGTGCGTACGGGGCAAGCGCCTTCTCATCGTCGACGACATCTATACGACGGGCGCAACGGCGGATGAATTTGCATCGGTGTTGCTGCGCGCGGGCGCGGCCGCGGTGGACGTCATCACCGTGACGAGCGTCCCCTCACAGCCGACGCACTCCATGCCCCCCAAAGACACATCGGACGGAACGTCCCGAACGAAATGACTTCGGGCGAATGCTCAAAACGCACAGAAGAAAGGAGAAAGCGCCCGCGGCTTCCGAATGGAAGCCGCGGGCGCTTTTTGTTTTGTACGCATGATGAAACCCTGCCTGCCGCCCTTGCGCATTATTGCGCAAGGGCGGCAGGTTTATAAAGGCCGCAATGTCGGACGGAAGTACGCCGCCCGAAACGCCGCACGTTTTCGGAAAAGGCAGCAGGCAGAAAGCCGCCGCTTTTTCGAGAGCGAAAAGCCGCCGCGCCTTTTTCGGGCGTAAAAATGTCCGCAACCGCCGCAGGCGTCAGGAGAGGTCGACGGGGCGGTCGCGGTAGTAAAAGTGTTTGTCGCGTTCGCCGATGGGGCGCAGGACGCGTGCGGGATTGCCGACCGCGACGACGTCGGCGGGGATGTCCTTCGTCACGACCGCGCCCGCGCCGATCACGGCGTTGTCGCCGATGGTGACGCCGGGCAGGACGATCGCGCCCGCGCCCAGCCAGACGTTGCGCCCGATGTGTACGTCCAGATTGTACTGAATGCCCTTTTCGCGCAGGGAGGGCAGGACGGGGTGTCCGGCCGTGGCGATGGTCACGTTCGGGCCGATCATGGTTCTGTCGCCGATGTAGATGTGTCCGTCGTCCACCAGCGTGAGGTGGAAATTCGCATAGACGTTCGCGCCCAGATGGACGTGCGCCCCGCCCCAGTTGGCGTAGAAGGGCGGCTGAACGTAGCAGTTCTCGCCCGCCTCCGCAAACATCTGCGGCAGAAGCTCCGCCATGCGCGCCTCGTCGCCCGCGCCGAGCGCATTGTATTCGTTCATGCACCGCGCGCACGCCGCCTGTTCCTGCAGGATCGCCGCGTCCGCGGGATCGTACAGCATTCCCCGTTGCATCCGTTCTTGTTGTGTCATCGTGTCCGCCTCGTTGGAAAGTCTCCTCCATTATACGCCCTTTTTCGGAAAAATCAAGGGGGCAATCGCACTTCATCGCCATATGTGCCATATGTTTGAAACGACGGCCGCGGCAAAGAAAGATTTCGGCGGGAGCGCGGAGCGTGTCGGAAGGCGGAGTGCGGCGGAGAAAGCGGGGACGGGGGCATAAAGGGCGCGGGCGGTGCATAGAGTAGAACAACGGAAGCGGGACAGACCTTGCGGGAGAGGGAGAAAAGGGACAAAATCCGACAGGAACGGAGCAAATGTTTCCCGATTTTCGCGCAAAAAAATTTTATCATATAGGTGTTGTGCAATGCGAATTCTCACGGTGCGGATCAGGACGCTGATGATGGCGGCGGTGCTGGGCGGAGCGCTTGTTCTCGGCAGCGGGCTTGCGTATGCGACGGAAGCGGCGCAAGTGTGGCAGAGCGGGGCGCGGGCGCTGCCCGTCTACAGTGTGGAGCGCACGGACAACAAGATCGCCATATCCTTTGACTGTGCCTGGGGGACCGATCATACGGACGCGATCCTGGAAAATCTCGCGGCGTCGGGGGTCCGCGCGACCTTCTTCACGGTGCAGTTCTGGGCGGAGCGTTATCCCGATTATCTGAAAAAGATCGCGGAAGCGGGACATGAGATCGGCACGCACAGCGCCACGCATTCGTATATGTCGCGCTTGTCGGAGCAGGAGATCCGGGCGGAGCTGAGCAGTTCCGCGCAGGCGATCACGTCGGTGACGGGCGAGGCAGTCCGCTTGTTCCGACCGCCGTACGGCGACTATGACGACCTGCTCATCGAGACGAGCCGTGCGATGGGGCTCATGCCCATTCAGTGGGATGTGGACTCGCTCGACTGGAAGGACCTTTCGGCGGCGGACATTGCCGAGCGCGTCACGTCCAAGGTGCGGAGCGGGTCGATCATCCTGTGCCACAACAACGGACTGCACACGGCGGAGGCGCTTCCCGTCATCTTTGATGTCCTGCGCGCCAAGGGGTTTGAATTTGCGCCGATCGGCGAGCTCATCTACTATGAGAACTATACGATCGACGTGACGGGGCGGCAGATCGCGCAGGCGGCGCAGTAAAAATACGAAACCGAAATACTTGGAGGTATCTATGGATCACGCAACGGAAAAGAATAACAGGGTGTTTCTGATGGGGGAGATCGTCTCCGAGGCGGCCTTTTCCCACGAAGTGTACGGCGAGGGATTTTACGAATTTTTCGTGCGCGTCATGCGGCTGTCGGGGCAGGCGGACGTGCTCCCCGTGACGGTATCCGAGCGCCTCATCGAGGGGCATTCGCTCACGGTCGGCTCGACGCTCTGCGCGCTGGGGCAGTTCCGCAGTTACAACAAACTGGAGAACGGAAAGTCGCGGCTCATGCTGACGGTGTTCGTGCGCGAACTTCTCGACGTCGCGCCGACGGCCAATCCCAATTCCATCGTGCTCTCGGGCTATATCTGCAAGCCGCCCGTCTATCGCACGACGCCCTTCAACCGCGAGATCGCCGACCTCCTCCTGGCCGTCAACCGCGCGTACAACAAATCGGACTACATCCCCTGCATTGCGTGGGGCAGAAACGCGCGCTTTGTGCAGAACCTCAAGGTGGGTGACCGCGTGGCGCTGTCGGGCCGCATTCAGAGCCGCGAATACATCAAGCGCCTCTCGGAGACCGAGCAGGTGACCATGACCGCATACGAGGTATCCGTGTCCAAGCTCGCCGCCTTCGACGAGGACGACAACTTCGATCTGGACGGCGAGTTCAACCTGTATGCCGCACCCGCCGCACACGGCGTGCAATAAGGGGAATGAAGGGCCGCCCCGCGTACCATGTACGCGGGGCGGCGGTTTTGTGCTCCTTGCCGAATTTGTGTTCTGCGGCGTCGGGACATTCCCTTTGCCGTGCGGACAAGTTTGGGGGACGACGTTCTTGTTAATGTTTTGAACTTATCAAAATTGCCGCGGCAAGCGGTTGACAGAGAGGGAAAAAATCGGTACAATAGAGACATGAAGACCGAGAAACCGCGCACGAAGCGCCAGAAAATACGGGGGATCCAGGCGGCGTTGGAGTCGCACCGTCGGTTTGATTTCGATTACATTCCCTTCGGGACGTACACCATTCCCGATGCGGATTTCTGCTATCATCAGACGGGGCTGGACGCCTTTTGCACGGGGGGGATCCGCGTCGGGCTCTGGCTGCTCGCGCCGCTCTTTCTGAAGGTCGCGTACGGTCTGCGCGTCGTCGGGCGCAAGAACTGGAAGGCGCTCCGCGGAAAGGGCGCGATCTGCGTCACCAATCACATCTCCTTTATGGACACGCTCTTCGCGCGGGCGGCGATCGGACAATTCCGCGGCTTTTATACCATGTCGCCGCTGAACAACAAGAAGGGCATCGGCGGCTGGTTCATGCGGCATGCGGGCATGTGGCCGTTCAGTCCCAACCTCACCGCCACCAAGCACCTGCTGCAGGAGATGGAGGCGCGGCTTGCGGAGGGGAAGATCGTCCATTTTTACCCCGAGCAGGCCCTTTGGACGAATTATCAGAAACCCCGCCCCATGAAGAACGGCGCCTTCTACTATGCCGTCAAGTACAACGTCCCCGTCCTGCCCGCCTTTTTCACCTTCCGCAAGGACAAGTACGGCCATATGCGGCGGGTGGTCGTCCGCCTGCTGCCGCCCGTCTATGCCGACGAATCGCTCCCGCGCCCTGCCCGCGTCGCCAAGCTGAAGGCGGATGCCGAGGCGGCATGGCGGGAATGTTACGAAAATACATACGGCGTCCCGCTCGAATATCTGCCCGACCGCAGACAAAAGAGAGAAACGCCGTAAAGAAAGCGCGCCGCGCGGCTATGCCGTGCGGCGCGCTGTTTTTTATGCCCGTTTTTCTTCCTGCGGCGCGTCATCGTCCGCATCGTTCGCATCGTCCGCCGTACGTTCGGACGGTTCGGCCTGTCCCGCGTGGCTGGCGGCGCCGTCGTAGTGCTGGCGTTCGCTCTGTTCCCAGGTGAGGCGCGCCTTGCGTTTGAGGCGATAGAAGCTCACGATGTAGATGGGAATGTATTCCAGCAGGTAGAAGGGGGCAATGAGCAGCGTTGCCGCCTTTTCGCCGCGGGAGAGGACGGCAAAGGCCTCGCGGCTTGCGGCCATTGCCAGGATGTTGTAGAGGAGCAGAAGCACATACAGGATGCCGAAGGGCATGACGATGAGGAAGAAGATGCTGGCGAGCATGAGGCGGGAATCGCCGTCGAGGGCATAGCCTATGGAGAGGATGATGCCTGCGATGACGGTAAAGACGGAGATGGCCGCAAAGAGGGCCAGCGGATAGACGCCGTAGAGGCAGTCATATTCGGCGCGGTTGATCTTGCCGCGCTGCCGTGCCTGGGCTTTAATCTGCGACTTATATTTTTCGTCGCACTGGATGTATCCGGTGAGCCAGCGGACGCGGCGGTTGTAGTTGTCGCGGTGGCCGGGGGCCTCCTCGGTGTAGAGGACGGCATACGGCCAGTACATGGACTTGAACCCCTTGAGCACGCTGTCGAGACGCAGTTCGTAGTCCTCCGTGAGGGTGCGGTAGGGCCAGCCGCCCAGTTTGCGGATGAGGGAGCGCCGCAGCATCATGCCCTGTCCGCACATGGTGAGGGGAATGTCCTTCGTGGTGCGGTAGCGGTTGCCCAGATCGTCCAGCATGGCCCAGGTGAGCGCCGAATTGTTGGAAAAAACGGTGCGTTTTTTTCGGTCGCCCAGGCCGTTTTTCATGTACTTTCGGGTGAGGTAGATGTCGTAGTCCCACTCGAGCGCGTTGTTGAGCTCGCGCACATAGGACGGGGAGAGCACGCCGTCCGCATCGACGATGACAAAGGCGTCATAGCTGTCAAATTCGTCGGGCGGGAGCGCCTTGAAGAAGCCGTCCAGCGCGTCGCCCTTGCACGTCTGGTCGGGGACGACGTACACCTGCGCGCCGATTTTTTTGCCCAGCGCTATGGTGGGGTCGTCGGGGTCTTTTACGATGATGCTCACGGCAAATTCCCCGTCGTAGTCCTGCCGCGCGATGGATTCGAGCAGATCGCCGATGACGGCGCTCTCGTTGCGCGCCGGCACGATGATCCCGATCTTACGCTTTTGCACCGCCTTTTTATAGGGCGGTTTTCGGAAGGCGTAGAAAAACCCTACCAGCCGCGGCGTATATGCCGCAAAGGCAATCGCCGCCACCACGATATAGGCTATGAGAAATGCACCGAACATCGTCATACCGCACGTGTCCCCCAATCTTTTTTCTTCATTATATCCTACCCTCGCCCAAAAAGCAATCGTTTGACCGAGAATCAAGCGATTTTGTCATAAAATAATATGACATTGTTCAAAAAGTCAACAGCGCGGGCGGAAAAAAAGGCGCCCTCCGCAAGCGGGCGCCCGAAGGGTCTTTGATGGTCGGGTCAGAAGGCGCACTTTTTGGTGAGGAAGGCGATGACCTCGTCGGGGGTCATGCGCACCTGTTCCATGGTGTCGCGGTCGCGCACGGTGACGGTGCCGTCCTCGAGGGTCGTGAAGTCGATGGTGAGGCAGAAGGGCGTGCCGATCTCGTCCTGTCTGCGGTAGCGTTTGCCGATGGAGCCTGCCTCGTCGTAGGTGACGGGGAAGAACTTCTTGAGCTTGTTCCAGATCTCCTTTGCGGGCTCGGCGAGGTTCTTCTGAAGGGGAAGGATGGCGGCCTTATAGGCGGCGATGGCGGGGTGGAAGTGCAGCACGGTGCGCACTTCGCCGTTTTCGAGGGTCTCCTCGTCATAGGCCTCGGAGAGGGTGGCGAGCATCAGGCGGTCTGCGCCGATGGAGTACTCGATGACGTAGGGGATATACTTTTCGCCCGTGACGGGATCGATGTAGCTGAGCGACTTGCCCGAGTATTCCTGATGGCGGGAGAGGTCGTAATCGGTGCGGTTGTGGATGCCGTTGAGCTCATTCCAGCCCATGGGGAACTCGTACTGGATGTCGCACGCCTCTTTTGCGTAGTGGGCGAGTTTGTCGTGGTCGTGGTAGCGCAGATGTTCGGGCGCAAAGCCGAGGTCGAGGAGGAACTGCCATGCCTTCTTCTTGAATTCGGCGTAGTACTCGCTGTCCGTGCCCTCCTTGCAGAACCACTGATGCTCCATCTGTTCAAATTCGATGGTGCGGAAGATGAAGTTGCCGGGCGTGATCTCGTTGCGGAACGCCTTGCCGATCTGTGCGATGCCGAAGGGGATCTTCGCGCGCGTCGTGCGCTGCACGTTCAGGAAGTTGACGAACTCACCCTGTGCCGTCTCGGGACGCAGATAGATCTTGTTCTGGCTCTCGTCGGTGACGCCGCGGGAGGTCTCGAACATCAGGTTGAAGGTGCGGATGGGCGTCCAGTCGCACTTGCCGCAGATGGGGCAGCAGACGTGATGCTCGTTGATGTAAGCCTCCATCTCCTCGTTGGTCATGAGGTCGGGATTGACCTTGCCCTTCGAGTGCGCTTCGATGAGGTTGTCGGCACGGTGACGCGACTTGCAGTTCTTGCAGTCCATCTTGGGGTCGGAGAAGGACGCCGTGTGTCCGCTCGCCTCCCAGACGCGCGCATTCATGAGAATGGCGGCGTCTACACCGTAGGAGTTGTCGCTCTCCTGCACAAAGCGCTTCCACCATGCGCGCTTTAAGTTGTTCTTGACTTCCACGCCCACGGGGCCGTAGTCCCAGGTATTGCCCATGCCGCCGTAGATCTCGCTGCCGGGAAAGATGATGCCGCGCGCCTTGCACAGCGCGACCAGTTTGTCCATCGTAACCGCTCTCTTTGCCATATCCGTTTTCCTTATCGTTTTCTTTGATTTTTCTCAAACATTATACTCTATAATTTTGCGCTTGGCAAGCGAAATGTCCCATGAATTTTGCACGGCCTCCCGCGCACGGCGGTCAGGACTTTTGCGCGGCGGACAACCGAAGGCGGGCGGGGCGTATTTCTTCACAATTTTTACGAAAGCGGGCGGAAACAGTACCCTTTTTATGCGGAATGTGCTATAATCATTGCGAAAAACGTCATTTTTACGGAGGGACGAAGTATGGAAGAAGCGACCAACTTCATTGAACAGATCATTGCAGAGGATCTTGCCTCGGGGAAGATCAAGGCCGTTCAGACCCGTTTCCCGCCCGAGCCCAACGGGTATCTTCACATCGGACACGCAAAGAGCATGTACGTCAACTTCGGGATAGCCGAAAAGTTTGGCGGAAAGTGCAATCTTTTTTATGACGACACCAATCCCAGCAAGGAAAAGACGGAGTTCGTGGACGCGATCAAGCGTGACATCGCATGGCTTGGCTATCACTGGGCGAAGGAGGTGTACGCGTCCGACTTCTTTGACGCCATTTACGCGTTTGCGGAGCGGCTGATCCTGGAGGGGAAGGCCTTCGTCTGCGATCTGTCGGCCGAGGAGATCAAGGCGACGCGCGGCACGCTGACGGAGCCGGGCACCGAGAGCCCGTACCGCAACCGTACGCCGGAGGAAAATCTGAAGCTCTTCCGCGAGATGAAGGCGGGCAAATACGCGGACGGCGAAAAGTGCCTGCGCGCCAAGATCGACATGGCTTCGCCCAACGTCAATCTGCGCGATCCCGTCATCTATCGGATTTTGCGCGCCACCCATCACCGCACGGGGGACAAGTGGTGCATCTATCCCATGTACGACTACGCGCATCCCATCTGCGACTATCTGCAGGGGGTCACGCACTCGCTCTGCACGCTGGAGTTTGAAGACCATCGCCCGCTGTATGACTGGGTGGGCATCAATCTGGGATTCGATCCCAAGCCCCGCCAGATCGAGTTTGCCCGCCTCAACATGACCAACCTGGTCATGAGCAAGCGCTATCTCAAGAAGCTCGTCGAGGACGGCTCCGTCCACGGCTGGGACGATCCGAGAATGCCCACGCTGGCGGGATTGCGCAACCGCGGCATTCCCGCGGCGGCGGTGCGCGATTTCTGCGAGCGTGCGGGCGTCGCCAAGGCGCAGTCGGAGTGCGACATCTGCTATTTTGAGGCGGTCGTGCGCGAGTACCTCAATGCGCGTGCGCCGCGTGCGATGGCGGTCGTCGAGCCGCTCAAGCTCACCATCACCAACTACGAGGGCAGCGAGGAAGTGGACTTCGAGATCAACCAGCTCGATCCCGCGGCGGGCGTGCGCAAGACGGTGTTCGGCAAGCACCTCTACATCGAGCGCAGCGACTTCTCGCTCGATCCCCCGCCCAAGTATCACCGCCTCAAGATCGGCGGCGTGGCGCGTCTGAAAAACGCGTACATCGTGCGCTGTGACGAGGCCGTGACCGACAAAGACGGCAACGTGACGGAGATTTTGTGTACCTATCTGCCCGAGAGCCGCAGCGGGAGCGATACGAGCGGCGTCAAGACGAAGGGCGTTTTACACTGGGTGAACGCCGACACCTGTGTGGACGCGGTGCTCAAGAAGTACGATCATCTCCTGCGCGACGCCGACTATCCCGGACAGGATTTCTCCGAGCGCATGAATCTGGACAGCGAACATCTCTTTGCGGCCAAGGCGGAGCCCTATCTTGCCGAGGCGGAAGAGGGGACGGCCTTCCAGCTCATGCGGACGGGCTATTACAAGGTCTGCCGCGAGGACGGGAAGCTGTGTCTTTCCGAGATCGTCTCGCTCAAGGATAACTTCAACAAGCAGTGCGGATGCGACCCCGCACCGACGGGCGCCGCGAAGTAACCGAACGTCGGCGTCGGAACGAGGCGTCAGCGCAAAAGACCGCCCGCCCCGCCGCGGCCGTATGTTGCCGCGGCGGGGCGGGCGGAATAAGATCGGCCGATGCGTGCATACTGTGCGTGTGACGACGTTGGACGATCGGACGGGAACGCTGCTTGCCCGGCTGGAGGCACTCTGCCCGGACGGCGGCTATCATATCGTGGAGGCGGCGGAACTTTCCCCCGCCTTTTCGGCGGAAGAGGCCGCGGAGGGCATCGCCTGTCTTGCGGACAGCCGCCGCATTGACGTACGCTATGCGGAGGAGGGGACGTACTGCCTGCGCATTCTGCCGTCGGGCAGGGCGTATGTTCTTCACGCGCGCGATCGGGAGCGGGCAGAGCGGATGCGTCTGCGGCAGAGCGCGCGGATCGCCTTTGCGGGCGCCTTTGCGGGCGGATTTCTTGCCGCTCTGCTTGCCGCGGTCATCGTCCTCGTCATGGGGTGACTATGTGGAACGCGACGCTGGACAGAAGAGAAAATGAAGTAATGCGCGCGCTTCTCACGCTTTCGGCGGGGAAGGCGCGTTTTCTTGCATCGCCCGCCGAGATGCTGGCGATCATGCGCGGCAAGTGCGACGAACTTCGGCTCGAACGCACCCTCTTTTCCCTGGCGCAGGACGGCTATTTCGACGTCATCTGCACCGACCGCAAGGGGGAAAAGACGTATGTCGTCGAGATGCGCCCCAAGGGCCTCTCCTTTGTGCGCAGCACGCACGCCGACCGCCGTCGGCTCATCTTGCGGCTCGTCGTCGCCGCCCTGTGCGGACTGGCCTCCGCGCTCATCGGCATTCTCCTCAAACACCTCATCGCGTAAAAAGAGTTGACTTGCTTCGCGCGGTGCGCTATAATAAAACAAACAAAAGTTCACTTTTTCGTGCCGACGCAGGGACGGAAGGGGGGACGCCGCGGCGGGGCCCGAAGCGGGCGCGTCCGCGGGAGGGGATGGTATGATCGAGCATTACGAATTCAAATTGCACGCGCCCTTTTCCCCGACGGGCGATCAGCCGCAGGCGATCGAAAAGCTGACGGAGGGGGTGCTGGACGGCATCCGCACGCAGGTGCTGGTGGGGGTGACGGGCAGCGGAAAGACGTTCACGATGGCGAACGTCATACAGAACGTGGGGCGGCCCGCGCTGGTCATCGCGCACAACAAGACGCTGGCGGCGCAGCTCTGCAACGAATTCCGCGCCTTTTTCCCCGAGAACCGCGTGGAGTATTTCGTCTCCTATTACGACTACTATCAGCCGGAGAGCTACATCCCTTCGACGGACACCTATATCGAGAAGGACTCGGCGACCAACGACGAGATCGACAAGCTCCGCAACGCGGCGACCTGTTCGCTGGGAGAGCGGGACGACGTCATCGTCGTCTCGTCGGTGTCCTGTATTTACGGCCTCGGCGCGCCCGAGGAATTTTTCCGTCTGGGCATTTCTCTGCGGCCGGGGCAGGAGATGTCGCGCGACGAGCTGCTCACGCGGCTTGTGGGCATACAGTATTCGCGCAACGATCTGGACTTCAAGCGCTCCACCTTCCGCGTGCGGGGGGACGTCGTGGAGATCTTTCCCGCGTCCAATTCGGAGGTCGCCGTCCGCGTGGAGTTCTTCGGCGACGAGATCGACAGTCTGGGCGAAGTGGACGTCGTGACGGGCAAGGTGGTGTCCTCGCTCAGGCACGCCGTCATCTTCCCCGCCAGCCACTACGCGGTGGGGACGGAGAAGCTCGTCTCGGCGCTCGCCATGATCGAGGAGGACCTCAAGGGCGAGGTGAAGGCATTCGAGGACGCGGGCAAGCTGCTCGAGGCACAGCGCCTGGAACAGCGCACCGAGCATGACCTCGAGATGCTGCGCGAGATCGGGTACTGTTCAGGCGTGGAGAACTATTCGCGCTACTTTGACGGACGGCAGCCCGGACAGCCCTCCTTCACATTGCTCGATTACTTTCCCAAGAACTTTCTCGTGTTTATCGACGAGAGCCACATGACCATTCCGCAGATCCGCGCCATGTACAACGGCGACCTCGCGCGCAAGACCAACCTCGTCGAATACGGCTTCCGCATGAAGTCGGCGTACGACAACCGTCCGCTCACCTTCGAGGAATTTGACGCGCGCGTCCCGCAGATGATCTGCGTCTCGGCGACGCCCGCGCCCTACGAACTCGGACAGGCGGGGCAGGTGGTGGAACAGCTCATCCGCCCGACGGGCCTTCTCGATCCGCCCGTGACGGTCAAGCCCACCAAGGGACAGATCGACGATCTGCTGTCCGAGGTGCGGAAGGCGGTGGAGAAGGGCGGCCGCATTCTGGTCACGACTCTGACCAAACGTATGGCGGAAAACCTGACCGACTACTTAAAAGAAAACGGCGTGCGGGTGCGCTATATGCACTCGGACATCGACGCTTTGGAGCGTATCGACATCATCAACGGCCTTCGCTCGGGCGAGTTCGACGTGCTGTGCGGCATCAACCTTCTGCGCGAAGGACTCGATCTGCCCGAGGTGGAGCTGGTCGCCATTCTCGATGCCGACAAAGAGGGCTTCTTGCGCAGCGAGACCTCCCTCGTGCAGACCATCGGCCGCGCGGCGCGCAATGCGCAGGGCCGCGTCATCATGTACGCCGACGAGATCACGGGCAGCATGCGCCGCGCCATCGACGAGACCGACCGCCGCCGTGCCGTTCAGCAAAAGTACAACGAAGAGCACGGCATCGTCCCCAAGACCATCGTCAAGAAGGTGGCGGAGACCATCGGCATCACCTCCAAGGCCAAGCGCGCCTCCGAGGTCAAGGCGCGGGACATCCCCGAGGAGATCGAAAAACTCAAGGCGCTCATGAAAGTGGCCTCGGCTCAGCTCGACTTCGAGCGCGCCATCGAGATCCGCGAAACCATTGCGGAACTCAAAAAGCGCATGCGCAAGTAATCCCGCGTTCTGCGTCCGTCGCCTTCGTCCCGTTCTTGTCTGGCGGGCGGCCGCAAGGCGTGTCTTCGCGGTTGACAGGGGGCGTTGACGGGGGCGGACGGGAAATTTCCGCAATCGTTTGAAATTTTTCTGCGGGTGTGCTATAATAAAGGCGCGGCCGCGCGGACGTGGTCGGGCTTGCCGCCGCGGGGCTGTCTGATACCGAAGAATCGGGAGGAACCTATGAAGATTGCCGTCGATATCGATGACACATTGAACACCGTCGATCGGGTCCGTTATGCGGGCGAATATATCCGCCGCAAGAACCTGCCGTTTCGTCTGAAGGACGAAAACGCGCACGCCTTTGCGGAGGTTTACGACTGGGCGGAGGAGGACGTGCTCGAATTTATTCATGACGGCGGGATCACGGCGTTTACGGACGCACCTGCGCGGAAGGGGGCGAAGGAGATCCTGACGCGCTGGCACGAAGCGGGGATCGAGGTGATCATCGTGACCTCGCGCATGGCGTCGTGGTTCGGCAATCCCGAAAAGGTATCGCGGGACTGGCTGGAAAAGCGGCACATTCCCTATGATGCGCTGGCGGCGGACATTGCCGACAAGGGCGCATACTGTGCCGCGCACGGAATCGACATTCTGGTGGACGACAGTCTG
Organism: Candidatus Gallimonas faecavium; assembly: GCA_904391375.1. Taxonomy (GTDB): domain Bacteria; phylum Bacillota; class Clostridia; order Christensenellales; family Borkfalkiaceae; genus Gallimonas; species Gallimonas faecavium. The sequence continues at coordinate 5,292 of CAJFMF010000027.1, read as the reverse complement.
GAGCAATGCCGCTCGGCGCAGGAAAAGGGTGTGAACGCGGTGCTTGCGGTGTCGCGGGCGACGCTGGAGCGCGCGCATGAAGTCCGCTACGGCGGAGCAAACTGGAAGCAGATCGACGCGGCGGTGGCGCACATTGTGGGGCTTCTGCTGCGCAGACAGCAGGCATGAACGCCCGCACGGAAGCGGCCGAGCTCACCGTCATGGTGATGGTGACGCGTGCGGACGCCGTCGTGGTGCAGGAGCGCCGCAAGGGGACATGGGACGGGCTCATCTTCCCGGGCGGACATGTGGAGCGCGGCGAGAGCTTTCTGGAAGCCGCCGTGCGCGAAGTGCGCGAGGAGACGGGGCTTGCCCTGCGGGAGGTGCGCTGCTGCGGCATGGTGCATTGGTCGCACAGGACGCGGCCCGAGCGCTATCTCGTCCTTCTCTATCGCGGCGAGGGCGCGGGCGATTTGCTGCCCGCCTCGCCCGAGGGGCGCAATTTCTGGATGCCCCTGAAGCAATTTATGGGCGCGGAGGGAAAAGCTCCCGCCATGGACGCATATCTCTCCTGCTTTCTCGGGGAAGCAGGGGAACTTTTTGCAGAATACGACGATGCCGGAACCGATCCGCTCGTTCGGGCGAGCGCGTCCGAACGTCCCTCTTGCCGATAGCGGCGGGACAAGCGCCGGAAAACGGTGGGGACGTATGCGGGATCGGCGGCCCTGCGGCGGGAGAAAAGACGTTCCAAAATCGATGGGGCCCGTGCAGGAGGCGCGGGCGATCGGAAGGAAGATATGAAAGAAGAGATTTACGTCAAAGGCGCGAAAGAGAACAACTTAAAGAACATCGACGTACACATTCCGCGCAACACGCTGACCGTATTCACGGGACTTTCGGGGTCTGGAAAATCGACGCTGGCGTTCGACACCATCTTTGCCGAGGGGCAGCGCCGCTATATGGAAAGCCTCTCCTCCTATGCCCGCCAGTTTCTGGGCATGATGGAGAAGCCGGACGTGGAGTCCATCGACGGATTGTCGCCCGCGATCTCCATCGATCAGAAGACGACGTCGCACAATCCCCGTTCGACGGTGGGGACGGTGACGGAGATCTACGACTATCTGCGTCTTTTGTTTGCGCGCGTGGGGATCCCGCACTGTCCGAAGTGCGGACGGGAGATCCGTCGGCAGACGGTGGACGAGATCGCCGACAAGGTCATGCTGCTGCCTGCGGGGAGCAAGATCATGGTGGAGGCGCCCGTCGTGCGCGGCAGAAAGGGGGAGTACGTCAAGGAACTGGCGGGCTACCGCAAGAGCGGGTATGTCCGCGTCAAGATCGACGGCTCCGTCTACGATCTGCAGGAGGACATTCGCCTTGACAAGAACGTCAAGCACAACATAAGCGTCGTTGTCGACCGTCTGGTCGTCAAGGAGGGGATCTTGAAGCGCCTCACCGAGAGTCTGGAGAGCGCGCTGAACCTGGCGGACGGGCTGGTCGTCATCGACTGCGGCGGCGAGGAGACGCTCTATTCCACCCGCTATGCCTGTCCCGACTGCAACATCTCCATCGAGGAGATCGAGCCGCGGCTGTTCTCGTTCAACACGCCGTGGGGGGCATGTCCGACCTGTTCGGGTCTCGGATTCAAGCAGACGGTGGATCCCGACCTCATCTGTCCCGACCGCACCAAGACGCTGCGCGAGGGCGCCATCCGCATCAGCGGCTGGAATCTGGATTCCTCCGCCGTCACGCAGATGTACCTCGGCGCGCTTGCCCGCAGGTACAAGTTTTCCATGGACGTCCCCGTCAAAGACCTGCCCGAGGAGGTATTCAACCTTCTCATGTACGGCAACGGCGGCGAGAAGATCGACATGGAATACAGCACGCGCACCTTTCATTCCAACTACCAGAGCGCGTGGGAGGGCTTTGTCAACAACCTGCAGCGGCGGTACAATCAGACGAGTTCGGTGGGCGTCAAGTGGGACATCGAGCGCTATATGCGCACGACCGACTGCCCCGACTGTCACGGAAAGCGCCTGAAAAAGGAGGCGCTTGCCGTCACGGTGGGGGGAAAGAACATCGCCGAGGTCTGCGATATGCCCGTGCGGGACATTCCCGCCTTTCTGGACAGCGTACAGCTCACGCCCACCCAGCACGCCATTGCGGACGTCATCCTGAAGGAGATCAAGAGCCGTCTCAACTTCCTCGTGGGGGTGGGACTGGACTATCTCACGCTCTCGCGCAATGCGGCGACGCTCTCGGGCGGCGAGAGCCAGCGCATTCGGCTTGCCACGCAGATCGGCAGTGCGCTGACGGGCGTTCTGTACATCCTCGACGAGCCGAGCATCGGCCTTCATCAGCGCGACAACGAAAAACTGCTCGCGTCGCTCAAGGGCCTGCGCGACCTCGGGAACACGCTCATCGTCGTCGAGCACGACGAGGACACCATGCGCGCGGCCGATTATATCGTGGACGTCGGCCCCAAAGCGGGCATTCACGGCGGCGAGATCGTCGCCTGCGGCACGGTCGAGGACATCATGAACGAGCCGCGTTCCATCACGGGCGACTTCTTGGCGGGCAGGCGCAAGATCGAAGTCCCTGCCGTGCGCAAGGAGCCGGACGGAAGATGGTTCGAGGTGGACGACTGCCGTCAGAACAACCTGAAGGGCATCGACGTGAAGATCCCCGCGGGACTCATGACCGTCGTCACGGGCGTCTCGGGGTCGGGCAAGAGCTCGCTCGTCAACGAGATCATCCTGCCCCTTCTGTCCAATCGGCTGAACGGCTCCCGCCTGCCTTTGGGCAAGAGCGGAGAATGCCGCGGACTGGAATTCTTTGACAAGGTGATCGCCATCGATCAGTCGCCCATCGGCAGGACGCCGCGCTCCAATCCCGCCACCTACACGGGCGTATTCACCGCCATCCGCGACTTGTTTGCGGCGACGCCCGACGCCAAGGCGATGGGGTTCAAGTCGGGACGGTTTTCCTTCAACGTCGCGGGCGGCAGGTGCGAAAACTGCCAGGGCGACGGCATCATGAAGATCGAGATGCACTTTTTGCCCGACGTCTACGTCCCCTGCGAGGTGTGCGGCGGAAAGCGCTACAACCGCGAGACGCTGGAAGTCCGTTACAAGGGCAAGTCCATCGCCGACGTCCTCGACATGACGGTGGAAGAGGCGTGCGACTTCTTCAGGAGCCTGCCCTCCATCTACAACAAGCTCTCCACGCTCAACGAGGTGGGCCTGGGCTACATCAAGCTCGGGCAGTCGGCGACGACGCTCTCGGGCGGCGAGGCACAGCGCGTCAAGCTCGCCACCGAGCTCTCCAAGCGCTCCACGGGGCGCACCTTCTATATCCTCGACGAACCCACGACCGGTCTTCACAGCTACGACGTGGAAAAGCTCGTCAAAATTCTGCTCCACTTCCGCGACGGCGGGAATACCGTGCTCGTCATCGAACACAACCTCGACGTCATCAAGGTGGCGGACTGGCTCGTCGACCTCGGCCCCGAGGGCGGGGACGGCGGCGGAACCATCCTCTGCTGCGGCTCCCCCGAACAGGTCGCCGCCTGCGAACGCTCCTACACGGGACAGTTCCTCAAAAAAATCCTCTAAGGCCCCCGTGTCCGAAGTGCGGCGCGTGCGTCATGGCCATGTCCGAATTGCGCCGTGTCCGTCGGCACCGTGTCGGCGCTGTGGACGCAGGGGCGTAGCATGTCGGTCCGCGGGAACGCGGACGGGCGGGATGCGCGCAGCGTCTGCGGACGGACGAGGACAAACGGGAAAAGAAAGCGATACGGCATATGCGGCGGCGGAAGGGCGCCTGCCGCGAACGGAATAACATGAGAGGTGAAAGCCATGGTCAATCAAAAGAACAAACAACTGGGCGAGGCGCGTTCGGTCATCCGCGAGATCTTTGAATACGGCAATGCGCGCAAGAAGGTCGTGGGGGCGGAGAACGTCTTTGACTTTTCGCTCGGCAATCCGGGGGTGCCTGCGCCTGCGGAGGTGAACGAAGAGATCGTGCGGCTGGTTTCGACCATGCCCTCGCTCGCCCTGCACGGGTACACGTCGGCGGCGGGCGCGCCCGAGGTACGGCAGGCGGTCGCCTCGTACATTTCTGCGGCGTTCGGTGTCGACATGTCGGCGGAATACATCTACATGACCTGCGGGGCGGCGGCGTCGCTCACGGTCACCATTCACGCCCTGTGCGAGGCGGGGGACGAGTTCGTCGTCGTGACGCCCTTTTTCCCCGAGTACACCGTGTTCATCGAGGGCGCGGGCGGGAAGGCGGTCATGGCGGCGACGGATTCCCGTTTCCACCTCGACATGGAGGCGCTCGACGCCGCCATCGGCGTACATACCAAGGGCGTGATCATCAACTCGCCCAACAACCCCACGGGCGCCGTCTATTCGCGGGAAGAGCTCGCCGCGCTCGGAAAGCTGCTGGAGCGCAAGAGCCGCGAAAAGGGCTCTCCCGTCTTTCTCATCGCCGACGAGCCCTATCGCGAGCTCACCTACGGCGCGGAAGTCCCTTATCCGATGGCGTTCTACAAAAATACCGTCCTCTGCTATTCCTTCTCCAAGTCGCTCTCCCTCGCGGGCGAGCGAATCGGCTACATCGCCGTGTCCCCGCAGTGCGAGGGGGCGGCGGACGTGTTCTCCGCCGTGTGCGGCGCGGGCAGAGTGCTCGGCTTCGTCTGCGCGCCCGCGCTCTTCCAGCGCGTCGTCGCAAAATGCCTCGGGCGTTCTGGCGATATCGAGGAATACCGCAAAAACCGCGACCTGCTGACCGGGACGCTCAGCGCCTGCGGGTTCACCTTCGTCCCTCCCGAGGGCGCCTTCTATCTGTTCATGAAGTCCCCCGAAGCGGACGCCGTCGCCTTCTGCGAGCGGGCGAAAAAATATGAGCTGCTGCTCGTCCCCTCGGACGGGTTCGGCGTCAAGGGGTATGTGCGCATCTCCTACTGCGTCGAGCGCGCCGTCATCGAACGCTCGCTCCCCGCGTTCCGCGCACTCGCCAAAGAATACGGACTTATCTGATCTCTGCGAATCGCTAACGCCTGTGCCCTGTGATCGTGCGCCTTGCTTCGCGCGCCCGATATGTCCGCATGCCGTGTGCGGCGCCGCCATGCCCCGCCCCGTCGGAAAGCAGACGGCAGACGGGCGGCAAACGAAAAACAGACGGACGGCAAACAGAAGAAAAGGGCGGCGCCCCGTCGTATGTGACGGGGCGCCGCCCTTTCTTATTTCATTTTTGTGATCACGGACGCGATACGCCCGCGATTCTGATCTTATTCTGACGCGATGCGTCTGC
>CAJFMF010000026.1 GCA_904391375.1 Candidatus Gallimonas faecavium | reverse complement strand
TTCTTGACAGGGTAGACCAAGTAAAGAATGATGAAAAATTGTTTGGTAATTTGAATTTCTAACAAGAAAATTGGGTAGCATTTTTATCCACTAAACCCATATGAGAATAATACGAACCCCAAAACGGAGTTCGTATTATTTTTTGCCCGCGATTTCTTCGGGATGATCGTCCGAGCAAAATAACCTTTCGAATTTTGCTTTTTTCGTAGGCCTACCGGGAGGCCTATCGGATTATGATACAGGGACGTTTTTTACTTGCAAAAATATCAAAAAAACAGTATAGTAAGATGTGCCGTGGGGGCAAAGGAGGAACGGAATGAAATCACTGAACGATGTATTGCGTCTTCCCGCCAACGATTTTTTCAGATATGTACGCGGGATAAATTACGGCTATATGGATGCGGAGGGGGTCGTTCATCGTATCTCTCCTGCGGACAATTATGCCGATCAGAACGGCGCGCCGTACCGTTTTTCCTCTCCGGAACAGGTCGTGTACAACAACTGTGGTTGGTGTTGGGATATAGCGGAGCTGATCCGCCTTTGGTGCGAAAGAAACGGGATAGAATATAAATGCGTTTTTCTTGAATACCGCTCCTCTGAACTGTACCGCACGCATACACAGGTTTTCGCAAAATGGAAAGGGAAATGGTGTGAGGCACCGGACAATACATCTCCCGTCATCTTTGGAGAAAAGGGTTACGAAAGCGCAGAAGCTTGCATCTCCGCTTTTGCCGGTCTCTTCCGTGCTTACCTCAAACATGAGCTCGGAGAAAAATTTGACGAAAGCCATCTTTTCGTGAAAGAATTTCGGAATATTCCAGTCGCATCGGGGCTGACGGATGAAGAATACCTCTCCATCGTGCGCGGCGATTGAATTTCCTGATATGACCCCTGTTTGTACATCTGTTCTCTCAATCCCTTCGGCGGGATATAGGCAGATGAAGTTTGATTTTTCACGGAACAATCGAGCTGCGCGGTAACATACGTTCAGCAGAGGAAGAAAGGCAGTATTTTTCTCCGTTAAACCCGAACGAGTATCATCCGACCTTCAAATCGGTTGTAATCGGCGGAGCGTTCGGAGTATTTGTTTTATTGTGATTGTTTTTTTCTTTGAAACAGTCTATCATCGATAAAGCTGTATTATAACTTCTCAACCTTACAGGTGAAACATGAGAGCTCCGTTCCAAATTCTTGCGATACCGTATCGGGTGAATGAACATGAAATTTTTTACTGCGTCCTGAAAAGAGCGGATTGCGGGAATTGGCAATTTATTGCAGGTGGGGGCGAGGACGGCGAAACGCCGTTAGAAGCGGCAAAGCGGGAGGCCTTAGAAGAAAGCGGAGTAACTTCCGACAAGTGGATTGAATTAAAGAGCCTTTCTTATCTGCCTGCGAACGTCATATCCGAAGAACATCGCCGGCATTGGAAAAAAGATATCTTTGTGATACCCGAATACACGTTTGGCTTTGCGTGTGAATCCGATATAACCTTATCTCATGAACACGGTGCGTGCGTTTGGTTGACATACCAAGAAGCGGGCAACATACTTGCATGGGATTCAAACCGCATCGCGCTATATGAATTAAACTGTCGTTTGAAAGCAAAGTAAAACCAGAGTCCGCTGTCCTTCGCAAGTCGGTTTACGGGTTTCGGAAAAGGGGTTTTCTCCAAGTCGGTCAAACGGGTTTCGGGAGGGACTTTCCTTGACGGATTTCAGGATGAAATTTTAAGGTGGTCTCTGCGCCAAAAAGCGGCGGAACAAAATGTCCCGCCGCTTTTTATTTTTCGGAAAGAGTGCATCGGAGGGAAAATTTGTCCGATCCTGCCGCGATCCGTTTTGCAAAGCTTGATTGCAGATCGCGGAAGGGGCTTGCATGCCTGTTTCCAAAAATGGGACGTCGATATGAAAACGGAAACGCCGGTATGAAAACAGGGACGCCGATATGAAAAGGAGACAATGATATGAAAGCGGGGATGCCGATATGGAATATGGATAGGGGCGGGGCAATGTCCGACGCAATGTGCGGCGGCGTGATGTCAGGATCACGCAGACGTAAGGGTCATTTTACTGCCATGACGATGGACTGGGGAAAATCGCCGAAGTTCTTGCCGAAGAGGTTGAGCCCGCCGCGGTGTTCGGCGTCCTCCTTGATTCCGATCTCGAATTCGACGGAGTTATTCGCATACAGTCTGAGGTCGGAAAAACGGATCTTGTTTGTGATGAGCACATTGTCCATGAAAACGCCGTCGTTGTTGACGGCAATTTTTTTCAGCAGGCCGAACTGCGTGCTCGTGACGGGCCAGTACGCGGGCGTGTACTTGCCGCGCCGTCCGCCGAAGTCGCCGGGCGAGGTAAAGGTCAGAAGCTCCACGCCGTTGACGCGCACGGTGATGTCGGACGGCCAGTTGTTGTTGAAGTAGATGGTCTCCGAGCAGATCTCGAACGTGAAGGAGATCTCGCGGCAACGGTGGTGGGCGAGGGGCTGTGCGGGGAACTGATAGCGGATAAATCCGGAATCGAACCAGATGCATTCCGCGCCCGCCCGCGCGGGGGAGAAAAAGACGCGCGGATCGTCAAAGCATTCGATCTGGCACTCCTTTCCGACCATGCCGCACGGCGCCTTGATGTCGCATGAAGTGAACATGCCGAGCGGCATCTCCACCGTGTATTCCTCTTCTTTGTCGGAAACGGGCATGGCCTCCAGGGAGACGGAAAAGCCGACGATCGCCTGCGAGACAAACTTGATATGTCCCTTGAGCCCCGGTTTGTAGGTGAGGTAGACGAGCCCTGCATCGGCGAGCACGTCGATGTGTCGCGCGACGCTGGAGACGGGCAGATTGAGCTCCTGTGCGATGGCGGAGAGACTTTTGGAGGCGCTCAGCACGTTTTTCAGGATCATCACCCGTTCGCGCACGGCGAGCGCGCGCCCGAGCTTGACGATGAGATCGTGCTCCTCTTCGTTGTCGATCTTGACGGTGAAATTCTTTTGCGGGGTGAGTACGTCGCTCAAGGGATACCTCCGAAACATGGTTTCTTAAAATCATTTTTCAGATAGAGAATAGCATAATTTGTTTGATTTAGTCAACTTTATTTCGGTATATTTTCCATTTTTCGGAAAAATACTTGTCGGATTCTGTCAAATTTTGGGCAGGTCATGAGTATTGACAAGCCTGTAAGGCGGGCGTACAATACAGGTGAAAGGATATGGTTATCGTGTTTTTCGCGGGGGTTGAGAGGCCGCGGAGACCAAACTGACTACGGGAGAAGCATATGTACAGAACAGAGCATCCGGAACCGCAGTTTTATCGGGAGTCATATGAGTGTCTGAACGGGATATGGGAATTTGCATTCGGCTCCGGGGAGGGGCGTACGGATTGTGCGCTTGACGGGACGATCAACGTGCCGTTTTCGCCTGAATCGGCGCTTTCGGGCGTGGGCGAGCGGGGGCTTTTCACGGAGTGCGTGTACAGCCGTCTGCTGCACCTCACCGAGCGCGATCTGGAAAGCCGGCTTGCCGTCCATTTCGGCGCGGTGGACTATGAGGCGGAAGTGTATCTCAACGGCGTCCGTCTCTGTCGGCACGAAGGGGGATACACGCCCTTTGTCGCCGAACTCAATCCTGCGGCCCGCGCGGGGGAAAACCGTCTCACCGTCGTCGTGCGCGACGACGTGCGCGACAACGTCCCCAGCGGCAAGCAGAGCGCCAGAGAGGACTCGTTCGGGTGTTTCTACACGCGCACCACGGGCATCTGGCAGACCGTATGGCTGGAGCGCACGCCGCACGAATATGTCCGCAGCGTTCGCTTCTTTCCCGACGCGGAACACGCGCGCGTCGGGGCGGAGATCTGCACGCAGGGCGAAGGCGAGCTCTCCGTCATCGTTCGCTATCAGGGCAGGACGGTGGGGGCGGTCTCGACGCAGATATGCTTTCGCAAGCGGGTGGACATTGCGCTCTCCGAAAAGCACCTCTGGGAGATCGGCGCGGGCAGGCTGTACGATGTGGAGATCGCCTTCCGCACGGACAGGGTGAACAGCTATTTCGGACTGCGCGACGTGCGCTATGAGGGACATAAGTTTCTGCTCAACGGGAAGAGCGTCTTTCAGCGGCTCGTGCTCGATCAGGGATATTATCCGGACGGCGTATACACCGCGCCGACGGCCGAGGCGATGCGCGGGGACATCGAACGTGCGCTTGCGCTGGGGTTCAACGGAGCGCGTCTGCATCAGAAGCTCTTTGAGCCGCGCTATCTCTATGAGTGCGACAGGGCGGGGTATCTCGTCTGGGGCGAGTACGCCAGCTGGGGGATGCATTACGACACGTTGGACGCGTTGGGCATCTTTACGGCGCAGTGGCGGGAGGCGGTAGAGCGCGATTTCAACCACCCGTGCATCGTGCAGTGGTGTCCGCTCAATGAGGTCTGGGAGGATCTGGACGACAAGCGCAGACAGCGCGACGTGCGGTTTGTGGAGGCGGTCTTTGCGCTGACCAAAGTGCTGGACGAGACGCGCCCCTGCGTGGACACGAGCGGCGGCTATCACGGACGGCATACCGATGTCTTTGACTTTCACTGTTACCATACGCCCGAGCGCATGCGCGAATATATGCACGATCTGGAGCGATACGGCAAGCTGACGATGGACACGCTGTATCCGCCGATGCCGGAGGCGGTGTACGACGGCAGGCAGCCGACGCAGGCGAGCGAATACGGCGGCGTGGCGTATGTTGCGGGGGGCGGCGGCTGGGGCTACCGCACCAGTTCGTCGGAGGAGGCGTTTGTCGGGGACTATGTGGCGATGACGCAGCTTCTGCTCGACTGCGAGAAGGTGTGCGGGTTCTGTTACACGCAGCTCTATGACGTGGAGCAGGAGCAGAACGGGCTCTACACCTACGACCGTCGACCGAAGGTCAGTGCGGAGGGGATGCGGCGGATCGCGGAGTGCAATCGCGGGATCGCGGCGATCGAGCGCACGTCCGCGGCCGCAGAGAGCGCGGAACAATTTGCCGGTAAGGTTGCGGAAGAGGACAGCGTCTGTACCGCAATCGGAAAATAAAGCATGGGAAGGAGAAAGAAAAGAGATGAAAGGAAGAATTTTGACGTGTCTGTTATGTGCGGCGATCGCAGCGGCGAGCTGTCTTTCGGCGGCGTCGTGCGGGCCGCAGCAAAGGCCCGGCGAAGAGGCGGTCGACCCCAACCGCACCCAGATCTACGTCTACAACTTCTACGGCGGATACGGCTCCGACTGGCTCGCCGCCGCAAAGACGCGCTTTGAGGAAAAGCACAAGGACGACACCAACTGGGAGGAGGGCAAGCAGGGCGTCCAGGTCATCATCCGCAACAAGAAGGACGCGGTGATGGGGATCAGCTCGCAGATCCTTGCCAATACCGAGGAAGTGTACTTCACCGAGTACGCCTATTATTACACGCTGCTGGGCGAGGGCGTTCTGGGCGACATCACCGGGGGGGTGACGGACCCGCTGTCCGAGTACGGCGAGACGCGCAGCATTGCGGATAAGCTCTCCGCGGAACAGCGCAGCTATTTCGGCGTCGCGGAGGAGGACGGAACGCACTATTACGGCCTGCCGCACTATGCGGGATACAGCGGGCTCATCTACAACATCGATCTCTTTGACGAAGAGGGGTTCTACTTCGCTAAGACGCCCTCGGACAACACGCGCGACGGGCGGTTCATCGACCAATACAACACGGAAAAGAGCGCCGGCCCGGACGGCGTGGAGGGGACGTTCGACGACGGTCTTCCCGCGACGTATGAGGAATTTTTCACGCTCTGCGACTACATCGCGGACAGCGGCACCGTTCCTGTCATCTGGAACGGCGAGGACTACTGGCACTATCTCAACAACCTGGTGCAGGCGCTGCAGGCGGACTACGAGGGCCTGGATCAGACGATGCTCAACTACACGCTCAACGGCGAGGCGGAGACGCTCGCCACGCTCTCGGGGGACACGGTCACGCTCGACGCGCCCGCGGCGATCGACGAGAGCAACGCCTACGAGCTGGCGCGTCAGGCGGGCAAGTATTACGGCCTTTCCTTCCTCGAACAGCTCATTCAGAACGACAACTATCACAATTCGCTCGCCTTCAACACGACGTTCTCCTTCCTGAACGCGCAGGAGGACTTCCTGTACGGCGGCCACGACGGACAGACCAAGCCCGCGGCGATGCTCTGCGACGGCGTCTGGTGGGAGATGGAGGCCAAGGAGACGTTCGACGCCATGGTGTCGCAGCGGGGCGAGGCGTACAGCAAGTACAACCGCAACTTCGGCTTCATGCCGCTGCCCAAGGCGACAGAGGCGGAAGTGGAGCAGGCGGCGGCCGCATCCGAAGCGGGCGAGGCGCCCTATACGCTCTATGACGGCATCTATTCGATGTGCTTCATGAAGGCGAACGTCGCCGAGTGGAAAAAACCGCTCATTCTCGACTTCATCCGCTTCGTGCACACCGATCAGTCCCTCGTTGAATTTACCACGGTCACCAATACGCTCAAGGCATTCGACTACACCATCGAGGGAGAGGACTATGACGCGCTCACGCCCTTCGGACAGTCGCTCGTCCGTCTCAAGGACGCCTCCGACGTCGTCTATCCCTTCTCCACCAACCAGACATACATCCAGAATCAGTCCTTCTTCGGCACGCACGAACAGTTCCGCTCCAATGCGGGCAGGGGCTATCAGTTCCCGGCGCTCGCCATGCACGACGACAACGTCACGGCGGCACAGTACTTCGCAGGCATGGCGGACTATTACGAGAAGAACTGGATCGTCTGACGGAGGGCGTCTATGAGAGCCGCAAAGAAAACTTCAAGGCTGGGCGTCTTCCATCGCAAGGATATTCTCTTCTACTGCGCGCTGATGGCGTATCCCGTCCTGCAATTCGTCATTTTTTACATCGTCGTCAACGCCAATTCCATCCTGCTCGCCTTCCGAAGCTACGATACAATGACGGGTGCCGTCACCTGGGTGGGGTTCGCAAACCTGAAAGAGGCCTTCCGCATGATGACGCAGCAGCTCGAACTGCTCGACGCCATGAAGAATTCCTTCCTCGCCTATTTCGTCACCCTCGTCATCGGAACGCCACTCGCCTTGCTGTTCTCCTTCTATATCTATAAGGAACTTCCCGCGTCCGGCATCTTCCGCGTGCTCCTGTTCATGCCGAGCATCGTCTCCGCGATCGTCATGGTCACCATCTTCCAGTTTTTCTCCGACCGTGCCGTTCCGGAGATCTTCACCAAGGTATTCGGCGCCGAGACCTATCAGGGGCTCATCGAAAATCCTCAGACGCGCTTCGGTACGGTGATGTTCTACAACATCTTCGTGGGATTCGGCACCGCGACGCTCATGTACTCCAACGCGATGGACGCCATCTCGCCCGATCAGGTGGACGCGGCCAAGCTCGAGGGCGCCGTCGGCATCCGCGAATTCGTCTACATCACCTTCCCGATGATCTATCCGACGTTCTCCACCTTCTTCATCACGGGCGTGGCGACCATCTTCACCAACCAGTACAATCTGTACAGCTTCTTCGGCGACGGCTCGTCCATTCAGACCTACGGCTACTGGCTGTATGTGAAGGTGGCGGGCGCGGCGTCGCAGTCGGAATATCCCGTCCTGGCGGCGGTGGGCATTTTTCTGACCGTCATCGCCGTCCCGCTGACGCTCATCGTCAAGAAACTGCTTGAAAAATTCGGGCCGAGCGAAGACTGAGGAGGGGCGCATGCAGACAGTTTCCAAACGCTTGAAATCCTCCGAAACAAGGCTGTCCCTTTTGACCGTTCTCCTGCTCATTCTGCTCGTGCTCTATGCGCTCATGCTCGTCGGACTGCTCGTCTGGGCATTCCTCACGTCCTTCAAGAGTCAGCAGGAATTCCGCGTCAATGTCATCGGTTTGCCGCAGACGTGGGTCTGGAATTATACCTTCGTCTTTCAGATGTACCTCTATCCCGTCTTTACGGAGATGGGGACGCAGTACGTCGGCATGGGGCTCATGTTCCTCTATTCCCTGCTCTATGCGGTCGGATGTGCCTTCACCGCGACGCTCGTCCCGTGCATCACATCCTACCTCTGCGCACGCTTTCCGTACCGCTTCGGCAAGCTCATCTATCTGATCGTCATCGTGACCATGGTCATTCCCATCGTCGGAAGTCAGCCCTCCGAGATCCAGGTGGCCAAATTCCTCGGCTTCTACGATCAGATCTGGGGCCTCTGGCTGATGAAGGCGAACTTTCTGGGAATGTACTTCCTCGTCTTTTTCGGCATCTTCCGCGGCATTCCGAAGGAGTACGAAGAGGCGGCCAAAATGGACGGCGCGGGCAATTTCGCCATTCTCTTCCGCATCATGCTCCCGCTCGTGCGCAATACCTTCTTCGTGGTCATGCTCATCCGCTTCATCGAGTTCTGGAACGACTACCAGACGCCGCTCATCTACCTGAAGAGCTATCCCACGGTCGCGCTCGGGATGTTCAACATGGCGAACACGCGCGAGAACGGCCTGAGCACCGTCCCCATGCGCATGACGGGCGCAATGCTCATGCTCCTGCCCATCCTCGCCATCTTCCTGGTCTTCCAGAGACGCCTGATCGGCAATCTCACGGTCGGCGGAATCAAAGGTTAAGAGAAAAGGTCAAATTTCGATAAGGAGAAAAAGATGAAAAAAACAGTCATTGCCGCACTCGCGGCGGTATCCTGCGCGGCGTGCGCGGCGGGGTTTTTGTGCTCGGCCCGATCGCTCCGCGCGGACGCCGCGGAATGGCAGAACGTCACCCTCGAGGAGGCTTACGCCTACGGCACGCAGTTCCTGGCGCCCTCGCGTACGGTCACGGCGGACGACAAGACGGTGCAGGCCGTCTCCACGCTCCGCCTCCCCGACGGAAGTGCCTCGGTCGCCACGCAGATGAATCTGGACATGACGGGCGTCTGGACGCTCTCCTATACGGCGGTCATCGACGGCAAAGTGTACCGTCAGGACGAGACGTTTGAAGTCTATGACGAGATCGCGCGCGTCGGAAGCGGTTCCTCCGCCGCGTGGCAGGAATACGTCTACCCCGTCACGGGGGAGGCGACCGGACGGACGGGCCTGCAGGTCGGTCTCGCGCAGGGTGATTCGCTCGACTTTTCGCCCATTATCGACCTCTCCGAGGCGACGGCGAACGATCCGATCATCGAACTGTTCGCCACTCCCGCACAGCCGGGCGTGCTCGAATTTGAGAAGATCATCGTGACGCTGACCGACGTCGAAAATCCCGACTGCTATCTGCGCATTTCGGGCATGCAGTCCTCGGACGGCATTCAGGCTCCCTATACATACTACCTCGCGGGCGGCAACGGCCAGCCCATGGAGGGCTGGGAGGGCAACGGCTGGGACAAACTCCACATCAACAACGAGTGGGGGACGCCCTTCCGTCACAGCTTTTACGGTTCCTATCCCGATAACCCCAACGAGATTCCGGGCGAATCGCGCGTCAGCATCCGCTATGACGCCGCAACGCGCAGCGTGTATGCGGGAACGAGCTTCGTCATCGACCTCGACAGCACGCAGTATTTCTCCACGCTGTGGAACGGCTTCCCGAGCGGCCGCGTGCGCGTCTCGGTGAGCGCCGACGTCTATTCGGGCTCGACGGCGAATTTCATGGTCACCTCGCTCATGGGGGTGGACCTCTCGCAGGAGCGGCTCGTCGACGATCGGGCGCCGCAGATCACCGTGGCGGCGGATACGGCTGCCATGCCGTCCGCCGAAGTCGGAAGGGCATACCCCGTTCCCTCGGCAACGGCGGTCGACGACTACTCGGGTGCGTGCGACGTGACGACGGAGGTCTTTTATAACTTCACGTCCGCCAACGCGGTGAGCGTCGCTCTGGACGGGGCAGCGTTCACGCCCACGCGGACGGGTCTGTATGCCATCGTCTACCGCGCGGAGGACGCCGCCGACAACATGGCGGAGAACATCGTCTGGGTGAACGCCCTTGCCGATGCGCCCGACGTCTCCATATCGCTTGAAAGCTCCCAGCTCTCCGCCATGGCGGGAGAGGCCGTCGGGATCCCCGCAGCGCAAACAAGCGGGGGCAGCGGCCCGATCACGGTCTCCGTCAAGGCCGTCCTCGACGGCGAGGAGACAGCGGTCACCGACCGCTTCCGTCCCGAAAAACCGGGGACGTATTCGCTGATCTATACCGCGACCGACTACATCGGACAGACCGCGACGGCGGAATGCAGTCTGATCGTCGCGCCCAATGCGACGCCCGTCTTTTCCGAGGAAGTGTCGCTGCCGCGCTATCTGTTTTCGGGGAGCGTCTACGACGTTCCCGCGGTGTATGCCACCGATTATTCGGGCAGCACGCCGCAGCAGCGGCTCGCGAGCGTCTATGTGCGCGATTCCCAGGGCGAGCGGCAGGTGACGGGGACGTTCACCCCGACCGTGCTCGAAAACGGCGACACCGTTGACCTGATTTTCCGCATTGACGGCACGGACGCCGAACTCGTCTATTCGATCGAGACGGTGCTCCCGTTCGTCGCGCAGGACGGAAGGATGCGCCTTCAGATGCAGAACTACTTTGTGACGGACGGCGCGACGTCCGCGGCGGGGGACAGCGCGGTGACCATCGAGGCACAGCGTGCGGACGGCAGCTTTACCTTTGCCAACCGCCTGCTCGCCGAGGGCTTCACCTTCTCGTGGAACGCGCTGCCTGCGACCTCCGACTACGACGGCCTGACCGTCGTGCTGGAGGACAGCCTGGATCCCTCGGTGCGCCTCGAAGTGGACATCGAGCGGAGCGGTTCGGCGGCAATCGCGCATGTCGGCGGGACGAGCGTCGAGATGGGTTCGGGATTTCTGACCTCTTCCGCGAGCAACGCCTTTGAGATCGGCTATCGCAGCGGTGTCCTTTCGTTCGGTGCGGTCTCCGTTTCGGCGGGGACGTTCTCGGGATTCCCGTCGGGGTACGTCTATCTGACGGTTGCCTTCTCCGGTGCCGCACAGGGGAGCGCGTTCGACGTGACGGACATCAACGACCAGCCCATCTCCGCCGCCGCGAACGACCGTATCCGTCCCAAGATCAACATTCTTGGCACCTACGGCGACGCCGTGCAGTTCGGAACGCGGCAGACTGTTCCCGCCGCCATTGCGGGGGACGTGCTCGACCCCGATACGACCCTTCTTCTCACCGTGACGGCGCCGGGCGGCGAACCCGTCACCGCCGTGGACGGAACGGTGCTCTCCGCCGTCGTCCCCGACCGCGCCTATGAGATCGATCTCACGCAGTACGGCCAGTACTTTGTCTCCTATGTGGCGAGCGATACGTTCAGCGGAAGGGAGTTCGAGCTCGGCTATGCGATCACGGTGGAGGATCGGACGGCGCCCGTCATCGCCTTTGCGCATGACTTCGCCGAAAGCGTGAAAGTGGGGGACGTCATCGTCATTCCCGACTTCACCGTGACGGACAACGTGACGGCCGCGGAGGAGCTGCGCATCGCGAAGTATGTGCTCACCGCCTCGGGCAGGCTGATCGAACTCACGGGCAGCAGCAACGCCTTCCGTCCTTCGCAGGCGGGAGAGTATGAAGTGCGCATCATCGCCGTGGATGCGGCGGGGAACATCGCGATGGTCCGTCAGATCGTGACGGTGACCGAGTAAGGAGGGCTTCATGAAGACAAAGAAGATTGTTTCGGCACTGCTTGCGGGGGCCATGTGCCTTGTCGGCGCGGCGGGATGTGCCCCGACGCAGACGAGCGGCGGCACGGCGCCCGTCGGGATCGTGACCGAATCGGAGGAACATATGACGACCAAGGGACTGCACGAGATCAACGTGGGCGAGACGGACATCGATTTCATCGTGAACGGCAAGACGGATTATACTGTCATAACGCCCGAACAGACGGATTCCTTCCTCAACGAGGCGGCCTCGCTGCTGGTGCGGCACGTCTCGGCCGCGACGGGGGCGGCACTCGCCCAGCAGAGCGATGCGGACGCCGTCTGGTCGCAGGACAGACAATGGATCGTGCTCGGCAGCGAAAAACTCTTTGCCGCGGCGGGGCTCTCGATGCCCGAACAGGACGTCGGCACGACGGGCTATTATATCGTCACGGCGGGCAGCAGCGTGTTCGTGATGTCCAAGGGAACGCACGGCGTCCAGAACGGCGCGCTCGAATTCCTGCGCCACACGATCGGCTATGAGATGTACGCGGACGACACCGTCGTCTACACCGTCACGGAAAACGACAGCATCAAACTGCCCGATTTCGACATCGTCGACCGACCCGACTTCACCTACTACCTTACGAGCAACCGCATGTCCGCCGACGCCGTCGTCGGAATGCGCTATACGAGCGACGTGTATATCCCCATTAAGGGGACGGTCTGGCATAACTCCTTCTGTTATCTCAATCCCGCCGACTACCCCGATCATCCGGAGTGGTTCGCGCAGGATACGAAGTCGCAGCTCTGCTATACCGCGCGCGGCGTTCCCGAGTACTACGAGGCGATGATCGACGAACTCATGAAGACGATGATCCCCGCCGTGGAAGCGCGGCCCGATCTGGAAAACGTCACCATCACCATCGAGGACAACACGGACGCCTGCCGCTGCGATGCCTGCACCGCGGAATATGAAAAATACGGCACCGATTCCGCCGC
This sequence comes from Candidatus Gallimonas faecavium, assembly GCA_904391375.1. GTDB lineage: Bacteria > Bacillota > Clostridia > Christensenellales > Borkfalkiaceae > Gallimonas > Gallimonas faecavium. The sequence continues at coordinate 7,318 of CAJFMF010000026.1, read as the reverse complement.
CGTCGTCAAGTTCTGCAACACCGTCGCCGAGCGGCTCAACGAATACCTCGCCGAGAAGGCGGAGGCGGAGGGAACGGCTCCGCGCGAAGTCAACGTCCTCTTCTTTGCGTACCGCAAGATGTTCACGCCTCCCGTCAAAGAGGTGAACGGTACCTTCCAACCCGTCGACGAGAGCGTCGTCTGCAACGAGCACGTCGGCGTGTACATCGCGCCCATCGACGCCGCCTACAATGCCTCCTTCTACGATCCCGTCAATCAGACGACGGCGGACGTCATCGAGGGCTGGGGCGCCTGCTCCGAGATGCTGCATATGTGGCTGTACGAAACCAATTACAGCTACTATCTCTATCCGCTCAATTCCTACGACACCATGATCGAGACCTACCGCTTCTGCAAGGAAAACAACGCCATTCTGATGTTCCCCGAGGGCCAGTACAACCAGGGCAACGTGACGGCGTTCGGGAAGCTGAAGGAGTACTTCAACTATAAGGCGCTCTGGAACGTCAATTCCAACTATGCCGAGATCGTGGACGACTTCTTCGCCAATTACTTCCGCGAGGCGGCCGAACCCATGCGCCGGTACTTCGACGAGCTGCAGACACAGCTCAAATACATCGAGACCAACTATCCCGAAGTGGGCGGCGGCATCTACGACGATATCGCCCAGGCGCGGTTCTGGCCCAAGCGGATGCTGGAACAGTGGCTCGGGTACATGGACGAGGCGTATGCGGCGATCGAGCCGTACCGCGCCACCGATCCGACGCTCTATGAGACGCTGCGGGAGCACATCACCATCGAGACGATCTTCCCGCGCTTTGCGCTCGTCACGCTGCACACCGGCTCCTATTCGCAGGAGACGCTCAAATCCATGCGTGACGCCTTCCGTGCAGACTGCACGGCGCTGTCCATCACCATGTACAGCGAGACGGTCTCGCTCGATACCATCTTCAATTCCTGGGAATGAGGCGCTACGGTCGCCTGATGAAAATTGATAAGGGAGGAACAATATGAAAAAGACAAGATTCTGGCCGATCGCAGCGCTTTCGCTGGCACTCGGTCTGGTGGCGTTCGCGGCCTGCAAGCCCGCAACGGAAGAGCCGTCCGGCGGCGGAACGGAAATCACGCTCAGCCACACGGCCTATGAACTCGACCTGCATGAGCAGATTCAGCTCACGGCGACGGCAGAGGGGACAGTCACATGGAGCAGCTCCGACGAGGGCGTCGCGACGGTCGACGGCGGGTTGGTCCGCTCGGTCGCGGCGGGAACGGCGGTCATCACCGCAAAGGCAGGCGAGGCCCAGGCGCAGTGTACGATCACCGTCGTCAACTCCATGTCGGCGCCCGTGCTCACGCTCAGCAATGCGTCCGTCAGCCTGGACAAGGATTCCGATTTTACCGTCACGGCGAGCGTGACCTACAAGGGCAATGCGCCCATCGACCCCGTCAGCTATACCTGGACGCTCGCGGAGGGCGGCGAGGAATTCGTCTCCCTGACGCCCGCGCAGGACGGCACGTCCGCCGTGCTCGAGGGTCTCGAATACGGGGAAACGAGCTTTACCGTTTCCTCGCAGCTGTGGGGGATCCCCATGGCGCAGACGGTCGCCGTCAAAGTGTGCGATTCGTCTATCTCCTTCGAGGTAGAGGGCTATACTCCCGTAGAGGGCGGCTATAAGACGACGCTCGCTCTGGTCGAGACGGAGGACTATTCGTCCGTCACCAAGCCCGCCGTGACCGTCTATCAGAACGGAGAGCTCTCCGATCTCGAGATCGTTTGGACGAGCGACGACAGCGACGTGGTCCTCGTCGGCGCGGACGGCACGATCTCCGCACAGAAAGTCGGAACGGCGACGCTCACGGGCGCCTGCGGCGGCAATTTCGTCAAACTGTTTGTCGAAGTCGTGCGCCCCGAAGTGACGCTTGATCCCGTCGTTTTTGAGACGTCCGTCGGAACGCTCGCGCTTGCGGCGGAGGGGACGGTGGAGCGCGTCACCATCGACGGCGGCGTCAACCTTCTGGACCGCTACGACGCGGATGCGCAGATGCTCTATCTCGACAAGAGCGCGCTGCCCGTCGCCGCGACGGAACTCGGCCCGGACAAGACCATTGCCGTCGAGACGGACAAGGCGGTCTATGTCATTCCCGCAGACGTCTACACCCAGGTCATCAATGACGCCGACGAGCTTGCAAACTGGGGCTCCGTCGCCAAGCAGGCGGCCTCCGGCCCCGTCTGGGACGGCTGGTTCGTGCTCGGCAACGACATCGACTTCGGCGGAAAGACATACGTTCCGTTCAGCACCTATTCCATCTTCAAACAGCTCAACAACGGTTCCGACCTCGACTGCTTCAACGGCCGCATCTACGGCTTCAAGGGCGTCTTTGACGGCATGGGCTACACCGTCGACGACATTCAGATGCAGTGTTCGGACGCGGGCGGCTTCGTCGGCCTGCTCCACCAGAGCGGCATTATCCGCAACGTCGCCTTCACCAACGCCGTACATCTGGGCCAGGGCGGGTTCGTCGTGTCGGCCGGCTGCGGCAGAGTGGAAAATGTCTACGTCTCCTGCCTCCTGCAACACGGCGGCCTTGTCCCCAATCGCAGCGGGTTCTTCTTTGCAAGGGACAGCATGGGCGAGGCGCACGTCGTCCACTGTTTCGTGGAGATCCGCTCCGTGGCAAGCGGCGCGTCGGAGGCCTATTCCATCGGCTCGATCCATGAAAATTACGGCATTCTCGACGGCGTGTATTCCGTCGGCAACCCCAACGCATTCTTTACGCTCTCCACGGGCGGCGGAACGCCCAACGTCTACGGCGCTTATTCCGACTACGCGGCGCTGCGGGCGGCAAACATCGATTTCTCGTCCTGGGATAAGGATTTCTGGCAGATCGTAAACGGCATTCCCTTCCCCGCAGGCATGGATGTTCCCGCCGTCTCCGTGACGCTGAACGCCTCCGACGTGCAAAACGGCACCGTCGCGCTCGAAAAACAGGACGGCTATGCGTACGGCGACGCGGTGACGCTCACTGTGACGCCCGCGCAGGACTATAAGCTCACGTCGCTCCTCGTCAACGGAAACGATCTGACCGCGGCCGTTTCGGACGGAAAGGTCATGGCGGGATACGTCTACGGAGAGATGCAGCTCAACGTGCAGGCCGTGTTTGCGCTCGATCTGCCCGCGTATGACGTCACGTTCAAGGCGGACGCCAAGTGGGGCGCAGACGGAATGGTCATCACCATGAAGCAGGGCGACGTCACAAAGACGGCCACGCTCGGGAGTAACGCGACGGTTACGGGCATGAACGCGGGCATCTGGACGGCGACGACGGAGATCGGCGGCATGACCGTCTCGCTGGGTGAGTTCAACATCCAGGCGACGGAATACACCATCGACTTCGGCACCGTATTCCGCAACTCGGGCGCTCTGACGGGTGCCGCGCTTGCGGACGACACCTTTACCTACGCAACGGGAGATTGCGGCAGCTTCGCCCTCGATCTCGACCTCGACGCAGGGGACGCATATTTCGCCGTCACGCTCAAGCTGGATTCCGCGGCTGTCACGGCGGGCAAGGGCTGGACGAGTTTTGCGCTCGCTTTCTGCTTCGGCGATGCGCAGTACTGCGCTTCGCTCATGTACAACAGCGACCCGAACTCCGTGGACTACGGCAATTCGTACATCTATATGCACCCGAGCTGGGGCGGTCAGACGTTGTATCTTCCCGCCGAAGTGAGCAAGGCGCTCGGCGAAGGCAAAGAGGCGATCATCGTGTGGGGCTACGATGCCTCCGAAGGGACGATGACTCTGTATTCGGGCGTCTCGGCGGACAACATGATCGCCGCTAAGAGCCTGTACGTCGGCCAGCTCCCGAAGGACGCTACGATCACGGGTATCGTACTCACCGATACCTGGACGCCTGCCATCAAGAGCACCATGACCGTCAGGATTTCCTACGGCAAGACGCTCGCCGAGGCAGTCGGAAGCACGGGTACGGCGCAGGCATGAATTTCGCCGCTTGACAATCGGTAAGCCCTGCTCCGCCGCGTATTTCCTTGAGGCTGGTTCGGAGAAAGGGACATCGATGCAGATGAAAATGCCCGCCGCTCGTGCGGCGGGCATGATCGTTTGCGGAAAAGAACAAAGGGGAGGGCTTGCAATTCTGCCCGATCCGTGTTACAATCGAACAGGACAAAAGAAGGTAATTTCATGAAGATCATTGTAACCGAGCACTATGAAGCGCTCTCCCGCCGTGCGGCGGAGATCATGCTGGAGGTCGTCCGCGGGAAACGCAATTCCGTTTTGGGGCTTGCGACGGGGACGACGCCCCTTGGATTGTACGCCTATATGATCGCGGACCATGAGAAAAACGGCACCGACTATTCCGATATCCGCACGGTCAATCTCGACGAATACAGGGGACTTCCTGCGACACATGCGCAGAGCTATGCGTACTTCATGCGGAAAAATCTGCTGGACGGGCTGGGCATTCCGTCCGCGAACACGCACATCGAGAACGGCATGGCGGCGGACGCGGAGGCGGAGTGCGCCCGCTACGACGCTCTTTTGGAGGCGCTTCCGCGCGACATTCAGCTGCTCGGACTGGGCAGCAACGGGCATATCGCCTTCAACGAACCCGGGACGCCCTTCGGCGCGGGGACGCACGTCGTGACGCTTGCCGAGAGCACGGTGCGGGACAACGCCAGGCTCTTTGCCTCCGCCGACGAGGTGCCGCGTCAGGCGTTCACGATGGGGATCCGTCACATCATGCAGGCGAAGCGCATTCTCCTGCTTGCGAGCGGGGCGAACAAGGCGCAGGCCGTTTACGGCATGGTCAGGGGGGCGGTCACGGAACAACTTCCCGCGTCCGTCCTGCAGCTGCACCCCGACTGCATTCTCATCGCAGACAGAGAAGCCGCGGCAAAATTATAAGGAGGCGCGTATGCTGACGTTTATCGGGGACGGGACAGAGGAAGATCGGGCATTTGCGCGTACGACGCATCTTGCGATCGCGGCGCATCAGGACGATGTGGAGTTTATGGCGTATGCGCCCATCGCGGCCTGTTTCGGGCGTGAGGACGCGTGGTTTTCGGCAATCGTTGTGACGGACGGCGCGGGAAGTCCCCGCAGCGGCCCGTATGCCGGCTATACCGACGAGCAAATGAAGGCGGTGCGCATCCGCGAGCAGGAGAAGGCGGCATTTGTGGGTGAATATTCCTTTTTGTCCATGCTCGGCTATCCCTCGGCGGCGGTCAAGGCGGGGGAGGGCGCGCTCGTCGACGAGCTGGCCGAACTTTTGCGCAGGGCAAGGCCGCGCTTTCTCTATACGCACAACCTTGCGGACAAGCACGAGACGCACGTCGCCGTCGCGCTCCGCGTCATTGCCGCGCTGCGCCGCCTGAAGGCGGACGAGCGCCCCGAAAAGGTGTTCGGGTGCGAGGTATGGCGCGACCTCGACTGGCTCAGCGACGACGAAAAAGTGTATCTGGACTGCGGCGCGCACCCCAACCTCATGCGCTGTCTGTCCGCCGTGTTCGACAGTCAGATCACGGGCGGAAAGCAATACGATCTCGCGGCGGAAGGGCGTCGGCGGGCGAACGCGACGTTCTCCGCAAGCCATGCCTGCGACAGCTATACCGCGCTCAACTATGCCATGGATCTCACGCCGCTCATGGACGAAAATGAGGACATCGTCTCCTTTATTTCGGGGCATATTGCGCGTTTCAGGCAGAGTGTGGAAGATACGATAAGGAGACTGAAAGGATGAAAAATTGTTCGCTGGGCGTCATGATCGACTGCTCGCGCGACGGGGTTTACCGTCCCGAGACGCTGAAAACGCTCTTTCGGCTTCTGGCGCAGATGGGGTATGACTATGTGGAACTCTATACCGAGGACGTCTATTCCGTGGAGGGCGAGCCCTATTTCGGGTATCTGCGCGGACGCTATTCCGCGGAGGAGCTGAAAGATCTCGACGCCTGTGCGCGCGAAAACGGGCTGGAGCTCGTTCCATGCATTCAGACGCTGGCGCACCTCAGCGGCCTGACGCGCTGGGCGCAGTACGGCGACATCACGGACACGGGCGATATATTGCTCGCGGGAGACGAGAGGACGTACGCGCTCATCGACAAGATGTTTGCCGCCTGTGCCGCGTGCTTTAAGTCGCGGCGCATCAACATCGGCATGGACGAAGCGCACATGGTGGGGCTTGGCAAATACCTCGACCGCCACGGGTATGAGGACCGCTTTTCCATTTTGCTCAGGCACCTGCGGCGGGTGGCGGCGATCGCGGAGAAATACGGGTTTTACCCCATGATGTGGTCGGATATGTTTTTCCGTCTTGCCAACGGCGGCGAGTACTTCTGCACGGACGGCACGATTCCGCAGGAAGTCCGCGATCTTGTCCCGAAGAACGTTTCGCTCATCTACTGGGACTATTACAGCACGGACAAGGCGCACTACGATCGCATGGTCCGCGCCCACCGTCAGTTTGACAATCCCATCGTCTTTGCGGGCGGGGCGTGGTCGTGGAGCGGCTTTACCCCTGCAAACCGCTTCAGCATCCGCGCCAACGAGGCGGCTATCCGCTCCTGTCTGGAAAACGGCGTGAAGGACATTCTCATCACCTGCTGGAAGGACGACTGTGCGGAGTGTTCTCTCTTTGCCTCGCTTCCCGCGTTCTTTGCGGCGGTGCAGTTCGCGCGCGGGAACTTCGACAGAGCGGACATCGAACGCAAGTTCCTTGCACGCTACGGCGTGGCGTTTGAGACCTTCCTCGCGCTGGACGAGCTCGACCTGCGCAGCGGAGAACTGGCCAATCCGTCCAAGTATATGCTGTATTCCGATCCCTTCTTCGGCATTCTCGACCGTACGGTGATCGGAAAGGACGGCGCCGTATATGCGCAGATCCGCGCGAAGCTCGCCTTAGGCGCGAAGAACAGGACGTTCGGCTATATTTTCCGTACGCTGATGTCGCTCTGCGACGTCCTGGAATACAAGCTCACGCTGGGACTGCGCACGCGGGAGGCGTACCGCACGGGGGACAGAGCGGCGCTCGACGCCCTCATCGCCGACTATCGCACGACGGAGACGCGCGTCCGCGCATTTTACCGAGCCTTCCGCGCGCAATGGGACAGAGAATGTCGCGAAAACGGATTTGAAAACCACGACATTCGGCTAGGGGGCCTTGTCTGCCGCCTGCGCCATTGCCGCACGCTCCTGGAGGAGTATCGGGACGGAAAACGGACGCGCATTCCCGCGCTGGAAGAGGACATCCTTCCCTTCGGCGACGCAAAGGACGGTCAGCCCGTCGTCTATAACGACTGGCTCTA
>CAJFMF010000025.1 GCA_904391375.1 Candidatus Gallimonas faecavium | reverse complement strand
AAAAGGGTCTGCTCGGCATTCGCAAGGCCATGGGCCTGTATTCCAACATCCGCCCCGCGAAGCTCTGGAAAGCGCTCGCCGACGCCTCTCCGCTCAAGCGCTCGCTCATCGGACAGGGCATCGAGATCATCGTCGTGCGCGAACTGACGGGCGGAATTTATTTCGGCAAGCGCGGCAGGTTTGTCGACGCGGATATGGGCGAAACGGCATGGGACACCGAACAATACTCGGTCGCGGAGATCGAACGCATCGCCCGCATCGCGTGCGAACTCGCCCGCAAGCGCACGAAAAAAATCATCTCCGTCGATAAAGCCAATGTGCTGGAATCTTCCCGCCTGTGGCGCAAAACGGTGCATGCGTTCGCCGAAAAATGTTACTCCGACGTCACCGTGACCGATATGCTCGTCGACAACGCCGCCATGCAGATCGTGAAAAATCCCGCCCAGTTCGACGTGCTGCTCACCTCCAACCTCTTCGGCGATATTCTCTCCGACGAGGCCGCACAGGTGACGGGCTCCATCGGAATGCTCGCATCCTCCTCGCTGGGCGATACCCCGTGCGGGCTGTACGAACCCATCCACGGCTCCGCCCCCGACATCGCAGGGACGGACACCGCCAACCCCATCGCCACCATTCTGGCCGCCGCCATGATGCTGCGCGACTCCTTCGGCATGACGCAGGAATGCGCCGCCGTCGAGCGCGCCGTGGAGGAGACCCTCGACGAAGGCTGGCGCACCGCGGACATCTTCTCCGACGGCATGAAGAAGATCGGCTGCCGCGCAATGGCTCAGCGCATCGCCGAACACATCTGACCTGCCGAAACCGACATCGCGCGGCAAATGCTTTTCCGCCAAACGAACACCGCGCGGCGGAGTTCTCTGTGCCGATTCCGGGCATCCGTTGCCCCGCACCCCTTGCGGCTTATGACGCCCCGCCCTGTCACGGACGATCGCGCAGCGCATCTGCCCGACATAATTCAAAGCAGCCCGACGGGCGGAGAGTGCTCTCCGCCCGCGTTGCATGTCTTGCAAAGAGACGGGCGATTTCGTTGACAGCGCCGGGCGTTCGCGCTATAATATGGGCGGTATGAGTATTTCGGAAAATGTTCAGACTTATTTGGAAAAAGTGCGAGCGGGAAACGGGTTGGGCGAGAAGGTCACGCTTGTCGCCGCGACCAAGACGCGCACGCCTGCGGAGATCAACGAGGCGATCGAGGCGGGCATCACGGACATCGGCGAGAACAAGGTGCAGGAATTCCGTGACAAATACGACCTGGTACATGGGGCAAACCGACACTTCATCGGACACCTGCAGATCAATAAGGTGAAATATCTCATCGGAAAGACCTATCTCATTCATTCGCTCGACCGCGACGAACTTGCCGACGAGCTGGCAAAGCGGAGCGAGCGCGCGGGGATCGTGACGGACGTCCTGATCGAAGTGAACATCGGGAGCGAACTCTCCAAGAGCGGCTATTCCCTTTCCGAGGCATTTGCGGCCTATGAGCGGGCAAAGGCGATGCCCGGCCTGCGGGTGCGCGGCTTTATGGCGATGCTCCCCCTTTCGGACGATCGGGAAAAGCTGGAAGCGCTGGCGCGGCAGATGCGGGCGCTTTACGACCGTGCAAGAGCACAGGACGGGAACATCTGTTACCTCTCGATGGGCATGAGCGGAGACTGGGAGCTCTGCCTCGCCTGCGGAGCGAACATGATCCGTCTCGGCACGGCGCTCTTCGGGCCTCGGCACATCGCAGGCGCGCAGGCAGACACAGGCCCCGCATCCATCACAAAATAAGCGAGTACATCATAGGATACCTATATGCCTTCTTCCATTACGCACGCGCTCATCGCCCGCGAGGCGGCAGAGCGCCTTCCCGAACAACTGCAGGCCGCCATTGCCGCCGCACCCGAAGCATACTTTTTGGGCGCACAGGGGCCGGATATGTTCTTCTTTGCCAAAAAGGCGAACAAGCAGGAGGGCAACCTCGGAAAATATCTGCACCGCAACGCGGTATATGATCTGTTTTCCGCCTTCCTCGACGCCCTTCCGACGCTCGGCGAAGCGGAACGCGCCTTCGCGACGGCATATTGTCTCGGCTATGTCACGCACTATTGCGCCGACGTCGCCTTTCATCCCTTTGTCTACCGCTATCTGGAACAAAACAACCTGCACAAGCGCGAACACCAGCGCATCGAAAACGACTGGGACGTCTACTTCGCCCGCAAACTGGAGGGGCGCGAGGCAGAACGCTACCCCTTCCCCGACCTCAAGGTGTGCAAGACGGGCGCCCTGCTCTCCCTCTGGGAAAAGGCGACGCGCGCGCTCGGCCGCACCCCCATGGACAAATCCACCCTGTACGGCGGGATCGATCACTTTGCGAGCTACCTCGCCTTCTTCCACAAAAAATGCTATGCGTCCCATCGGAATTGGAGACGCTTCGACAGGCTCTTCCACATTCACGGTCTGTCCTGTTTCTATCCCGCAAAGACGCCGGATGAGGCCATCCTCTCCGGAGCGGCGTTTGAACGCGCCGCCAACGCCGACGCGTCCCTGCCGCCCGTGACGTCCGCGGACGATTTGTTTGAACGCGCCGCCTCGGAGAGCGCCTATAAAATGCTGCTCTTTGCGGATGCCCTCGGCGGTGCCGCCCTCCCCCGCGAACAATTCGACCGTCATCTGCTGACGGGAAAACATCTTGCATAGTCGGCCCGATCTGCTCCATGCAGAAAAAGGCGCGGCGCGGACAATTTGTCCGCGCCGCGCCTTTTTCTCTTGCTCTGACCGCTCATTCCGTCGCTACTGCGGCGTCTGCGTTTCCCGCTCCCGCTTGGAAAAAATGCACCCGCAATAATTCTGGCGATACAGGCCGTATTGCGCGGAGAGTCGGACGGACTGCAGATAGCCGCCCCGTTTTTTGAAGTCGGTGGGAAGATAGGCAACGCCGCATTGCTCCGCCACCTCGAACCCGATGCGGTTGATGCGCGCGGCGTTCTTCATGGGCGACACCGTGAGCGTGGTCGCAAAGAAGTCGTACCCGCCCACCTTTGCCTGACGCGCCGTCTCAAGAAGGCGCAGGCGGAAGCACCTGTCACAGCGCGCGCCGCCCTCCTTTTCCTGCTCCATGCCCGTCGCAACGGCCATAAAATCTTCGCAACGGTAGCCCGTTTCCAGGACATCCGCCCAGCCCGTCTCCGCCGTCAGGCGGCGCAGTTCCCGAAGGCGCTTTTCATATTCCTCGGCGGTATCCATGTTCGGATTGTAGAAAAACGCCGTCACGGACAAAAACGGCGCCGTCGCCGTCAGACAATAGCTCGCGCAAGGCGCACAGCAGGCGTGCAGCAAAAGCCGCTTCCCCTCTGCCTCTTTCAGCATCGTCTGCATGACGGAATCATAGTTCACGGCGTTCATACATTCTCCCCGTCCAGAAGGTTATTGAGGGCCGAGACGAGCGCCTGGACGGAGGCGATGGAGATATCCGAATGCTCGCCCGCGCCCCAGTAGGTCTTCCCGCCGTGTTCGACGCCGAGGTAGGAAATGGCCTGTGCAAAGGAACCGGACGAGAGCGCGTGCTGTTCGTATCCCGTCAGGTTGTAGTCCACGCCGAAGTGCTTTTTGAGGGCGTTGGAGACGGCGTCGAGACGGCCGTTTCCCGTTGCCTCGACGAGGGAACGGCGTTCCCCCTCGCAGATCTCCACACGGGCGGTGATGCCGTTTTCCTGCGAATAATGCACCTCGCCGAGCGAGAAATGTCCGCGCGGCGCGAGAAATCTGCGGCCGAACACTTCAAAGATCTCGTCCGCCTTGAGCTCTTTATGCAGCACGTCCGACTCGTGCTTGACGGCATAGCTGACCGCCTCTTTCATACGCACGGGCAGTTTCAGGCCGAACGCGTGTTCGAGGATATACCCCACGCCGCCCTTGCCCGACTGCGAGTTGATGCGGATGACGTCCGAGTCGTATTCCCTGCCGACGTCCTTTGGATCGATGGGCAGATAGGGAACATCCCAGACGGCGCGGCCCGTCTCGTCGCGGAAGCGCATTCCCTTGGCGATGGCGTCCTGATGCGAGCCGGAAAACGCCGCGAAGACGAGTTCTCCCGCATAGGGCTGACGGGGCGAAATGCGCATATCGGTGAAGTTCTGATAGAGCGCCGCGACATAGGGCATATTGGAAAAATCAAGGCACGGATCGACGCCCTGCGAATACAGATTCATGGCAAGCGTGACGATGTCGCAGTTGCCCGTGCGCTCGCCGTTGCCGAAGAGCGTCCCCTCCACGCGGTCGGCGCCCGCCAAAAGGCCGAACTCCGCCGACGCGACGCCCGTTCCGCGGTCGTTGTGGGGGTGGAGCGAGAGCACGACGTTCTCGCGGAAGCAAAGGTGCTTGTGAAGATACTCCACCTGCTGGGCATAGACGTGCGGCATGGCGTTTTCCACCGTGGCGGGCAGGTTGATGACCGCCTTTCTGTCCGCCGTCGGCTGCCAGACCTCGAGCACCGCATTGCACACGTCGAGGGCATACTCCGGCTCCGTCCCCGTAAAGCTCTCGGGCGAGTACTCGAACCGATACTTCGCCCCCGCGGCATCCGTCAGCTCCTTCAGGAGCTTCGCGCCGTCCACGGCGATCTGACGGATCTCCTCCTTGCTCTTGCGGAACACCTGCTCCCGCTGTGCGACGGACGTGGAATTGTAGACGTGGACAATGACCTTCTCCGCCCCCTTAATGGCCTCGAAGGTCTTTTTGATGATGTGTTCCCGCGCCTGCGTCAGCACCTGAATGGTGACGTCGTCGGGAATGAGATTGCGTTCGATGAGCGCGCGCACGAAGGCGTACTCCGTCTCGCTCGCCGCAGGGAACCCCACTTCGATCTCCTTGAACCCGATCTCCGTCAGCAGATGAAAGAATTCCAGCTTGGTCTCCAGGCCCATCGGCTCGATGAGCGCCTGGTTGCCGTCGCGCAGATCGACGCTGCACCAGACGGGCGCACGCTTCACCATCGGCTGCTCCGCCCAGTCCATGCAGCGCTCGGGCGGCAGGATAAACTGTTGTGTGTACTTTTTTACGTCCATGACGCACCTCTCCCTTGCCGTCGTTATAAAAAAAGCGGATCGCGTGCCTCCTGAGAGACGCGGGATCCGCGCGGTACCACTCTGCTTGCGGAAAAAATTCCGCCCCTTTGCGGGCAATGACGCCCTCCCCTGCTAACGGCGGGTGCCGTTCTCCCCTACCCGGCGAACATGCTTTCAGGAAGACCGCTCCGCGGCGAGTTCGCCCGCCCCCTTGCACCGCCTCGCACCGTACGGCGGCTCTCTGCCTGCAAGAAAAACGGGGTACTGCTCCGCTTCACAGCGTTATCGGTTTTTCTCCACTATAACACAGCTCCCGCAAAAAAGCAAGTGTTTTGCGGTACGATCAATAATTCTCGGGCTTCACCTGGAAATACGCCCGCGGATGCGCACAGACAGGGCAGACTTCGGGCGCTTCGCTCGCCTTGACAATGGCGCCGCAGTTCAGACACTGCCAGTACACCTCGCCGTCCTTCACGAAGACCCGTCCCTCTTCCACGTTCTGCAGAAGTTTTAAGTAACGCGCTTCGTGTTCCTTCTCCACCGAAGCGACCTTCTCAAACAGATTCGCGATGGCGTCAAAGCCCTCTTCGCGCGCCACCTTGGCAAACGTGGGATACATATCCGACCACTCGTCGTTCTCTCCCTGCGCCGCCGCCTTCAGGTTTTCCTCCGTCGTGCCGATCCCGCCCGCAATCAGCTTGAACCACATCTTTGCGTGCTCACGCTCGTTGCCCGACGTCTCCTCGAAGATCGCCGCGATCTGATTGTACCCTTCCTTCTTCGCCTTGGACGCGAAATAGGCGTACTTGTTCGTCGCCATGCTCTCGCCCGCAAACGCCGCCATGAGATTTTCCAGCGTCTTGCTTCCCTTGAGTTCCTTCATCGTTGTTCTCCTTTATCCTTATTTGCGCCTTGGCGCATCTGTTTCTCGCTGCATTCTTTGCAGATTCCCGAAAATTCTACGTCACAGCTCTCGATCTGAAATCCGCCGCATATGGCGCCCGTCGCAATCGACGCGTACGCGGGAAGAAAGATGTCGCAGACTTTGCCGCAGAGACGGCACCTCCCGTGCGCGTGCGGCGCCAGCGTCGGATCAAACCGCGCATCGCTGCCCTCCAGCGTCACCTTTCGGATCCGCCCGTCCGCCGCAAATCCGCCCAGCACCCGAAATACCGTCCCGCGGGACAGCGTCGGATGCAGCGCATGGACATGCTCGTACACCTCGGTCGCCGTCGGATGATCGAGACAGCGCAGCGCCTCATACACCGCTTGTTTTTGTTTTGTGTTGCGCGGCGCTCCCGTCATAGCTCCCTCCTCTCCCCTTCGGCGCACCTCCGCTCGCCACAGCCTGCATTTCCTTAACGAGATTTATTCTTAATAAGAGTATAGCACAAAAAGAGAAGGCTGTCAAGCCTTCTCTTCAAAAAACTTATGGGAAAATTCACACGCCCTTGCGCGCCGTATGCCTGTGCCGTCACGGGGCGGGCGTCGACGATGTTTCGACTGGCTGGGCGGCCAAAAGGCGGGACTGCTCTTCCAGGAGAAACTTGCGCACGCGCCGACCGGGAGTGGTGCGCAGGAGTGAGGCGATGAGCGCCCCGCGGTCCTCCGTGCAAGACGGGTCGATGACGTTGAGAAGCGCTGCCATGCGGCTGCCCTGTTCCCTCCATGTTCCCTGCGGATGTTCCGCCCAGAAACGTTGAAGCGCCTCGCGGGCGGCGGGGACGTCGCGGTTCACGAGATATCCGAGCGTGCGGAACGCGTACTTCAAAAACAGGAAGCGCGGCGCGGTGATCTGCTCCGTCTCCTGCCGAAAGCGCTCGTCCTCCTCCATCTGAAAGAGGATATTTGCCGCGGCCGCATGATGCGCGCTTGCGTTCCGACCGCCGTAATACCACTTGGACAGGCGGACGGCAAGCGCGAGCGCCTTCGGATATTCGCCCTGCGCAGTCCATGCGGCGATGCGTCGGCGGGAGAGCACATAGGCGAGCTCATAGACGATCAGCAGCGCCAAGACGGCGACGATCGTCCGGATGACCGCGGACTTGCCCCACGGTTTCCCCGCGCCCAGGGCGATCAAGACCGCCGCGAGCACCGCGACGACGAGTACGGCCGGCCAGAAGTACTGCCCGTTTCCGACAACTTTCCCGTTGCCGTGTCTCATTCCGGATCGTCTGCTCCGTCCAGCATTGCCGCCTCGTCTGCGTCCTCGAAGTCCTCGTACTGCGCACAGAACTCGGCGAAGACTTCATCCAGCTCATCGTCGTCCTCGATCTGGATGAGCTGTTCGTTGTCCTCGTCGCCCTCGATGCGGTAGATCGCGACTTCCTCCGACTCGTCCTCGTCGTCGCCGTCGTCCTCGACCGCCTCTTTGACCTCCGTGAGCGCGCAGTACCACTGCCCCTTGTATTCAAACGTCATGAGGTGCTCAAACCGAAAGGTGTTGCCCTCGTCGTCCACGAGCTCGACGATGTTCTCGTCCTCATTGTAGTCATTGCGTTCTTCTTTCATTGTCCTTCTCCTTGCTTGATTTTTGAGAGATAGCTCTCCAGAATATACGCCGCGGCGATGGAGTCCACCTGTTTTTTCTTCTTGTCCCGCTTCTGCGAGACCCCCATCTCCAGAAGATCTCCCCGCGCGGCGCGCGTCGTGTAGCGCTCGTCCTCGAGACAGACCGTAAGGCCTTCCTTTGCAAGCGCGTCGGCAAAGCGGCGGGTCTTTTCGCTCTGCACACTCTCGGTGCCGTCCTTGTTGAGCGGAAGTCCCACCACGACGGCGGTCACGCCTCTGGCCCGAGCGATGTCCGCGAGCGCCTTGACGTCCCGCGCAAAATCCCCCGTGCGGAAATAGGTATCGGAGGGAATGGCGTATCCGCCGAACGGATCGCTGAACGCGACGCCGACGCGCCGATCCCCTACATCGAATGCGGCAATCTGCTGTATCATACGGGAATTATACCACACTTCCCGCCCAAAGTAAAGATTTCCAAAGGAAAAATCGGCGCACGAGGCGCCGATTTTCCGAGGCCGACACGGCCCCTTATTTGCTCTTTTCGGAAGCGGACTTGTCCGACATCTCTTTGAGACGTTCGTCCATCATTTCGTCCACCTTCTCCATGAGCTCCGCCTGGCTCTTCTTGACGAGCGTGCGCGCCTTATAGCTGTTCGCAACGATCAGCGCGCCGCCCACCATGCCGAGCACAAGCCCGAGACAAAACATCTTTTCCATACCTTCCTCCCGCGGAGATCCCGCATTTCCAGTTTGGGAAGGTACGCTCGCGTTATTCCTTTTCCCCGCTGCGTAATTTTTCCAGCTCCGCCCGCAGCCGCGCATTTTCCTGCCGCAGATCGTCGGCAATGCGCGCATACAGGGCGTCGATCTCGCGCTCCAGACGCCGCTGAAGGAAGGTCTTTTCCTCGGGGATCCCCGCCTCCGCCGCCGCACGCCGTACGCGCTCGGGCTGTTTCTTCAGGAGATTGCGGTACTTGTTCTGCATGCGCAGCATGAGCTTTTCGTCGCCGTGCGAGACGTTTCGGATCGCGCGCCGCACCGACATGCCCTTGCTCTTTTCCGTCAGCACCTCTTTGAGCATTTCGTCCGTCTCCTGCTCGGTGAAGGGACGGATCTCGCCCGCCGAAAGATTTTTCCCCGCCAGAATGCGCTGTACGCGCGCATCGCCGCGGTTCTTCAGGAACGCATAGTAGTAGTTGCGCACGCTGCCCTTGGCTCGGTTGTGCGCCCTGCCGTACGTCTCAAAGAGGTAGGAGAGCGTCTTGCCCGCATTCCGCCCGCTGTAGATGTATTCGATAAGTCCCGTTGCTTCCTCTTCCGTATAGCCGTTGATCTTGTTCATGCCTGCCTCCTTTTCCGGAGTCCCCCGCCCGCCTTCACGCAAGGGGGAAAGCGCATGTCCGCGGGCAGGTTCGTCCTTCTGAAAAAATTGTTGACATAATTTTTTCGCTTTATACATATAAAAAAGAGATGCGTGTATCTTTTTTATCCGATCTCCCCTGTGCTTTCTTTGTCAACGGCATCCACCTCGGCCCCGTGGACGGCTTCGAACGCTGTGTGGAACTCGCTCCGCACGACGGCGTGTTCTGCGAATTCAAGGCGGCGCGCTGCGTCCCCGTGCGCTTCCGCTTCGACGAGGCCTTTTTGTTCGAGCCGCCCGAGGAGACCGAACTCTACTTCTGCGGCGGCGCGGTGACCGTTCGCCTGCGCAACTTCGTCCATGCCGATCCCACGCTGCGCATCCTCTGGAAACGGCAGGTCGCCGAAAGCACCCTCACGCTCTGTCTGCAGGGGCGCCTCCTGCTGCACTACGAACACGGCGCGACAAAGACCGTCCTGCCCCTGCCCTTCGCCTTTGAACAGTGCCGCGTCTCCCCCGCAGGCGAATGCCTGCTCCTGGAGGCCGACACGATGTTCGCCATTCTCGACCGCTCCGGAGCGATCGCCGTCCTCTCCGACGGGAAGGTGACCGAACGCGGCCGCACCGTCACGGCGGAAGTCCCCCTGCACGACAGCCTTGCCCGCCGCATGCGCTGCCGCTACGAAAACGGCAGGCTCTCCGAATGCACGCCGCTCTCCGCACGCCCCCCGCAGGAGGCGACCGTCGCCATCGCCCTCCTCGAAAGCGTCCTCGCAGGCTTTGACCCAACCCCCTACCTCGCGCCCGCCCTCGCCCCCAAAGCAGGCCTTCTGCGCGAGTATCTGGGCAGGTTTACGGCCGCCGTCTACCGCGGACGCGAACAGGTCGGCCTCGTCTACCCCCGCCGCCCGCGCATCTTCGACGTCCGCGACTTCCGCGTGACGCTCGAAAACGGAAAAGTCGCCAACCTCGCCCCGCTCTGACCCGCCCGGCAGACACCCCCTTGCACGGCGACCGACTCTGCCGCAAGCAAGGCGCACGCACGGCCGTCAATATTTGCCCGACCCCCACGCACGCGACGAACCGACTCTGCCGCAAGCAAGGCGCACGGCGGACAAATCGTGTGCCGCACGGATCGGCGAGCCTTTCTCTTTTTCAAACAAAAAAAGATCCGCTGCACTTGCAGCGGATCTTTGCTGTTCTTGCATCAATATTTGGTGACGCGGACGGATTTCACCACGATGGGCATATCGATGGGCGTTTTGAAATCGGCGGTGAGGCCTGCCGTCTGAACGGACGGGAAGTAGTCGTAGCTGTTGAGCTTCTGATTGGTGAGGGACTCGGTGAAGGAATCGTCCTCATCGAGCGTCTCGATGTAGTCGCTGATCGCCTTCAGAAGGCCGTCGGTCATCTGGGATTCGTAGTCGGCGACTTTGCCGAAGACGCAATAGGAAGCGCTGTCCGAGAAGGTCTCGCCCGTGAAGGTATAGAAGAGCGACGTGGCGCTGTTGTACTTATAGCCGAGCATCTGATACTCTTCGCCGTCGTTGTCGGCGCCGCCGTCGGCACGGCTGACGCACACCTGTTCGGAACCCGTTCCCTTGTCGGTGTAGTACATGACGAGCGCGCCCTGCGTTGCGGAGAGCTCCTTGCCGTTCTCCTGTTCGACGCCGTTCTTGGAGAATTCCCCGTAGACGGAGTAGAGCGGAACGGTGCGTGCCTCGTCTGCCCAGACGGACTGCGTGAAAGTGATGCCCTTTTCCTGTTCCAGGGCCTTGACCGTGGAGAGATAGTCGACTTCGACCAGGTCTCTTCCTTCCAGCTTATAGCCGCCCGTATAGAGCGCGTTGGACTGGTAGTCATGCACGACCAGCCCGTCGTAGAAGCCCGCGTCGGCGAGCTCGATGAAGTGCTGGACGGTTCTGGGCGCGTCGATGCGCGAGAGGATATAGTCCACCTCGTAATCCTCGCCGTTGAAGGTATAGGTGATGGTCACCTCGGGATTATTGGACGTCGTGCAGCCCGCAAACATCGCGACCGAACCGACCGCGACGAGAGCCGTTGTCCCTACCGCGAACACGCGGCGCAAAAGATTCTTTTTCATAGCAAATGTCTCCAAATAATTCCTCTTTATTTTACCTTGAAAAAGGAAATCCGTCAAGTGGTTTGCACTATTTCGGAATGAAAATTGTGTGTTTTGCGCGCAATTGCGGTGAGAACGGGACGTTTCTGCGCAAAAAAGCACGAAAAAAAGCTCACGCCGCGGCGTGAGCTTTTCAAAATGCAGTTTACTCGAGAACGGCGGTAGCGCCTGCTTCCTTGAGCTTTGCGACAGCGGCCTCTGCGTCTGCCTTCGGAACAGCTTCCTTGAGCACGCCGAGGGACTCGACTGCCTTCTTTGCCTCTGCAAGGCCGAGGCCCGTGAACTCACGGACAGCCTTGATGACGGCGATCTTGTTCGCACCGAAGTCCTTAAGAACGATGTTGAACTCGGTCTTCTCCTCTTCGGCGGGAGCAGCTTCAGCAGCGCCTGCAGCGCCTGCAGCGGCGACGGGAGCGGCAGCGGAAACGCCGAACTCCTCTTCAAGTGCCTTCACGAACTCGTTGAGCTCGACAACGGTCATCGACTTGACTTCTTCGATAAACTTCTGAATATCCATTGTTTTTGTCTCCTTGATGAAAAATTAAGATTTTTGTCCTGCAATCGCGTTCATGACGTACGCAAGATTTGCGATGGGCGCCTGCAGGCAGCCGACCATCTTGGCAAGCAGCACCTCTCTCGAAGGAATCGCTGCGAGCTTCTTCACGCCCTCGGCGTCCACATAGGCGCCGCCGACGTATGCGCTCTTCGGGACGATCTTGTCCGCGAGCGCGGGGGTCTCCTTCACTGCCTTGGCGATGATGGCGCATCCGCTCGTTTCATCGGGGCAGAACACGAAAGCCGTTGCACCGTTGAGATCTGCATCGAATGCCGTGACACCCAGCTCCTCGAATGCCTTGCGGACGAGCGTGTTCTTGTACACCTTGTACTCGCAGGACGCATCGCGGAACTTGCCGCGCAGCTGCGTGACTTCCGCCACGGTCAGACGATCGTACGTGGCGAGAATGACCGACTTGCTCTCGTTGATCTTGGCCTTGATCTCTTCGACAACTTCTTTCTTGGCCTCAAAATTTGCCGACATAGTTACCTCCATAAACTCCCCTTTCGGGAGCCGAATAAAAAACTTCCGCACCGCAGACGGGTACGGAAGTTCATTCGCAAAGAATTTGTTCCTACCTCGACGGGATATTGAGCGCCTGCGCGCACCCGTTGTCTGCGGTATGTTGACAGTATAGCACGTCCGAGGAAAATCGTCAAGCGATTTTCAACGTATTTCAGCCTCTCGTGAAGTTGACTTTGACGCCGGGGCCCATCGTGGACGTGAGCGTGACGCTCTTGACGTACTGGCCCTTTGCGGCAGCGGGCTTCGCGCGGACGATTGCGTCCATCAGCGCGTTGAAGTTCTCGAGGATCTTCTCGTTGCCGAAGCTCTTCTTGCCGATGGGGCAGTGGATGATGGCGGTCTTGTCGAGACGGTACTCGACCTTACCTGCTTTGACTTCGTGCACTGCCTTGACGACGTCGGGCGTGACCGTGCCGGACTTGGGGTTGGGCATGAGGCCCTTGGGGCCGAGGATACGACCGATACGGCCGACCATACCCATCATGTCGGGCGTCGTGATCATGACGTCGAATCCGAACCAGTTCTCCGTCTGGATCTTCTGGATCATCTCCTCCGCTCCGACGAAATCGGCGCCTGCAGCCGCAGCCGCATCCGCCTTCTCGCCCTTGGCGATGACGAGGACCTTCTTCGTCTTGCCCGTTCCGTTGGGAAGGACAAGCACGCCTCTGACCTGCTGATCCGCCTGACGGGGATCGATGCCGAGACGGACGTGAAGCTCCACCGTTTCGTCAAACTTTGCCTTGGCGTTGCCGAGCACGATTCCGACGGCCTCAGAAGCCTCGTATGCGCGCTGTTTGTCAAAAGCCTTCAGGCTTTCCGCATATTTTTTACCGTATTTCATTGATAACCTCCCGTGGTCTTAGCGAGATATGCTCTCTCCCACTTACTCCTCGACGGTGATGCCCATGCTGCGTGCCGTACCCTTGATCATGCTCATAGCACTCTCCAGCGACGTGCAGTTGAGATCGGGCAGCTTGGTCTTGGCGATCTCTTCGACCTGCGCCTTGGTGAGCTTTCCCACCTTGACCTTATTGGGGGTTGCGCTTGCCGTCTCCAGTCCCAGCGCCTTCTTGATGAGAACGGGTGCGGGCGGGGTCTTCAGAACGAACGTGAAGGAACGATCCTGATAGATCGTCATCACGACGGGAATGATGAGCCCTTCCTGCCCTGCCGTCTTGGCGTTGAACTCCTTCGTGAAGCCGGGAATGTTGATTCCGTGCGGGCCCAGCGTCGAACCGACGGGGGGACCGGGGGTTGCCTTTCCGGCGGGGAGCTGCAGTTTGACGACCGCGGTTACTTTCTTTGCCATAAAACTTCCTCCGTATGTGGTACTTGCAAGGCGGCAGGAAAATGAGATTTACCGCCTCTCCCACAATCTATCATATACTTCCCGCCTGCGCGGAAAGAGATGACCTCAGGTTTCTTCCTCGTTGGGAATTTCCGTTGCCTCGGGCGAGATCTTCTGCATCTGCACGTACTCGACTTCCACGTCCTGCTCTCTGCCGAACATGACGATGGTCACCTTCGCGCGCTGCGTCTCGTCGTTGACTTCGCGGATGGTGCCGATGAATCCCTCCAGCGGGCCGTTGTCGATGGACACCCTGTCGCCCGCCTTGAAATCGGCGTTGACAACATACTCTTCCAGGCGCATCTTGCGGATCTCGTCCTCCTTCATGGGCTGAGGACGTCCCTGCGGACCGCAGAACCCCGTCACGCCGCGCGTGTTGGTCACGAGATACCAAAGCTGGTTGGAATAGATCATCTTGATAAAGACATAGCAGGGCAGGAGCTTGCGCTCTACGACCTTCTTCTTGCCGTTTGCGCGCTCCTCGATGGTCTGCTCCATGGGAATTTTGATATCGACGATGCTGTCCTGAAGATTGTTGTTTTCGATGAGCCGCAAAAGGCTCTCCTTCACCATGGCCTCATAGCCGGAATAGGTGTGGAGGATATACCATTTCGGTTCGGTATCGACGTTTGCCATGTCAAGCCCCCGTGCTTACCATGAGATCGAGCAGTTCGGACAAACCGTAGTTGATGCCCGTGACGATGACGGTGAAGATGAGAACGATGACAAGCACCACTCCCGTCGCCTTGAGCGCCTTGCCGAACGTCGGCCAGGTCACGCGCTTGAGCTCGGAGAAGGTCTCCTTGATCTTGCGCCCCATGCGGACAAAGATGTTGGGCTTCTTGTTTTTGTCCTGCTTGACAGCCTTCTTGGGCGCGTCGTTCTTCTTCTCGACCGCCTTGCTCTCCTGCAGGTCTTTCTCCTTTTTCGACATGATCTTTCCCCTCTGCCGTTCGGCTTACTTCGACTCTTTGTGCAGCGTGTGCTTCTTGCACGTAGGGCAATACTTTTTCAGCTCGAGACGGTCGGGATCGTTACGCTTATTTTTGAAGCTGTCGTAGTTACGGTTCTTGCACTCCGTGCACTCGAACGTGATCTTCATTCTCGTGGATTTGGTAGCCATGGGTCAAAAACTCCATACAAAAAAATTACACCCCTCTCGGTGCGTAAGCTTAGTTTAGCACAATCCCCGCAGGGTGTCAATCGATTTTCAAAGACTTTTCCGAAGATTTTACTTTTTTTGACGGCAAAGGAAGCGGAAAGGACCTCTCCGTCCGCAGCCGTGCGCCGAAGCAGCAAAAAGCCTACCCGTCGGGGTAGGCTTTCTGTGTTCATTCAGCCAAAGCTGAAACTTTCGGGTCATTCAACGTCGAGCGTTGTGTAGTAGGCGTTCAGATTATCAAGCCAGAAAGGATTGCCCGCCATGCAGACCGTGCAGGCATCGGTAGCGACACCCGTATAGGTCGCCGTGATGATCCACGTCACATCGGACGAACCTTCTGCCGTAAACTCCACGCGCATCGTCAGCACGTTGCCGATCCTGTAGATATAGGCAACATACGTTCCTGCGCCGCAGTTTTCCGTTCCGCCGGCAGGGATCGTTGTCACAGCGCCGTCCTTATCGGTGATCGTGATATTCTTCTGCGGTTCGGTTCCGCTTGCATAATTATCAAAGCCGCTGTCTCCTTCCCACAGACGGATCCCGCCGTTGCTGAACACAGGATTGAGCTGGAAGTCGTAATAATTCTTATCACGGTTATTTTCCCATGTCATCATGACAACGAAATCGCCCGTTGCATTGATGAGGTCGCTCGTTCCGTTTCCGTCCCAGGTCGGATCGGTATCGTTGATCTTGTAATTCTGAACCCGATCGGCTGCGACCGTATACGAATCATCGCCGTTTGTGATCGTGATCTGACGCGCACCGCAGGTGGAGCAGACGCCGTCCACGAAGGAGTGTTCATGCGCCGCATAGGTGAATACCTGCCCGCTGATGGTTGCGCCGTCCGCCGTAATGGTTGCGCCGTCCAGTGCAAAGCCGAGCGTATAGTAATTACTGTCCATGCCGGCGATCGTCCATGTCATTGTGTTCGTCGCTTTGTCTGAAGCGTCGAGCAGCTCATAAACGAACGTCATGGTATCCTTGTCCGTATCGAGTGTGACCGTAACTCTCGTCTTTGCCGTCTTCTTTGCAGCATTGTACGTTGCGTCGGTTCCTTCAATGAAGCCGGGCGCCGTCACGGTATCGGATGACTCGTAAGGAGTATTCCACACAAGGACATTTTCTGCGTTATAACTTGCATAGTCGCCGGAAGGACGGATGAAGTACATCAGCGTCCCGTCCGAAGCCTTTACCTGAACCACTACGCCGTTCCAGCTGGATACGCCTGCATCGGCATACGTCGCATTGAATACGACTTCGTTGTTTCCGGCAATGGTCACATCGCTTGTCGCGCCCCAGGTAGCAAGAGCCGGGTTGCCGTCCGTGCCGTATGTGTAATCCGCCGCCTCAAGCGTGCCGCCGCAGACCGTGCAGTAGTCGCCGACTTTGCTCACGTTCTCATGAGGGCAGGCCATTCCGCAGCCGGAGCACACACCGTTGATGTAGGTGTGCGTGGTATGATCGGGATTGATCGCACCGCAGACCTTGCAGGAGACGCCCTCATAGACATGAGGATGCTCTGCCGAACCGTGATCGGGGTGAATCGCACCGCAGGCAGTGCACTTGTCATAGTTCTCCGCATTCTGATCGGTCACATATGCGTGAGGATATTCCGCCGTCCCGTGCTTGGGATTGAGCATTCCGCAGACGGTGCAGTGATCGTACGTCGTCTTGGACGTATCCGTTTCCCAGACGTGTGCGCTCGGGTAGTTGCGTTCTTCCTTGAGGTAGTTCTCATACCGCGTCGCGACGCCTTCCGCACTCAGCGCGCCCACCTGAACGATCGCATAGTTTGCGGTGTTGAAGTTCTGAGCCGCAACCGTCACGCCGCCTTTTTCCGCAAGCGCGAGGAAGAGCTTGACGATGTTCGCCACCGTCGTGGCCAGCTTGGAGTCCGAATCGTTGGTCGACTGATGCGCGAGCGTGTAATGGATCTTGGCCTGTCCGTTGATATAGAACAGGATGCCGCCGCCCTCTGCCGGATCGATGACGATCGTGACATAGCCCGAAGGGGTATCCACGAAGGGCGAAACGCCGCTGCCGTTGAGCGTGGAGCCGGACGCCTTGCCGGGATAGAGGTTGGTGCTCTGCATGCCCTCCGCAAGCGTCTTGAGTTCTCCGTCGAGTCCGCTCGTCGAGACGTTCCAGGGATCGACCGTACCGCCGCCGATGATGAGGTTGTTGGTCGTCGTCTTGAGCGGCTGTTTGCTCCAGTCGTCGCCCATATCCGTGAAGTACGCGAAGGAGACGGAAAGTCCCTTTTCGGAAGCGCCTTCCAGCGCGCCCGTCGCGAAGGCGTTCGCGGTATCGGTGTAGAGCGCGCCGCACGTTGCGCAGCGGAACACGCCGTGGGTCTGCGTCTCTTCCCACTTATGCGACGTGGAATAGACGGGATTGTATGCGAAGACGATATCGCCGTCCGCGTTCTTGATCGCGTTGACGACGAGACCCGTCGATTCGCAGGAGGACTCGGAGAGCACCGCTTCCACATGCGTCTCGATGGGATACTCCGCGATCGTCGCAGGGTCGCCCGCCGTGACCTGATAGATGTTCTCCTTGGCCTCGGCCGCGGGATCCGCCATGAGCTGGTAGTACCAGGTCTGCGCGCCGGAAGCGACGCCGAAGTCTCTCGCGTTGACCGTGCCGACGAACAGGAATCCGTGGTCGATGTCAAAGCTGTCCCCCGTCGTGCCGAACACGCCGACGGTGCCGTTCACGCGGTCGGAATTGAACACGAGCGCGCCGTTTGCATAGCTAAACCCGAGGTCGATGTTGCCGAGGTTCGCCTGCTGGCCGCCGTTGAGGTTGAGCCAGAGGCTCTCGAGTTTGATGTCGCTCTCGATGAGGTCGGCCTTGTCGTACCCGACGTAGTAGGTGAGCGTCGTCTCGTTCGCCGCGATATAGGCGTAATAGCCGTTGTCCAGCGTGACGATCTGGCCGTTGCCGAGATTGCCGACGGGTGCGCCGTAGTAGACGGTATCCGATGCGACAAGCCCCGTCGAAGGGACGTTGGCATAGATGGTCACCGCGCTCGCGCTTGCGGGAGCGGCGGGAACTTCGATGGTCAGCGTGAAGACGCCGTCCGCATATTCCGCCGTATATTCATAGCCGAATCTGCGCGTTTCGTTGCTCTCGAACTGGGCGATCGTGTACATGTCGCTCGTTCTGTTCGAGGAACCGAAGCGGATCTCGTCCGCGATCGAGGCGTCCACGGTGTAGCGGAGCGTGACGCTCGCGCCCGTATTGAGAGGGATCGTCGTCAGAGAACCGTCGAAGCCTTCCGCAACGATGGACACGATCTCGGATGCATACCCGGGCAGATCCATTCCGGAGACGTCGATGACGATGTCGGTCTCGTTGGCGCCCGTCAGGGTCACCGTATCGCCGCCGCCGATGCCGACGATGACGTCGATATAGGTAGCCGTGTTCGCGACGATGACGACATTCTGCTGTGCGGAAGCCGCCGTGCCGAAATCGGCACCGTAGATGCGGAGCGCGACATAGCCCTCACAGCCGGAGAGAATCGCCGAGCCTGCGGGAAGCACGGTCGCGATTCCCTCGGGCGCGATGACGACCTGCGTCGCATCGGCATTCGCCGCAAATCCGACGTTGCCGAGCAGCGTGCTGTCGTAGACGATTCCGTCCTTCTCCATACGGTAGCCGTATGCCTCGGAGACGCTGTTTTCAGAGATCTTCCGGAAGAAGCCCGCATCGCCGAGCTTGACGGTGTCATAGCGGGTGGTGTTGCCGACGGTGACCGCAATGCGGAAGTAGGTGTCGCCCGCTTCGAGACGGGAATCCTCTTCCAGCGTGACCCAGCCTTCGGCATCTTCTGCGGGCTCTGCGGCGCCGTCCTTGTCCGCGCCGCGGTACACCTGAAGATCGAAGCTGTCAGGCGCCAGAAGCGCGTCGTTGTTCATGTACTTGATCTGCAGCGTACCGTCGAAATCCTCCATATTGACGGTTTCGCCGGCAACGTAGTTGACTTTTGCGTCACTGCCCAGTCCGTTGAAGGTGACGGATTCGAGCTTCTCCTGTTCGATCACCGTGACGGAAGAGAAGTTCATCTGGACATATTCGCCGTGCAGAACGGTGTCGAACGAGTAGTTCGCATACGCCTCGGGGATCTTGATGCGGGCAACGAGAGAATTGCCCGTCCTCGTGTTTTCGTTGATGATCTCGATGACGTTGTCCGCGCGGAAGGAATACGTGATCTTGATGGGCTGTTCTTCCAGATAGTCTCCGACGGACGCGACCGTCCCGGAGGAATAGACCGCCCAGTCGCCCCACGTCGACGTATCGGCGGGCATGTCGGTCGGATCGTATTCAAACGGAAGCGAGTTCGTGGGCTTGCCCGCGCTCGGATGCGAACCGTAGTTGACGCTCTCGCTCGAGCCGCCCGCAAGGGCCGCAAGAAGACGAGGCGTACCGATGCCGTTCATGAGCACCCAGCCGTCGTTACGGACGATGACGCTCATGCCCTGCTCGCCGTTATAGCTCGAGGAGCTGAGGAAGGGCGACGCCTCCGTATAGTTGCGGAGCGCGCCCGCCGTCATGGTGTTGACCTTTTCGCCGCTCTCCGTGTTGCCGAACTGCTTGATCTGCGGCAGATCGCCGTTGGCCGTGTCGCCTTCCGGTGCGGCGTGGAACGCCTTGACCGTAATGCTTTCATACTGCCCGTCGGGAAGCGTCGTCACCGTCTGCGTCGCACCGCACGCACAGACCGATTCGCCGCTCTCATTGGGTGCGCCGAACGAGTGATCGATTCGCACTTCGAGCTCGCCGCTCGCGACGACATTGTTGTCGTTCTTGTACTCGTCCGTCGAGCGGGGCGTGATCGATGCATAGTACACGCCGACCGTTCCCCACTGTACGGCGCTCGTGTCATAATCGCACAGATCTCCCTGAATGACCTTGGGTGCCGTGTCGTCCGTGAAAAATACGCGGACGGTCACCCCCGTCTTGACTGCGTTGTTAAACGCCGTCTCCCTTGTCGCCTCGTCGGCGGTCTCCGTATCGGTCAGCGTGATGCTGGCCACAGAAACCGTCGCCCGTGCCACCTGTTTTGCCTCTGTCTTGGGCGCACAGGCGAACAGGCAAAGCGACAAGACCATCGAAAATAAAAGCAGTAAACTGACTTTTACTTTTCTCATAAGTCCTGCTGTCCTCCCCCTATATAGTTTTATTGCCATTTTTGAAATAGCAGTATGATTTTACAATAATTTTATTGAACTGTCAATAGATTTCCCGAAAAAGTTCCTGAAATCCTCTGCCGATCGCTTTTCCCCATGCCCCTTTCTTCCATGCCTTTTGGCATCTGCCAAGACCGCGCTCCGGCGGCATGGATATGCCGCTTCCGAAATTCAGTTTTTTCAAAATACGGGGTTCCTATCCCCGACGGAAAATGAAATTACAAAA
>CAJFMF010000024.1 GCA_904391375.1 Candidatus Gallimonas faecavium | reverse complement strand
GAGCGCCGGCTTGCCCCAAGGCGTTTCGGGACCGGCATGACCGACGGGCGACTTGCCTTCACCACCGCCGTGAGGGTGGTCGTTGGGGTTCATGACCGAGCCGCGCACCGTGGGACGAATGCCGAGGTGACGCGTCTTGCCCGCCTTGCCGATGCGGATGATCTCGTGCTCGACGTTGCCGACCTGACCGATGGTCGCGCGGCAGACGACGGGAATGAGACGCATTTCGCCCGAAGGCATCTTGACCGTGGCATAGGCGCCTTCACGCGCCATGATCTGCGCGGAGATTCCCGCGCTTCTCGCGACCTGACCGCCGCGGCCGGGCTTCATTTCGATGTTGTGGATGGTCGTGCCGACCGGGATATCCGAAAGCGGAAGCGCATTGCCGACCTTGATGTCCGAACCTGCGCCGCTCATCACCGTGTCGCCCACGTTGAGTCCGATGGGCGCCAGGATGTAGCGCTTTTCCCCGTCCGCATAGACGAGCAGAGCGATGTAAGCGCTGCGGTTGGGATCGTACTGGATGCTGCTGACCTTCGCGGGGATCCCGTCCTTGTTGCGCTTGAAATCGATGATACGGTATTTTCTCCGGTTGCCGCCGCCGATGTGACGGACGGTGATCTTGCCCGCGTTGTTTCTGCCGCCCGACTTGCGCTGATCCTCGAGAAGGGAGCGCTCGGGCTTTGCCTTGGCGATCTCGCCGTAGGCGGGAACCGTCATGAGACGGCGCGCGGGAGACGTGGGTTTATATCTCTTGACTGCCATGATTGACCTCCGCTGTTACGATAACGAGTTGAAGTGCTCGATCGCCTTGGAATCCTCGGTGAGGCGGACGATGGCCTTCTTCGTCGCGGGCGTATAGCCGCTGTTTCTGCCCATTCTCTTGAGCTTGCCGGGGCAGGTGACCGTGTTGACGCTTGCCACCCGCACGCCGAACATCTGCTCGACTGCGATCTTGATCTGCGTCTTGTTTGCCGATTTTGCAACCTTGAACGTGTAGCACTTGTCGGCGATCCCGTCATATCCCTTCTCGGTGAGGACGGGCTTTAAGATGATATCCTCGGGTACCATTACGCGTACACCTCCTCGAGTTTCTTCACAGACCCCTTGGTGAGCACCACGACGGCGTTCGCCACGATCTCATAGGTGTTGATCTCGTTCACCGAGATGGTCGTCAGCGTGGGAAGGTTGCGCGCCGCAAGAATGACGTTTTCATCGTTCTCGTCCATGACGACGACGGTGCGCTTGTCCAGCTTCATCGCCTTGCGGAAGGCTTCCATCTCCTTGGTCTTGGGCGCCGTGACCTTGAGTTCGTCCACGACGAACAGTTCGCCGTCGGCGACCTTCTTGGAGAGCGCCGAGATGAGCGCGCCGCGCTTTGCGGACAGGTTCATCTTCTTGGAGAAGTCACGGCTCTTGGGTGCGAACACCACGCCGCCCTTCGTCCACTGAGGCGCGCGGATGGATCCCTGACGCGCACGGCCCGTGCCCTTCTGTCTCCAGGGCTTCGCACCGCCGCCGCGCACTTCCGTACGGGTCAGCGTGGACTTCGTGCCCTGCCTCTGGTTGCAAAGATAGGTGACGACCGCCTGGTGGATGAGGGGCTCGTTGTAATCGGCGCCGAACACCTTCTCGGAAAGTTCGATGTCGCCGACTTCCTCTCCCTTCATGTTATATACTTTCACGTTTGCCATGATCGTTCTCCTTATGCCTTGACGCTCGTCTTAAGCGTTACGACGCTTCCCTTGACCCCGGGAATGGCACCCTTCACAAGGATGACGTTGCGGGCGAGATCCACCCGCACCACTTCGAGGTTCTGAATGGTGACGTTCTCGACACCGTACTGTCCGGCGAGGTTCTTGTGCTTGAACACGCGTGAGGGCGAGCTGTTCGCGCTCATGGAACCCGGCTCTCTGTGGACAGGGCCGACGCCGTGCGTTTCCTTCAGACGGTGCTGGTTCCATCTCTTGATGACGCCCGTGTAGCCGTGGCCCTTCGTGACGCCGGATGCATCCACCCGATCGCCCGCCGCAAAGACGTCCGCCTTCACTTCGTCGCCGACCTTGTACCCTTCGGCACTGTCGACGCGCACTTCGCGCAGATACTTGCAGGGAGCAACGCCCGCCTTCTTGAACTGACCGAGATCGGGCTTGTTGAGCATCTTCTCCTTCGCGGGAAGGAAGCCCAGCTTCAATGCCGTGTAGCCGTCCGTCTCAGGCGTCTTGACCTGCACCACGGGGCAGGGACCTGCCTCGATGACCGTGACGGGAATCACCTTCCCGTCCTCCGCAAAAATCTGGGTCATCCCCACTTTGCGGCCGATGATTGCTTTACCCATCGTAAAGTTCACTCCTTTCTCTTTATTTTCCGATACCGTTTATGAAGTATCCGATCTTACAACTTGACTTTGATGTCCACGCCCGCGGGCAGGTGGATGGAATCGAGCAGCTTCGCATTGGGCGAATAGATGTCGATGATGCGCTTGTAGGTGCGCATCTCAAACTGCTCGCGCGAATCCTTGTCTTTATGGGGACTGCGCAGAATGGTGACGATCTCACGCTCGGTGGGAAGCGGGATGGGACCGGAGATCTTCGCTCCGCCTTTTTGCATCGTCTCCACAATGCGGCTTGCCGCCTGATCGACGAGTTCGTGATCATACGCCGAAAGTTTGATTCTGATCTTCTGACTTGCCATACCTAACTCCTTTTATACTAACTGTTTGGATTTGTGCGTCAACGCACCCGTGCGTATCGAGGACCCTTATGAAAAAAACACGCGTCGTTTTGCGGTGTTTTCTCGCAAAAGCCTTCGGTTAGTCGCAGAAGTCGAGCTTCCACATTTGTCAGCGGAAATTATCTGCCGAGGGGCTTTCGTCCTCGCTTTTTCAGTAACTTCCCGCATCAACCCTATACGCCGATGTGCGCGGCAAAAGACCTGCCGCTTTGACACAGCTTGTATATCATACCATCTTTTTTCCCCGAAGTCAAACGTTTGAACGAACTTTTTCGGGAAAATTCACGATTTTTTTGGCTTATTTTGCGTTTTTTTCGCCCCTTGCGCATATGTGGTATTCCTTCCCCTTTTCTATACAATATATATAAGGGAGCCTCCCGCAGAAAGAGCGCCCGCTCGGAACGCCGCGCCGAAAAATGCCGTATGCAAGCGCTCTGCCCGTGAAAGGCTGCGCATAAAAGGTGCCGTCCTACGAAGTGCTATATGCAAAAAGCGCCCTGTCCTTGAAAGCCCGCGCATAAGAGGAGCCTTGTGCAAGAGGTGCCGCGCACAAAAGACGCCGCATACAAGAAGTACCGCGCTGAAAAAGTGTCCGCCCCTTTTCCGATTCGCCGCAGGAGGCGCCGAAGTTCGCCTGCGGACGGACTTCGGCGGCCGACTCGGCGGCCGACGGTGCGGGCGGGAGAAAATCTCCCGCCCGCACGGCAAAAAAGTTGACATCTTTCCGACGGACGAGTACAATCTGTGCCATGAAGTACTATCGGAAAAAACTTTCCGTCTACCCCATCTTTGAATGGCTGGAAGTCGGCATCCTTCTGTGCTTTGCGGGGGGATTTCTCGACGCCTACACCTATGTGACGCGGGGAGGCGTGTTCTGTAACGCGCAGACGAGCAACCTCATCTTTCTGACGCTCAATCTCGCCTCGGGCAACCCCGCGGGAGCGGTGCGCTATCTCACGTCCGTCCTGCTCTTCATCGCGGGCGTGTTTTTCAGCGAGCTCTGTCTGCATCTGTCCCGAAAGAAACGCGACGAATTCCACGGCCACAGCTACGTCCTTCTGGGCGAGATCGCCGTCCTCGTCCTGGTCGGGTTCCTGCCCTCTTCCGTTCCCGATATGTTCGTCAACGGCCTCGTCTCCCTCGCCGCCGCCGTCCAGTTCGACAACTTCCGCAAATTGGAGGGCAAACCCTTCGCCACCGCCTTCTGCACGGGAAATATGCGCTCCGCAACCGAGCACGCCATGCACTCCGTCGCCGAAAAAGACCTCGCCGCCTTCAAAGTGACCGGGAAATATTTCCTCATCATCGTCTCCTTCCTCTGCGGCGTGCTGGCAGGCTACTACGCCTCCCGCGCCGCCGGCGGCTATGCGGCGTTCATCCCCGCCGCCCTTCTCGCCGTCGTTCTCATCTGCATTCTGACGGGCAACGCCCTGCAAAACCGCCAGCGCGCAAGGCAGTCCGCCGAACAGCCGACCCCCGACGCAGTCCAGGCCGCCGAGCCGACCGACAACGCGGCACAGCCCGCCGAAACAAACAATAACGCGGCACAGTCCGCCGAACCTTTCCGCCCCGACGCAATTCTAGCTTCCGCACGGCAAGACGGAGCGGAGCAAAAATCTGCGGAGCGGGAGCCCGAAACAGGCAATGCCGACGCACAAACGGGCATCGGCGAGGAGAACCCACAATGACGGAACGACAGATCACGGTAAACGGAAGAGGCAGTTTGCGCCTTGCGCCCGATCAGGCGATCGTGACGCTCGCGGTCTCGGCAACGGACGCCGACTACGCGACAGCGGTGCGCAAAGTTCAGGCCGATGCGGAAAAGGTACGCGCGGCGCTTTCGGGCATTGCGCGGGATATGCGTGCGATGTCTCTGCGCGTAGAACCCGCCTTCGAGACGGTGCAGGAGCAAGGCATCTCCCGCCGCCGTCCGGCAGGGTATGCGGCGACGCGACGGATCCGAGCGGATTTTTCCGCCGACCCCGTACAGCTTGCAGACGCCGTCAGGGCGGTCTATGCGAGCGGCGCCTCCCCCGCTCTTTCGGTCGAATACACCGTATCGGACGCGGACGGTGCGCGGCGGCAGGCCGCCGCAATCGCCGTCAAGGACGCACGTGCGCGGGCAGAGGCGATCGCCGCGGCGGCGGGCGTAACAATCGGCGCCGTACGCTCCGTGACCTGCGGCGCGCAGGCTGCGTTCCCCGCCGCGCGCATGCTGGCCATGCGGGCGAACGACACGATGGAGCTTGCACCCGAAGAGATCGAATTTACCGAGGACGTATGCGTCGTTTTCGATCTTCTGTGAGCTTTTTGTCCCCGAATATGCTTTTGGAAATAAAGGAAAACAGCCGCCGTCGGGCGGCTGTTTTTTATCGTCTTTTTATCGTCCCTGCGCCGTTGCCCTTCCCCGCTGCGAGCGGTTGAGCAATTCGGTCATACAGAAGAGGAAGACGCCGAAAAAGGCCAGAAAGAGCGGCAGGAGCGCGATGTCGGCGTACTGCGCAACGAGTCCGAACAACGGCGGCATGAAGGTAGTGCCGCTATAGGCAAACGCCATTTCCACGCCGATGACGGCCTGTGAATTTTCCGCGCCGAAGTTAAAGGGCGTGGAGTGGATGATGCAGGGATAGACGGGCGCACAGCCGAACCCGACGACGAGGAATCCCGCAATGCTGACGGCATAGGTCTTAAGCGGAAGCGCGAGCAGGACGATGCCGACGGCAATGATCGCGACGCCGATGCGGATGAGCCGTTTGTCACCCAGTTTTTCGGAGACGAATCCGGAGATGAGCCGCCCCACCGTGAGGCCGATGTAAAAGAGCGAACCGAGCATGGCGGCGATGTGGGTGTCCAGGCCGCGGTATTCGGTAAAATAGCTGCTCGCCCACTGCATGGAGGTCGCTTCGAGCGCCGAGTAGGCAAAGAACGCGATGAGCATATACCCGACGCCGTTCAGGCGCAGGGTCTGCGGCAGCGTGAGCGTCTTGGCCGCGCCCCCTTCCGCCGTGCGCTTTTTCCAGAACGGAAGGCTCAGGAGAAGGAGCGCCGTGATGCCGAACTGGAGATACGCGACGAGGGAATATCCGCCCGGCCAGCCGCTCTCTCCCGCGAGCGCCGCCCCCATGATAAAGGGACTGATGAGCGCCCCGACGCCCCAGAAGCAGTGGAGCCAGCTCATATGGCGCGCCTTATAGTGAAGAGCCACATAGTTGTTGAGCGCGGCATCCACGCTTCCCGCGCCCAAGCCGTAGGGAACGGCGAGGACGCACAACAGCCAGAAGACGCGCGCAAAGGAGAAGGCGAGCATCGCCGCCGCCGTCAGAAGGACGCTGAGCGCGGTGACGAGCCCCGTTCCCAGTTTGCGCGTGAGAAAATCGGACATAAGGCTGGAGACGACCGTACCCGCCGCAATGATCATGGAGACAAGCCCCATGGCAGAGATGGGCGCCCCGAGATCGACGTGCATAGCGGGCCAGCCCGACCCGAGCAGGGAATCGGGGAGCCCCAGCGAGATGAATGCAAGATAGATGACCGCAAGTAAAAGAGATGCCATGTTCCTTTTCCCGACCGCCGCGGCCGCGCCGCACAGTCAAGCTCTATCCTATCATGTCCCCGCAAAAAAAGCAAGGGAAAACGCCGCGCCTTCCCCTGCTTTTTTGTTCATATGTCCTTGTTTCAATCCGTGCTTTGTCCGCCTTGCCGCATACGCGGCACACGTCCCCTTCCTGTCGTAAGGAGTGCGCGGCTTTCGCATTGCCTGCCCGCATCGGCTTCATGCGCCTGCGTTACCGCCGAGCGCTTGCTTTGCCGTCGGAAATTTGCATTGACGCCATGCGCACGCCTTCTTCGGGCGCTTGCTTTGCCGTCGGACGTATGGCGGCTCAACGCGGACGCCCCCGCACGCCATGCGGAAGCATAACACAGGCTTCCCATTCGGAAGCGCGCCCCCCCTTCAGGGACGGAGCGATGTTTCGTTATTTGGTCACTTCGGTGAGAAGCACGAGCGCGTGGGAGAACTCGTTCATCCACGCCTCGGAGAAATTGAGTCCGATCTTTTCGTAGTACTCGCCCGTATGCACCTGTCCGTCGAGGGTATTGCGGTAGCGTTTGCGCGCATCGAGGCCCTTGAGGCGGACAAAGCGGAAGACGTCGAGCTCCTTGAATTTGTTCATGAACAGCACGAGGGAGGTCTTCTTGTCCTGCGAGACGCACTGCATGCACATATAGTTGCCCTCATAGGGCGCGCGGAGATGATAGAGCGTGCCGTTCGCAATGACGTCGCGGTGATATTTGCGATAGACGTCGGCGGTCTTGGCGAGGGTGTCGATCTCCTCCTGCGTGAGCTTGTTGGGGTTCATCTCGTAGCCGTAGGTGCCAAACAGCGCGAGCGCCGCCTTGGTGGAATAGGGCGCGACGGGACTGTCGTTGACGTGCGAGCCGATGCAGGAGAGCGGATATCCGATCGAGGTATTGAACTGGATGTCGATGCGCTGTGCGGGATCGGATTCGTCCGAGCACCAGATCTGGGGACAATAGTACAGCGTCCCGAGGTCGAACCGTCCGCCGCCCGACGCGCAGCCCTCGAACATGATCTTGGGGAACTCGCGGGTAAGCCGTCCGAGGAGCGAATAGTACCCGAGCACGAGACGGTGATAGATCTCGCCCTGGCGGTCGGCGGGATATGCCGCAGAGACATGCTCCGCGACGGTGCGGTTGTAGTCCCACTTGACATAGTCGACGGGATATTCCTTGAAGAATGCCCGCATCTGTGCATAGATGTTGTCCACGACCTCCGGATTGGCAAAATCCAGACAGAACTGATGGCGCGCGAGCGAGAGTTCCTCCTTGCCCCAGCCGAGCACATACTCGGGATGCGCGCGGAAGAGGTCGCTGTCGAAGTTGATCATCTCGGGCTCGAACCAGATGCCGAACTTGATCTTGTGCGCGGTGCAGTGCGTGATGACGCGCTTGAGGTCGATCTTCTTCTCGTTGACCTTCCAATCGCCGAGCCCCGCCGCGTCCGTATTGCGCGCGCCGAACCAGCCGTCGTCGAGGACGAAGAGCTCGGTGCCGATCTTGACCGCGTCGTCGATATAGGCGAGGATGAGGTCGGTGTCGAAGTCGAACGTGCAGCCCTCCCACGAATTGAACAAAACGGGCTTATATTCGCAATTGTCCGCATACGTCATGAGGTTTTCGCGAATAAAGCGGTGGAAGGTCTGCGACATGGCGTCGGTCCCCTCCGCCGAATAGGCGATGACCGCCTGGGGCGTGAAGAACTTCTCGCCCGCGGAGAGTTTCCACTCGAAGTCCTCGTCGTCAATGCCGTAGAGGAGATGCAGGCCGCGGAAGGGCGTGACGAGCGTGCGGAACTTGAAATTGCCGCTGTAGATGAGGTTGAACCCGATGACCTCGCCGCTGTCCGTGGTGGCGTTCTTCTCCTTCAGGTAGACGAAGGGGTTTTCCTCCGCCGACGAGCGGCCGTGGTTGGAGGAGATCTCCTGAATGCCGTCCGTCAGGGCGTTGCAGCAGTAGTCGCGCTCCTTTGCCCAGCGGCCGTGGAAATGCACCAGATCATAGTCGGCGCGCGGAAGGTCGAGCTGCATGGACATGGCGCGCGTCAGACGCACCGCCTTTCTGCCGAAATTCTCGATGCAGAAGCTCTTGAGGAGGATGTCCTTGTCCGCAAAAATGGTGAGATAGAGATGTGCGCGCACGCGCAGATTCTTGTCTTCGAGCAGGATATCCGCCGTCTCGGCGTCGCCGTGTGCGTGAGGCAGGCCCTCGATCGCGGGAACCCCCTTCAGACGGCGGACACTCTTAAAGCGCAGATCGGTCTCGAACGACCCCTCCTTGCTGCGCACGATAAGCGGCGCCCCGCGCTTGTCCCAAAGTCCGTGCGGAGAGACCTCGAGCGGCGCGCACGCCGCCTTGAAGCCGTCGGCATATCCCTCTTCCTTCCCCGTCTGCACGACATAACGGGGCGAGGCGAACTCCCCCGATTTGCGCACGCAGTCAAAATCCGTGTAACCGGCCAGACGCTTGCCGAAATACAACGTCTCAAGGTAGCCCGCGTCGTTCACATAGACGGCATAGCCGATGCTCTTGTTGTCCAACGCGAGGATACGCGTCGTCTTGCTGTAACGGATCATAGTAACATTCCCCTTTGATAAATTAAAATTCGAGTTCCAGACCGTCATAGGCGACGGTCAGGCCGTACGGTTCTGCAAGGGCGCAGAGCGCATCGTGCGTGCTCCCGCCGTTGTGCGAAAAGTGGTTCGCGACAAATCGCGTGTCTTCATCCGCCATTCCCTCCCGCAGCATGCGGTCGGCGACCTCGCGGTCGGTCTTCAGGCACATATGATTGCCCCTCCAGCCCTCCTGTCCGCCGCCCGTGCAGTCGAGCGAGACAAGACGGAATTTCCCGAAGGAGCGCAATGCCTCCCACGAGGCCTCAGGAAAATACCCCGTGTCATGCGCATAGAGAAGGCGGGTCCCGTCTTTTTCGATGGCGTAAAAGACAGGGCCTTCCGCCGTGGGATGGTCGGCCGCAAGCGGCAGGATATGATAGCCCTCCGCTTCAAACGGGACAAAGGGCTGCACGAGGCAGCGCTCGATGCGCCCGCCGAAGTCCTGAAGCCCCGTTCCCTTCATCTCCGCCTCCAGCCGACGATAGGCTGCGGCGGGAAGGAAGTATCGGAGGGTGCGGTTGCCGTGACAGAAGTCCGGGCGCCCCATCACCATGTCCTCGGGATAGAAGTGATCGCTGTGCGCGTGCGTGATCAGGCACGCGCCGACGGCGTTCCAGTCGATGCCGAAGCGCATGGCGTGCCAGACGGTGTCCGGCGGAAAATCGAGAAGCAGTTCTCCGTTGACGATCGCCTGCGAACGCGAGCGCAGATTGCGCCCGCCCGCCGCACGCGACGCCCGACACGTGGGACAGTTGCAAAACAGCGACGGGATCCCCTCATACGCGGCCGTTCCGAGGTAGCGAAGTTTCATGACGGTTTTCCCCACGACGTTATGCCAATTTCGTGACGATGATGCCGTCCTCGACGGTACAGTCGTAGAAAGAGGGCTCGTAGCCGATCTTGCCCGTATATTTTGCGGCGACGCTGCGCTTGAAATCGGAGACGCCGTCCTTGCGCACCAGGGAGACGGTGCAGCCGCCGAAGCCTGCGCCCGTCATACGCGAGCCGAGGCAGGCGGGATGCGCCTGCGCCGCCGCGGCAAGGACGTCCAGTTCGGCGCCCGTGACTTCATAGAGATCGCGAAGCGATGCGTGCGAGGCATTGAGCAGTTCGCCGAGCGTCTGCACGTCGCCGCGCTTCATGGCTCCCGCCGCACGCCGCACGCGGTCGCATTCCTCCACGACGTGAAGCGCGCGGGCTTTGACCTTTCCCTCTCCGTCCAGCACGCCCGCAATGCGCGCGAAGGCGTCGGGCGTCAGATCGGCAAGACAGGTGATGTCCGCCTTGGCCTGCAGCAGTTCCAGGGCGCGCTCCGTCTCGGCGCGGCGCTCGTTGTACTTACTCTCCACAAGGCTGTGCGGCTTGTTACAGTTGGCGATGACGAGCGTGTAATCCCCCAGCAGAATGGGAACGTATTCCCGCACGAGCGTATTGCAGTCGAGCAGAATGGCGTTGTCCTTCTTGCCGCACGCCGAGGCATACTGGTCCATGATGCCGCAGTTGACGCCTGCGTACTCATGTTCCGCCTTCTGGGCGATCAGGGCGATCGCGACGGGATCGAGTTCTTCGCCCGCGAGCGTTGCGAGCGCCGCAATGGTGGAGACTTCGATGGCCGCCGAGGAGGAAAGCCCGCTGCCGAAGGGAACGGTGCAGTCGAGCAGCATGTCGCAGCCGACGATCGTGTGGCCTGCCTGCTGCCAGAAGTAAGCGCTTCCTGCGGGATAGTTGGCGTATTTGATGTCCTTATATTCCCCGAGACGGGCGATGTCCAGCGTGATGCGCGCGGGGATGTCCGTCCAGGAGAGGTTGATCTTATCCGTGCCGTTGGGGCGCACGTAGATGGTATTTTTGAGGGAAAGCGCCGCGGGCAGAACTTTTCCGCCGCAATAGTCGACGTGCTCGCCGATGAGGTTGACGCGTCCGGCTGCCGAAACTCTGTATGTATATTTGCTTTCATCAATCATGGAGAAATCCTGCCTTTTTCATGAAAATTTCTGCCGTCTCCGACGGCGTCTTGAACACGGCGGTGTTGCCGAGAATGCGCTCGCAGACGCTTGCAAGTTCTTTTTTTACCGCATCGCGCGCCGATTCCTTCGTGAAGGAGGGCGCCATGCCCTTCATCTCGGAGAACACCATCGCGAAGTCCGCAAGTTCGGCGGGCAGCGATGCGCCGGAGACGAGGCATTCCTCAAGCACGGCCAGCTGGTCGACCAGCCGCCCCGGGAGGATGAACAGGCCCTGCGCCTCGATGAGCCCGATGGACTCCTTTTTGATGACGTGAAATTCGGGGTGCGCGTGGAACACGCCGTCGGGGTACTGTTCGGAAGTGATGTTGTTGCGCAGAATGAGGTTCATCGCATATCCCTGCTCCGTCTTGACGACGGTGGGACTGACGGCGCTGTGAACGCCGTCCGCGTCCGCGGGGATGATGCCGCGCGCGCGGTCTTCAAACCCTTCCCACGCCGTGCGCACGCGTTCGCAGCAGTCGGCGACCCGTCCGGCATCGCTGCCGACGACGCGCACCGCCGTGCCGAACCAGTCGAGCACGCCGACGGAAAGATCGGGAAATTCGGGATGCCGCAGCGGAATCGCCACGGCGGCACGGTGCAGCGGGAGCACTTCTCCGCCGCCCTGGAAATGATCGTGCGCGAGCACGCTCCCGCCGATGCGGGGAAGCGGCGCATTGCAGCCGATAAAATAGTGCGGGAAACGGTCGACGAAGTCCATGAGCTTGACAAACGTCCCGCGGTCGACGTGCATGGGAATGTGCTTTACGTTCACCGCGATGCCGTGCTCATGGAAATACCCGTACGGCGAAAACTGCCAGAACCACGGCTCGCCGCCCAGCTCCAGAGAGACCGTGCGCAGCGTCCGCTTGTTGCGGCCGAAATACCCCTCGTTCTCGCGACAGATGGTGCACTTCGGATAGCCGCCCTTGACGCTGTTGCCGCTCACCGCCTTCTTGGGATCGCGGAACTCCGGCTTCGCGCGGTTGATCGTGACGATGAGTCCGTTGTCCGCCGCAAAACGCGGGTTGGCGTCCAGCTTCTCCTTCTTGACATAGTCGGACAGTACGGAATAGGAATACAGCCATTCCGTCGCCTCGCGGGAGGACACCGCCATGCGCGCGGCAAACACTTGCTCCACCGCCTCGGGCGACAGCATCAGCGCCCCCATCACGCTGTCCGTGAGACGCTCGGGATCTTCCGCCGCGGGCAGCTGCGCACTTTCGCACGCCTTTACCAGCTCGCCCAACAGCGCGGAAACGCTCCTTCCGTCATACTCCCTGCCCGTGCCTTCGTAACTCTCCATGCCGATCAGGCCGAGCACGGTGTTGCGCACATACACCTCGTTGCGCGCCGAAAGCCCCAGCTTCGCACGCGCGTACGCGATGAGTCCGTCGATCGCATCGCTGACTTCTCTCATACGTTCCTCCCCGAAAATCGGTCATTCTTTGCTTTCTTTTCATTTCCCGTAACATGACAAAAAGACGTTAGAAACTACCGCCTCTTTGCCAAAACTATATTGGGGGAATGAAGATATAAGCACGTTCA
The DNA here is from genome assembly GCA_904391375.1 of Candidatus Gallimonas faecavium. Lineage (GTDB taxonomy): Bacteria > Bacillota > Clostridia > Christensenellales > Borkfalkiaceae > Gallimonas > Gallimonas faecavium. Next base: position 8,127 of record CAJFMF010000024.1, on the reverse strand, counting down.
AACAGGATTCGTCTCCGCGAAAAGCCGTCGGCGATATGGTATCTGGTCGGTTCCGCGCCCTGTTTACATACTCCATTATACCCAAGGCAAGAGGTTTTTGCAAGCAACGTATTGCTGAATTTTAGACATTTATTGACATAATCCGCTTGACTTTTGAAATGTTTTAGATTATGATAAAACAAAGGAAGGAATGAAGATGATTGCAAAACGGGAAATCTGGAATTACCCCGAAGAGGCCCGCGTCTGGGTGGGGAAATACCGCAACTCGCACAATCTGCTGCACTGGCACTATGACTGCGAGCTCATCTGCGTGGAGAGCGGCTCTCTCGAGGTGTTCTGCGAAAAGAAAAAGCAGATTCTGCACCAGGGCGAGGCCTTCTTCACGGACGGCGGACAGATCCACTATCAGCGCGCCTGCGAACCGGATACGGTGCTCATCGTGATCGTGTTCGACGCGGCGATCATCCGTCCGCTTCTGGAAAAGTATCAGCTTGCAAGTCCCAAACTGTATCGGCAGTACCCCATTCCCGAGCACTATGCGCGGCTAAGGAGCATTCTCACCGAGCGCCGCCCCTTCTACGGGACAGAGGCAAAGTGCGCCGTATGCGAGCTAATGCTCGAGATCTTCCGCGGCGAACAGCTTGTCCACCGTCTGGAAAACGACCGCACCGAAGAGGCGTTCAAGCGGCTTCTGGAGGATGTCCAGACGCGCTACGCCGAGTACACCTTTGAAGACGCGGTGCGCTTCATGGGCATGAGCGAGGCCTACTTCTCCCGCTATTTCAAGGCAATGGCGGGGACGACCTTCTCGCAGTATCTCAACTATGTCCGCACGGACAACGCCGTGCGCCTTCTGCTTGAGGGCGACTCCCGCACCATGACGGAAATCGCCGAAGCGTGCGGCTTTGCCACCATCCGCAACTTCAACCGCATCTTCCTGGAATTTACGGGCTATGCCCCCTCCCGCCTGCCAAAGGACTTCATCCTCGGCGATCGGTTCTCCTGTCCGAGCAGACAGGCCTTCAATCCCACGCTCTACGACTGCGTCCTCATCGAAAGCTCCGACGTCCCCCATCCCGCACCTGCCCCGCAGGCATAGCGTTCCGATCGGCAAGTCCGATCGCCCCCCGAGGGACAGAACCCCGATCGGCCGCCAAGACACGAAAGTCCGATCGGCCGACGGATGCGCGATCGCCCTGCCCTTCCGCTTTCTGCGGCCGCAGACGAAGCGCGTTCGGCCTTGTCCTTCAACATTCATATTATACTGGAAAAGTGCGCCATCGTCAAGCCCCGAATTGAGGTCTGCGGCGCACTTTTTTGCTGCTTTTTTCTTCAGAACAGTTCGACGATGTCGCGCGTCAGAATGGCGGTGCCGTTCTCCAGAACGATGCGCCGCCCCGCCTCGTCAATCTTCGCGATCGTCCCGTCCGCGGAACAGAAATGTCCGCCTTCCTTGCGTACGTCTTCGGCAAACCACACGATGTGCGCCCGTCCGCCCCGCAGCATGACCGCCCGCAATGCGGCGTCCAGCTCGGCAAGCCGCGCTTCGTCCTGCTCGGGTCGCGCATCGGTGCGCCGCCCCGTCTCGTCGATGACTTCCTCATATCCCGTCAGCGCCGCAAAGGGCGCAAACTGCGCCGCCCGGTCGGCAACCGACATGTGCGGATGCGTCACCGATACATGATGCGGAAGTCCGATGATGTCGTCATAGTTCTTCATGCCTTCTCCTCCCCGTTTTCCGCGCCTGCACGATTACGCGCTCTGCTTCTGACTCTTCCGTGTCCGTGTTTGCCCGATTCCGCGCGCCGCTCCCGTCTGCTCTGTGTCTGCGTTTGCACGTTCGCCCGCGGTCATTCCAAATGCGGCAATCGCCGAAAATACGGCACACGTTCAGGCCTTATGGCCGCCGATCGTCTCGTTGCGCTCCCGCGCGGTCGCGCCCTCCTCGAAGTTCATGCCCTTGAGAATGGCGTTTTTGCCGTATTTCTCCTTGATGGCGAGCACCGCCTGCTGCCGCCGCTTTTCCTTCTCGCGGGCGTCCGCCTCTTCGGCCTGCGCCGCGGGATCGGAAAAGAGATCCATCTGCCGATAGACGGGCGCGGCCGCCGCATCCTCCGCGACGGCGTGCGTCGCGGAAATGTACATCCTGCGCACATTGAGCTTGCGATCGGTGATTCTGTCATACAGCGTCTGCACCGCCCGCAGGATCTCCTGTCCCGACGAGGTGCGATGTCCGAGATTTTGCGTCCCGTGCGCGTGCTTCGGCACGTTTCGGCCATAACGGTCGCGCGTAAACTCGCCATGATAGTCGCGGTTGTCGATGTCGTAACCGACCGTCATCACGATCTGATCGACGACGAGGTGCTTGCGCACGAGGTCGAGCGCGAGCGCTTCCGCCATCTCGCTGACCACCAGCCGCGCCTTTTCAAAGGAATAGGGCGCCTGCAGCACCTGCCCCGCGCCGACGCTTTCGGACTGCGGCCGATATGCCTTGATGTCGGCGATCGTACACGGCTCCCACCCCCAGGCGTGGTCGATGAGCAGTTCCGCGTTCACGCCGAAGAGTTCGTACAGAAGGTCCTCGTTGTAGTATTCGTCCACCTTGCCGAGCGAACAGCGCGCGATGTCTCCCATCGTATAGAGTCCGACCGACGCCAGCTTGTCGGCATACCCCTTGCCCACGCGCCAGAAGTCGGTGATGGGCGTATGATTCCACAGCGTGCGGCGATAGCTCATCTCGTCCAGCGCGGCAATGCGGGCGCCGTCCGCGTCGGGCGCGATGCGCTTGGCGCCCACGTCCATCGCCACCTTGCACAGATAGAGATTGGTGCCGATTCCCGCCGTCGCCGTGATGCCCGTCGCCGCGAGAATGTCCCGCATGATGGTGCGCGCAAAGTCGTGGGCGTTCATTCCCGCCGCCGCAAGATAGTCGGTCGCATCGAGGAATACCTCGTCAATGGAATAGACGTGAATGTCCTCGGGCGCCACGTATTTGAGATAGATCGCATAGATCCTCGCGCTGTAACGCATATAATAGGACATCCGCGGCGGCGCGACCAGATAGTCAAGCGCAAGCGAAGGATCGCTGCGCACTTCCGGATCGAGAAAGGAACTGCCCGTCAGGACATGCCCCGGCGCCGCCTGCCTGCGCGCGCGGTTGATCTTCTCCACCTGCTGAACGACCTCAAACAGCCGCGGCCGTCCCGGGATCCCGTACGCCTTGAGCGCGGGCGAGACCGCAAGACAGATGGTCTTTTCCGTCCGCCGCTTGTCCGCCACGACCAGATTGGTGCGCAGAGGATCCAGCCCCCGCGCGACACACTCCACGGAGGCATAAAAGGACTTCAGATCGATGGCAATATACTGTTTCATCCCTTCCCCTCCCGAAAAGTGTGTGCAGTTCCGCGCATTTCTTTCCCGACGTCGGCGCCCGCCGCAACACGGCGCGCTCCTTGCTGTTTCATATTATACCCCGTCCGCCGCGGACTGTCAAGACGGATTTCCCGTGCGCGCGTCCGCACGCCCCCTCTTTGCAAACTCCGCTCTTCCAAAGCGTCCGCCGCCAACGGAAAACCGCGAACGTTCCACACAAAATCGGCGAATTTTCTACGGGACAATCCGACAAGAAAACAATCCGGTCAAAGGGCAACCATCGGCAAAGGCCCCGCCAAAGGGCAAAAACAAAAAGCGATCGCGGAAACGGCATAAGCGCTGTCGGACAAGCAAAATAAGCGGTCTCCGCAAGATACGGAGACCGCTTTTTGAAAATTTCGATTACTTATTCATGCCTTCCTGCACGGCAACCGCGACGGCGACCGTTGCGCCGACCATGGGGTTGTTGCCCATGCCGATGAGGCCCATCATCTCGACGTGTGCGGGGACGGAGGAAGAGCCTGCGAACTGCGCATCGGAGTGCATTCTGCCCATCGTATCGGTCATGCCGTAGGACGAAGGGCCTGCCGCCATGTTGTCGGGGTGCAGGGTTCTGCCCGTGCCGCCGCCCGAAGCGACGGAGAAGTACTTGAATCCGTTCTCGACGCACCACTTCTTGTAGGTGCCTGCGACGGGGTGCTGGAAGCGGGTGGGGTTGGTGGAGTTGCCCGTGATGGACACGCCGACCTTTTCGAGCTTCATGATGGCGACGCCTTCGGGGACGTTATCCGCGCCGTAGCACTTGACCTTTGCGCGAGGGCCGTCCGAGTAGGCGACTTCATTGGTGACCGTGACCGTCTCGGTATAGGGATCGAACACCGTCTCGACATAGGTGAAGCCGTTGATACGGGAAATGATGAAAGCCGCATCCTTGCCGAGGCCGTTGAGGATGACGCGGAGGGGCTTTTTACGCACCTTGTTCGCATTCATGGCGATGGAGATAGCGCCCTCCGCCGCCGCGAAGGACTCGTGTCCCGCGAGGAAGCAGAAGCAGTCCGTCTCTTCGGAGAGGAGCATCTTGCCCAGGTTGCCGTGGCCGAGGCCGACCTTGCGGTTTTCCGCGACCGAGCCGGGGATGCAGAACGACTGCAGACCGATGCCGATGGCGGCAGCCGCGTCTGCGGCCTTGGTGCAGCCCTTCTTGATGGCGATCGCCGCGCCGACGGTGTACGCCCAGACCGCATTGTCGAAGCAGATGGGCTGCGTGCCGCGCACGATCTTCTCGCAGTCGACGCCCTTGGAAAGACAGATGTCTTTGCACTCTTCGACGGAGCCGATGCCGTACTCCTTCAGAACGCCGTTGATCTTATCGATTCTTCTTTCATATCCTTCGAACAGAGCCATTGTCGTACCTCCTTACGCTTTGCGAGGGTCGATGTACTTCACCGCGCCCTGCTCTTCAGAAAATCTGCCGTAGTGGCCCATTGCCTTCGTCCACGCTTCGTTGGGCTCCAGACCCTTCTTGATGAAGTCGGTCATTTTGCCCAGGGACACGAACTCATAGCCGATGACCTGATTATCCTTGTCGAGCGCCATACGCGTGACATAGCCCTCCGCCATCTCGAGATAGCGGACGCCCTTCAATGCCGTGCCGTACATCGTGCCGACCTGCGAACGAAGTCCCTTGCCGAGGTCTTCGAGTCCGGCGCCGATCGTGAGGCCGTCGTCCGAGAACGCCGACTGCGTTCTGCCGTAGACGATCTGCAGGAACAGTTCGCGCATTGCGGTGTTGATCGCATCGCAGACGAGGTCGGTGTTGAGCGCTTCCAGAATGGTCTTATGAGGCAGGATCTCCGCCGCCATTGCCGCCGAATGCGTCATGCCCGAGCAACCGATCGTCTCGACCAGGGCCTCCTGAATGACGCCCTCTTTGACGTTCAGGGTGAGTTTGCAGGCGCCCTGCTGCGGCGCGCACCAGCCCACGCCGTGGGTGAAGCCGCTGATGTCCGTGATCTGCTTCGCGCAGATCCACTTGCCCTCTTCCGGAATGGGAGCGGGGTCATGCTTGGGACCCTTTGCGACACAGATCATCTCTTCCACTTCGCGTGAATATTGCATCTTGTATCCTCCATAAAAATTGTTCGACCCTTGTGGTTCTTTGCTATTCTACCATATTTCCGAAAAAAAGACAAGAGCTTGTCTCAAATTTTCCGCGGAAATATGCAGTTTTTCTCATGCTTTTGAAGCCCTTTCGTCTGCCTGCGCCGACCCGCCGCGCCCGTGAAAAACGAGCCGTTTTCCCGTCAGAACGGTCAGGGCGTAGAGGACGACGATCCCGAAGAGCGCCGCAAAATACCGTCCCGCGGGCGGAACGAGATCGACGGCTTTTCCGACGGGCGTGAAGGGAAGCGCCGTGAGGACGATCGCACACGCCGCCGTCAGAAGACAGACGGACAGCGAAGCGCGGTTTTCCCATGTGAGCGTCGGCGTGCGCAGAAGATGGAGCGCAAGCAGCTGCGTGAGCGCGGACTCGATGAACCAGCCCGTGCGGAAATACGCGGCAAACGCCGCCTTTCCCTCCGCTCCGAGCGCGGCATAGGGCGCACCGCACGCCGCGGGACAGACCGCAAAATACAGGACGGCGTAGGTCAGAATGTCGAACAGCGAACTGATCGGGCCGAACACGAACATGGTGTGCATGACCGCCCTTGCGTCCCATGCGGCGGGACGGGCAAGGAGCGCCCGATCCGCCCTGTCCCACGGAATGGCCGCGCAGGAGATGTCATATGCAAAGTTGAGGAGCATGAGCTGCAGCGCGAGCATGGGCAAAAAGGGAAGAAACGCGCTTGCGACGAGCACCGAAAACACGTTCCCGAAATTGGAGGAAGCCGTGATGCGGATGTACTTCATGAGGTTGATATACGTTCTGCGCCCCTCTTCCGCGCCGTCCGCCACGACCGTCAGGTCTTTTTCCAACAGGATGACCCCCGCGGCGTCCTTTGCGACTTCGGCGGCGCTGTCCACGGAAATCCCGACGTCCGCCGCGCGCATGGCGGGCGCATCGTTGATCCCGTCCCCCATGTACCCCACCGCGTGTCCGTTCGCGCGCAGACACGCGACGACGCGCGCTTTCTGCAGCGGGGAAAGTTTGGCAAAGACGGCCGTCTCCTCCGCCGCCGCGCGGAGCTCCTCCTCCGTCATCGCATCGACGTCGCTTCCCAGCAGGATCCGCCCCGTGCGCAGGCCCACTTTTTCACAGATGCAGGCGGCGACCTTTTCATTGTCCCCCGTCAGGACTTTGACGGCAACGCCCGCCTTGTTCAGGCGGCGGATGGCAGCGGCCGCCGTCGGCTTGGGCGGGTCGAGAAAGGCAAGAAGCCCGACAAGCGTCATCTCCCGCTCCTCGGCCGCCGTCAGCGGAAGGGGCGGATCGAGCCGCCGCGCAAGTGCCAGAACGCGCATCCCCTTTGCGTTCAGCCCGTCCGCGAGCGCGAGCACCTCCCGCCGCACCTCTTCGGTGAGCGCCGTCCTTCCGTCCGCCTTCTCCGCATATGCACATACGGCGAGCATTTCCTCCACGGCGCCCTTCGTGAGCAGCATCTCTCTGCCCGACGCGTCCTCCACGACGACGCTCATCCTGCGCCGCTCGAAATCAAAGGGCAGTTCGTCCGTCTTGCGATAGGAACGCAGAAGCGCCTCATCCATCTCCCCCGCCTCGCAGAGCAGCTGCGTACGGGAAATGATGGCAGCGTCCATGAGATTTTTCAGCCCCGTCTGATGCGCGCTGTTGAGCCAGGCATACCGCAGGACGCGCGTGTCCTCCCGCCCCTCCACGTTGAGGTGCAGTTCCAGAACGACCTTGTCCTGGGTGATCGTCCCCGTCTTGTCCGTACAAAGGACGTCCATCGCCCCGAGGTTCTGGATGGCGGACAGGTTCTTGACAATGACCTTCTTCCGCGCCATGACGACCGCGCCCTTGGCAAGGCATGCCGTCACGATCATGGGGAGCATCTCGGGCGTAAGTCCGACGGCCACGCTCACCGCAAACAGCGCCGCATTCAGCCAGTCGTGTTTTGTCAGTCCGTTGATGAGCAGCACCACGGGCGCCATGACGAGCATCAGCACGAGCAGAAGACGGGACACCTTCCCGACGCCGCGGTCGAACGCCGTCACCGTCGGCTTCGCGTCAAGCGCCTTCGCCGTCTGGCCGAGCAGCGTCTCCTTCCCGACCGCCACGACGACGCCCGTCCCCGTGCCGCTCAGGACGTTGGTCCCCGCAAAGGCAAGACATCCGCTCTCCGACAAGGTCTGCCACGGCTCCGACGCCTGTGCGCTCTTTTCCACGGGCGCGCTCTCCCCGGTCAGCGACGCCTGCGCGAGAAAGAGATCCCGCGCCGCAAGAATGCGGACATCGGCGGAGAGCATATCCCCCGCGGAAAGACGGACGAGATCCCCTACCACGATCTCCGAAACGGGGCGCTCCGCCGCGACGCCTTCCCGCACAATGCAAGCCGTGGGCGCGATCATGGAAGAAAGCCGTTGCGCCGCCCGCGCGCTCCGCGTCTCCTGTACAAAGTGCATCCCGCCCGAGACGGCGATCATGACCCCGATGACACCCACCGTCAGAAAGCTGCGCTCCGCGGGCGGCGCAAAGACGACATCCGTCAGAACGGATACGAGCACAAGCGCGGCAAGAATGAGCGTAAACGGATTGAAAAACGCGCCCGCAAGCCTGCGCAGGATCCCGTACGTCCG
>CAJFMF010000023.1 GCA_904391375.1 Candidatus Gallimonas faecavium | reverse complement strand
GTTTTTTCGTGCGTTTTGTCGTGTAACTGACCCGTCCTGAAGGGACGCGGGCACAGAACGCGGAACATCTTGCGGCCCCGCGCGGAAGAGCCTTCCGCGCGGGGCCGCTTCCTTGTCGGACGGCGGGAACGTCAAAACAGACGGTGCGGGAGAGCGGACATTTTTCGGTGCAGGGGCGCTTCTCGCACATTTTTACGGTTTTTTGACGTGGCACGGGAAAAAACGGGGCGGAAAGGGGCGCAAAAGCAAGCAAATCCGATCTTATTGACAGCCACGGCATTTCGTGGTATAATTCGTGATGGAATTCATGGAAAACGGGAGGGAGCTCTATGACGGTTTCCGAAACCTGTCAGCTTGCCAAGAAACACGCGGGTGCGGCGGCGTATTCTTCGGAGGCGGAGAAAAATAAAATGCTTACGCTTGCCGCGGAGGCGCTTGTCGCCCATGCCGCGGAGATCATCGAGGCGAATCAGAAGGACGTCGCGGCGTGTACGCGCGGGGAGCAGTTCTGCGACCGTCTCATGCTCAACGAGACGCGCATCGCAAACATTGCGGAGGGTCTTCGCCAGCTTGTGCGCCTTGCCTGTCCCGTAGGCGAGGTCATCGAACATCACACCACGGCGGGCGGGCTGGACATCTCCCGTGTCCGCGTTCCCTTCGGCGTCGTGGGGATCATCTATGAAGCGCGTCCCAACGTCACGGCGGATGCCGTCGCGCTGTGCCTGAAGAGCGGAAACGCCGTTGTCCTGCGCGGAAGCAAGGACGCCTATGCGTCCAATGCCGCCATTGTCCGCGTCATGAAGGACGCCATTCGGGCGGGCGGATTCGATCCCGAATTTATTCAGCTTATCGAGGACGTCTCGCACGAGGGCGCGCGTACGTTCATGCGGCAGAAGGGCGTCATCGACGTGCTCATTCCGCGCGGCGGGGCGGAACTCATTCGTTCGGTGGTGGAGAACGCGACCGTCCCCGTCATCGAAACGGGAACGGGGAACTGTCATATCTATGTGGAAAAGACGGCCGACCTCGACATGGCGCGCAACCTGCTCGTCAACGCAAAGACGCAGCGCACCAGCGTATGCAATGCGTGCGAGAGCCTTGTCGTGGATGACGAATTTGCGCGCGAAAAACTCGATCAGCTCCTGCTGCCCCTGTTTGAGCGGGATGTGGAGGTCGTCGGGGATAAGAAGGCGCGCGAATATATGCCCGCCGTCGGCGAAGCGACCGAAGAGGACTTCTATAAGGAATACCTCGCCAAAAAGATCTCGGTCAAGATCGTAGCGGACGCGGACGAGGCGATCGCGTGGATCAACGAGCACTCCACGCACCACAGCGAGGCGATCGTCACCGAGGACAAGCGCACGGCGGAAAAATTCCTGAAAGAGATCGATTCGGCGTGCGTGTACTGGAACGCGTCCACCCGCTTTACGGACGGATTCGAGTTCGGTTTCGGCGCGGAAATGGGAATCTCGACGCAGAAGCTCCACGCACGCGGACCCATGGGATTGCGCGAGCTGACTTCCTATAAGTTCATCATCCGCGGGAACGGACAGATCCGCGGATGACCTGCCTGCACTTTTCAAAACCGAGCAGGCACCGAAGGAAAACAGAGAAAGAAACCCCCGGCACGGGCATGATTTTCATGCCCGTGCCGGGGGTTAATTTTTTTATTGCCGCGCCATTGCCGCTTTCCGGACTTCGGGAAAAGATGCGTCTTTCGGGTTGGTTATATTTCCAATGAAAACCGCGCCGCAGAAGGTGCGGCGCGGGGAATATTATTTTTTGCGGCCCAGTTCGTTGAGGGCGCCCAGCAGGAAGTATTCCGCCGTGGAGCCTTTGATGACGTGTTCTTTTGCCTCGTCGGGGGTGAACCAATGCACTTCTTCGATCTCCTCGTTGAGGGAGATGTCGCCCTCGTCCGCGGTCACGATGAAGTTGAGCATGAGGACGTCGCGTGCCTCATGATAGCGGGAGGCGTGGTAGCGCCATTTGATGGCGGTGAGGCGGGTTTCTTCGCGCAGCTCGCGCGGGATGGCTTTTTCGGCGCTCTCGCCTTTTTTGATGTAACCGGCAAACAGTTTGTAGTCCGTTTCTCCCGTATGGCGGGCGAGCAGGATCTTGTTTTCCGCGCGGTTGACGACCGTCATGGAGACGGCGACGGGAAAGAGCGGGAACTTGAATGCGCCGCACTGTTCACAGTAGGGGATAAGACCTTCGTTTTCCAGGAAGCGCAGGGTGAGTTTTGCGCCGCAATCTCTGCAATACATATTCGCACCTCAAAAACTTTTCAAAGACTATTTTACGACGGAAAGGGGAGAATGTCAACTCTTTGGCGTGAAAAAACTGTAAATTTCTGTCAAAAACCGATCGCAGGCAACGCGTGCGGAGGAAGCGGAAATGTGTCGGACGCGGTCAACTTTGCGTATGCTTTTTTGGGGTTACCGCTTGACAAGAACGGCTATAATATAGTATAATAACGGCGATTGTTCAATGGCGCCGCAAAGAAGGATATGCGGTGTCCGGAAGGAGGAATTTATGCTTACTTCGATCTGCGGGATCAACTGGGGCGATGAAGGAAAGGGCCGTATGGTCGATCTTCTCTCTCAGGATTACGACATTGTCTGCCGGTATCAGGGCGGAAACAACGCGGGCCACACGGTCATCAACGAGAGGGGGAAGTTTGTCCTCAATCTGCTTCCTTCCGGCATTCTGCGCGAAGGCGTCGTGAATGTGCTGGGCAACGGCATGGTGGTGGACATCCGCCATCTCATCGAGGAGTCCGACCGGCTCCGCGCGAAGGGGATTTCCATTACGCCCGAGAACCTCAAGATCAGCGACAAGGCGGTCATCACGATGCCCTATCACGTCCTGATGGACTGCCTGGAAGAGGAGCGTCTCGCGGATAAGAAGTTCGGCTCCACCCGTCGCGGCATTGCGCCCGTCTATGCGGATAAATACATGAAAAAGGCATTCCGCATGGGGGAACTGCTGCACCCCGACAAGATGTATGCCCGCATCAAGGACATCGTCGAGTGGAAGAATCTCACGGTGGAGAAGGGATACGGTCATGCGCCCATCACGGTGGACGAGATCGTGGACTATTTTGAAACGTACGGCAAGCCGCTGAAGGACTATATCTGCGACGTCGGCCTCTATTTGCATGAGGCGAACAAGGCGGGCAAGAACATCATGTTCGAGGCGCAGCTCGGCGCGCTCCGCGACATCGATTTCGGGATCTATCCCTACACGTCGTCCTCTTCGACGATCGCGGCGTATGCGCCCATCGGGGCGGGCGTTCCCAATCTCAAGCTCGACAAGTCCATCGGGATCATGAAGGCATACTCGACCTGCGTGGGCGAGGGCCCCTTCACGGCGGAATATTTCGGCGAAAAAGCGGAAAAACTGCGTCAGGCGGGCGGGGAATACGGCGCCGCGACGGGGCGTCCGAGAAGAGTCGGCCCCTTCGACGTGGTGGCGTCGCGCTACGGCATCCGCTGCCAGGGCGCGGACGAGATCGCGCTCACCAAGCTCGACATTCTCTCCGGACACGACGAGCTGGAGATCTGCGCGGCATACGAACTGGACGGAAAGCGCATCACCGAATTCCCGTTCCCCGATGCGCTCGATCACTGCAAGCCCGTCTTTGAAAAGGTGAAGGGTTGGAACTGCGACATCTCGGCGTGCCGCAAGTATGAAGAGCTTCCCAAGGAGGCCCGCGACTATGTGGAACTCCTGGAAAAGCTCTGCGAGTGCAAGATCGCCTATATCTCGGTCGGCGCCGAGCGCGACGCGATCATTCGTCGGTAAGGTTCGGGCGGAGCACTGCGCCATGAAAAAACACTTCTGGAAAATGCACGGCATCGGGAACGACTACATCTACTTCGACTGTTTCGACTGGTTCCCGACCGATCCCTCCGCGCTCGCCGTAAAGCTGTCCGACAGGCATTTTTCTATCGGCGGAGACGGCGTCGTCTATATCTGCCGCAGCGAGAAGGCGGACGGCAGGATGCGGATGTTCAACGCGGACGGCAGCGAGGGGAAGATGTGCGGCAACGCCATCCGCTGTATCGGAAAATTTTTATACGAAGTCAAGGGGATACACAAAAAAGAACTGCGGATCGAGACGGAGAGCGGCATCAAGACGCTTGCGCTCGAGGCAGAAAAGGGCATCGTGCGTCAGGTGCGCGTGGACATGGGCGCGCCCGAACTGCGCCCCGCGCAGATCCCCGCGAACTTTGCGGGCGAGCGCGCGATCAGCGTCCCGCTCACGGTGGGCGGAGAGCGCTACCGCGTCACCTGCGTGTCCATGGGCAATCCCCATTGCGTGACCTTTGTGAGCGATCCCTATACCGTCGATCTGGAAAAACTCGGCCCGCAGTTTGAACACCACGCGGCATTTCCCGCGCGCGTCAACGCCGAATTTGTGCGCGTGGACGCGCGGAACGAGCTCACCATGCGCGTCTGGGAACGCGGCAGCGGAGAGACGTGGGCCTGCGGGACGGGTGCCTGTGCGGCGGCGGTCGCGGGCGTTCTCAACGGATTCTGCGGCATGGGGGAGGACGTCGTCGTCCACCTGCGCGGCGGAGATCTCACCGTCCGCTATACCGAGCAGACCGTCTTTATGACGGGGCCTGCGGCGTTTGCCTTTGAGGGCGACGTCGAACTTTGATTAAAAAAGCAGACGGCTGAGCATGGAATGACGCGAACGTTCGCGTCATTTTGGTGCGCACAGCCGATTGTGGAACGACCGCGGGCGCTGTCCGATCGGTCGGTAAGCCATATCCTTAGAAATATTACGATTGAAACGAACGGGCCGCACAACGACATCGGAGGCGGTCTCTGCCAAGGAGGAAGGAATAGCAATATGGCAAAATACGTCTTTGTCACGGGCGGCGTTGTCTCGGGACTGGGAAAGGGAATCACGGCGGCATCGCTGGGACGGCTTCTCAAAATGCGCGGGTACAAGGTGGCGTCGCAGAAACTCGATCCCTACATCAACATCGACCCCGGCACGATGAGTCCCTATCAGCACGGCGAGGTGTTTGTCACCGAGGACGGTGCGGAGACCGACCTTGACCTCGGTCACTACGAGCGCTTCATCGACGAAGATCTCAACAAATTCTCCAACCTCACCACGGGCAAAGTGTACTGGAACGTCCTGAACAAGGAGCGTGCGGGCGAGTATCTCGGACAGACGGTGCAGGTCATTCCGCACATCACCAACGAGATCAAGTCCTTCATCTATCAGGTCGGCAAGACGACGAACGCGGACATCGTCATCGCCGAGATCGGCGGGACGACGGGCGACATCGAGTCGCAGCCCTTCATCGAGGCGATCCGTCAGGTCGCGCGCGAGGTGGGCAGGGACAACTGCTGCTTTATTCACGTCACGCTCGTTCCCTATATTTCCGGCTCCTGCGAATTCAAGAGCAAGCCCACCCAGCACTCCGTCAAGGAACTGCAGGGCATGGGCATTTTCCCCGACATCATCGTGGCGCGCGTCGATTCTCCCATGCCGGAGAGCATTCGCGAGAAGATCGCGATGTTCTGCAACGTGCGGCCCGAGTGCTGTATCGAGAACATGACGGTACCCGTTCTCTACGAAGCGCCCGTAATGCTGGAAAAGAGCGATCTTTCCACCATTGTCTGCAAGATCCTCAACCTTGACCCGCGCACCATCGACATGACCGAGTGGATGGAGATGCTCTCGCGCATCCATGCCCGCAAGAAGACGGTCAAAATTGCGCTGTGCGGCAAGTATGTGCAGCTGCACGACGCCTACCTCTCGGTTGCCGAGGCGCTCGCGCACGGCGGCTACGAGGCGGACGCCAAGGTGGAGATCGAATGGGTGGACACCGAGACGCTCAACGACAAGAACGTTGACAAGGTGCTCAAAGACGTGGACGGCATTCTCATTCCGGGCGGCTTCGGCGTGCGCGGGATTGAGGGCAAGATCGCGGCGTGCCGCTATGCGCGCGAGCACAACATCCCGTATCTGGGGATCTGCCTCGGAATGCAGGTCGCCGTGATCGAATTTGCGCGGGACGTGCTCGGGATTTCCGATGCAAACTCCTCCGAGTTCTATCCCGAGGGAAAGAACTCCGTCATCGATCTCATGCCCGATCAGTACGGCGTGAAGATGGGCGGGACGATGCGTCTTGGGGCATATCCCTGCCTTGTTCTGGGCGATCGGATGAAGGAGGCCTACAAGACCGATCTCATCTATGAGCGCCATCGTCATCGGTTCGAGTTCAACAACGACTATCGCGAGCAGTTTGAAGCAAACGGCATGAAGATCGCCGGAACGTCTCCCGACGGGCGCCTGTGCGAGGCGGTGGAGATCCCTGCGAACGATTTCTTCGTGGGGGTGCAGTTCCATCCCGAATTCAAGTCCCGTCCCAACAACGCGCACCCGCTGTTCCGTGAATTTATCCGCCATGCGGTGCTCTATTCGGAGAAGAAACAGGCAAAGCAATGAAGATCAACGAAAATTTTCTCAAGCTCAAAGACAGTTACCTCTTTGCGACCGTGGGCAGAAAGACCACGGAGTACAAGAAGGCGCACCCCGACAAGGAGGTCATCCGTCTTTCCATCGGCGACGTGACACGTCCGCTCGTGCCGGCGGTCATTTCCGCCATGCACAAGGCGGTGGACGAGATGTCGCGCGCCGAGACGTTCAAGGGATACGGCCCCGACCAGTACTGCTATGCCTATGACGCATTGCTCGACACCATTCTTGCGAGCTATGCCAAAAAGGGTGTTTCGCTGGAGAAGGGAGAGGTGTTTGTCTCGGACGGTGCCAAGTCGGACTGCGGCAACATTCTCGACATCTTCTCGACGGACAACACCGTGCTCGTGCCCGATCCCGTCTATCCCGTCTATCTCGATACCAACGTGATGGCGGGGCGGCCCATCCTCTTTGCGGACGCAAACGAGGAAAACGGCTTTCTTCCCATGCCCGATGCGAGCGTGCATGCGGACATCATCTATCTGTGTTCCCCCAATAACCCGACGGGCGCGGCGTACACGCGCGAGCAGCTCAAGGTATGGGTGGACTATGCGCGGAAGATGGACGCCGTCATTCTCTACGATGCGGCGTATGAATATTTTGTCACGGACGAGCGCTGTGCGCGCAGCATTTACGAAGTCGAGGGCGCCAAGGAGTGCGCCATCGAGCTGTGTTCCTATTCCAAGACGGCGGGATTCACGGGCGTGCGCTGCGGGTACACGATCGTGCCGAATGCGCTCGTGCGGGGCGGAACGCCGCTCAATCGGCTGTGGGTGCGCCGTCAGTCCACCAAGTTCAACGGTGTGTCCTACATTACGCAGATGGGCGCGGCGGCGGTCTTCACCGAGGAGGGCGAACGCGAGATCCGCACCAACATCGATTACTATCGCAACAACGCGAAGATCATCTCCGACTGTCTTGACGAGCTGGGGATCTGGTACACGGGGGGCAAAAATTCGCCCTATATCTGGCTGAAATGCCCGAACGGCATGAAGAGCTGGGAATTTTTCGACTATCTTCTGGAGAATGCGCAGGTCGTCGGAACGCCCGGCAGCGGGTTCGGCGCGAACGGCGAGGGATTTTTCCGTCTGACGGCATTCGGAACGGAGGAGAATACGCGGCGCGCCTGCGATCGCATCCGCGCGCTTTTGAAAAAATAACGTTTGAGGCGGCGATATGGAAATGTGCAGAGGGGCGGGCGTCCTGTGCCATATCTCCTCCCTTCCGGGGAAGTACGGCATCGGTTCGTTCGGAAAAGAAGCGTATCGGTTCGCAAAGACGCTGAAAAAATGCGGGGTCCGCTATTGGCAGGTTCTGCCGCTCGTGCAGACGGGCTACGGCGATTCCCCCTACAGTTCGGTGTCCTGTTCGTCGGGCAATCCTTACTTCATCGATCTCGATCAGCTTGCAAAAGAGGGGCTTTTGACGCAGGCGGAGCTGTCGGCGGCGCGGCATGAGCCGGGTGCCGTCACATACGGATCGCTCTATAACGAGCGTTTCGTGACGCTGCGCAAGGCGTTTTCCCGTTTTAATTTTGACGGAGCGGACTTCCGCGCCTTTGTCAAGAGCGGGGTTGCCGAGGACTATGCCATGTTCATGACGGCAAAGCGCGTGTACGGAGAAAATTTCCTCTATTGGGAGGAACCGCTCAAATACCGCGATCCCGAAGCGCTCGAAAAGCTGCGCACCGATTTCCATGAGGAGTACCTGTTCTGGCAGTTCCTGCAATTTCAATTCCGCAGACAATGGAAGGCGCTCAAGGAATATTGCAACCGCCTCGGAATCCGGATCATCGGCGACATTCCGCTCTATGTGGCGGCGGACAGTGCCGACGTCTGGGCGCATCCCGAGCTGTTCAAACTGGACCGCGAACTTCGGCCCACCAAGGTGGCGGGGGTTCCGCCCGATTACTTTTCGGAGACGGGTCAGCTATGGGGCAACCCGATTTACGACTGGGAGGCGCACGAAAAGGAGGACTATGCCTGGTGGACGCACCGTCTGAACGATGCGCTCGCCACCTATGACATCGTCCGTATCGATCATTTCCGCGGCATTGACCGCTATTATGAGATCCCTGCTTTTTCCGAGACGGCGGTTCGAGGGGAATGGCAGGACGGCCCGAAAGAGAAGCTCTTCGCGCATGTGGCGGGAAAAGACCGCATTATAGCGGAAGACCTCGGCATCATGGACGAAGGCGTCGAGAAACTGCGTGAATCGCTCGGATTCCCCGGCATGAAGGTGTTGCTCTTCGCCTTTGACGGCAACGAGGACAACGAATTTCTTCCCAAAAACATCGGAGCGGAGAGTGTGTGCTATACGGGAACGCACGACAACGACACGGTCGCGGGCTACGTCAAGACGCTCTCCACGGAGGAGTTTCTGCTCTTCCGTTCGCGCGTCGCGAAGGTGTTGCAGGAAGAGAACATCTTTGTCCGTCTCAAAGAGGCCCCCGAGGACTTTGCCGACGCCTTTTGTCGGATGGCGCTCGCTTCCAGGGCAAAACTCGCCGTGCTGCCCGTTCAGGACATTCTTGGGCTGGACAACGAAGCCCGCATGAATTATCCTGGCACCAACGAAGGGAACTGGCAGTTCCGTCTGGAAAAACTGCCTGCGGGGGCGCCCATGCGCCGCCTCAGGCGTTGGATCAAAAAATACAGGAGGCTATGAAATCATGGCAGAGGAAAAGAAGGGCTTCTGGAAGGAGTTCAAAGAGTTCATTGCACGCGGGAATGTGCTCGACATGGCCGTCGGCATTATCATCGGCGGCGCGTTCACGGCGATCGTCAATGCGCTCTGCAACAATATCTTAAAGCCGATCATCAACTGGATTCTTGCAAGCATCCTCGGGGCGGATTCGCTCAACGAGCTCTTTACCTTTCTCAAAACGGCGTACATGACGGATGAGACGGGCGCACAGGTCATCGATCTTGCCAACTCCATCTATATCGACTGGGGTACCTGTATCAATGCGATCATCAATTTCCTGCTGACGGCGTTCGTGCTGTTCCTCATCATAAAAGCGGTGATGCGGGTGAGCAAGATGCGCGCCGAAGCCAAGAAGGCGATCGAAGAGGCCGCGGAAAAGCGCAAAGCGGAAAAAGCCGCAGTCGCCGCGGCGTCGGCAGCAGCAGTGGCGGCGGCACAGACGACGGCGGAACAGGCGGCGGAGAGCAAGGAAAGTGCTCCTGCGGAGTCCAAAGACGTCCCGCCCGCAACAAAATAAAAACATCGGCAAGAAAAAGCCATCGGATGCACCCGATGGCTTTTTTCATTCATGAAAAAAAGATACGACAGGAAATCAATATGCAAACCGTTCAGAAGATCTTTGTTTTGCACTGCAATGGTTTGTTTCGCTCAGAGATCTTTGTTGGGCAAAGAGCTGACATAAGGGGATGACGTTTCCGAATGTACGGAAGGACTTCTGCAATTCGTTTGTCTTAATGCGGAAAGATCAGGCAGAGGGGAGACGCGAAAAATATTTTTCAATTCCGAATCGGAAAAGTGATGAAAGCGCATGAAAAGAACTTGCTTTTTTTGCGGAATTGTTGTAAAATGCCATTTGTTCCGTGCAGAGATGTCTGAGTGGTTTAAGGAGCACGATTGGAAATCGTGTGACGGGGGTGACTCGTCCGGAGGTTCGAATCCTCTTCTCTGCGCCAAAAGGCGAGGTTTTGCGACCTCGTCTTTTTTTGTGCTTTCAGCCGCCAAAAGAGGGGAAAAGCGTAAATTTTGCCGCTTCTTTGCGCTTGTAATCGTCCATAACGTGGGTATAGACGTTGAGCGTCATTGCCGCCGTAGAGTGCCCGACAAGTTGTTGACAGACGCGCACGTTCACTCCACTTTCTGCGCAGAGCGAAATGGATCGGATCGGAAAAAATATGATTTCTGGGAAAAAATGGTCTTTCCAAACGTTGTAGAAACAGGAGGGATATCATGAAGCAATTTTTTTCCTATCTGTTGCTCTTTCTGTGCTGTCTGATGACCGTGTTCTTCGGCTCTGTTTTTGCGGACTTCGCGCAGGAACCCGCGATCGCGCCCGATCCCTATGCAGATCATGCCGCCTCGGAGACACCGCCGCAAAACGTGGAGGCTGTCTGCAAAAACGCGATCGGATGACCGCCGATGGCATTCCATGTTTTTATACGCAGAGCGCGCAGCGGCCGAACTGATTGAAGAGGAGCGATCCTTTCCGCACGCGCCAGCGGTTTTGCAGGGTTTCCTTATGCCCCCCTTATGAGAACTTCTTCGGCAATTCCTTCGCGCGGGTTTGGCGGCGTGCGGGTATTCTTTTTACAAATAGGTGAAATAATTCAAAAAAAATTAAAAATATTTTCTCCAGAGGTATTGCCGAATGCGAAAAAGTGTGCTATAATGAACATATCCGAATAGATGGGGGGAAACTATGAGGAAAAAGGCCATATCTCTGCTGGTTGCGGGGACGATGGGAGCAACGGTGTTGCTCGGCGCGTGCGCACCGACGGAGACGCCCGACGCGGAGGCGCCTGCGTTTTCGGATGCGGCGGCGACGCTCTCTCTGACGGGAGAGATCGACAAGACGGGGGAGCGCAACCGCATATCGTCCGATCTCTTCGGGCTGTTTCTGGAGGACATCAATTTTGTCTCCTTTGCGCTCGATGACAATTTGCTGATCAACAGCTCGTTTGCCAACCTGCAGACGTCGCTTTCGGGCGGCAAGTTGCACGGATGGGAGGCGACGGGGGCGACGATGGCGGCGCAGACCCGTGACGGCGTCCTCTCCGGGCAGGAGGTCTTTCGCAACGCGGACGGCACCTATGCGGATGAAGATCATCTTGCGCTTACAGTTGCGCAACAGGGGGCGACGCTCTCCAACGAAGGGCATTTTGCCGCGCCGATCGCGGTGCAGGAGGGAACGCAGTACACGTTTTCCGCCTTTGTCAAAGGATATGCGGGGACGATCGGCCTTGCGGTCACGGACGGCGAGACGATCTATGCGCAGGGCGAAATCCGTCCGAGCGGCGATGAATGGGTGAAGTACCGCACGACGCTCACGGCGACGGGGACGGCGTCCGACGATCTGCGGTTTGTCATGACCTTTTCGGAGGCAGGGACCGTTTATCTCGACAACGTCACTCTGGAAACGTGTGACGCGAATCAGACGACGGGGATCAAGAACTATCTCTATCAGGCGATCGCCGATCTTTCGCCGAAGTTCTTCCGCTTTCCCGGCGGGTGCATCATCGAAGGGGACGGAACGGACGACGGCTACTACGACTGGAAAAATTCGGTCGGTGCCGTGGCCGGGACGGACAAAGATTCCGTACCCGCATTCACCTACACCTTAAACGAGGACGGCGCGACGCGGGAAGTCACGACATACGGAGAGCAGGCGACGCGGACCTATAATACCAACCGCTGGCATCTGAACAACACCTCTGCCTATTATCAGATGGAATACGGGCTGGGGTTCTATGAATATTTCATGCTCTGCGAGGAGCTGGGCGCGAAAGCGATCCCCATTCTCAACTGCGGATACAGCTGTCAGGTGCTTGGCGCGCGGGCGCTGTCGGGGCGGCACGGGAACGGGATCGACGACTTCATTCAGGATGCGTTCGATCTGGTAGCCTTTGCAAAGGGCGATCCCGCCTCGGAGGATGCGAATGAGGCATACTGGGCGCAGGTGCGTTCGGACATGGGGCATCCCGAGCCGTTTGCGATGGACTATCTCGGCATCGGAAACGAGCAGTGGGGGGAATACTACACCCAATACTATGAAAAGTTTGTCGTGGCGTTCCACGAAAAGGCGCAGGAGAATCCGCTCTACGGCAGCGTGCGCCTGATTGTCGGGAACTGCACGATGATGACGCACTGCGAAGACCCCGATCTGGGGCGGCGCGGGGCGGCGCAGACGGCGGCCGATAACTTCGTCAATTTCAAGAACGGAAACCGCAACAACACGGTGGACATGTACCGCATTGCCGATTACGGAGTCGTCGATCAGCACTACTACGTCAACTATACCGATCTCTTCTATAATCACGACCTCTATGACAGCTATCTGCGTCCCGAGGACGATCCGTACGCATATTACGACGTCTTTGTCGGGGAATATGCGGCGAACACCAACATCGTGCGCTCGCCCGGCGGAAACGGGGTCGTCATGGACAGGACGCAGTTCTCGGGCGGCGAGAGCAGCAACCTGCTGAACGCGCTCTCCGAAGCGGCCATGATGACGGGCTTTGAACGCAACGGGGACATTGTCAAGCTGGCGGCGTATGCGCCCATGTTCGGCAATCTGAACGGCGGGCGGCAGTGGTACGTGGACATGATGTACTACACCGAGACCGATCTCGTCCGCACCCCGAGCTACTACGTTCAGCAGCTGTTCATGCAGAATGCGGGGGACTACAAAGTGACGTCCGCCATGGAATACGCTTCCGAAAAGCCGACCGTCGTGTTTTCGCCTTCGGCGGGCGTGGAGCGGGAAGTCGATCAGATCTACTTTGTGACGAGCGCCGACGAAGAGACGGGCGACGTGATCATCAAGATCGCCAACGCCGGAGAGACGGCGGTTCGGCTCAATGTGTCGCTCAAAGATCTCGGCGTGAAACTCGCCGGCATCGCAGAGGTGCGCGAGGTCACGGGATTTGAATATGCGGATGAAAATGCGCTCGGCGCGGAGAACGTTTCGCCGAGAAAGACCTATACGATCGGTGCATTTTCCCGCGGAAATACTTTCGGGTACGAGGTGAAGCCGTTGAGCGTGACTGCGATTCGCGTCCGCACGCGCTGACCTTTTTGCCAGAGCATAAAGCATCTCTTTATGCGATACTATATGGGGGGAGACCCGCGCATTCTTACAGGATGCGCGGGTCTTGGTTTTGTGCGAAGCGTTCGCCGTGCGGAAACTGTCTGCGTCGGGCTTGCGGGACGGGCATTCGCTCGGACAAAGCAGGACGAGGCGAGAAAAGAGAAACAGCCGCTTGGACTTTGGATTTTACGGATGACCAAACGCGGGGCGGTCGGGGATGAACGAACGCGGGGCGGCTGATACGGAAGAACCTTCGGAAGGACAAAGCGAGGGGGCGAAAAAAATTTTGTCGGGAGGGGGCGGGAAATCGCCGAGAATGATTGACGAAGGGGCGCGGTTCGTGTATAATAACAGGTGTGTTTGCGGAAGCGGCGCGAACGAGGGGAATGAAGGGCGCCGCGCAAAGCGGGATGCGGAAAATATTGCGCAGGGGAGGAAGATCTTCTGCGCGAAAAATACAGGAGAAGGCATGATTACACACGGAAACGAAATCAAGCTGTTTGCAGGCAACTCTAACAGGCCCCTCGCAGAGGCGATCGCCGCCAAGCTGAATACGGCGCTCGGCGAGATCGAAGTCGGGAAGTTCTCGGACGGAGAGACGAGCGTCCACATCGCGGAAACGGTGCGCGGGCGCGATCTCTTCATCATCCAGTCGACCTCGACTCCGGTGAACGACAATCTGATGGAGCTGCTCATTATGATCGATGCGGCGAAGCGTGCATCGGCGGGGCGCATCACGGCGGTTATGCCCTATTTCGGGTATGCGAGACAGGACAGAAAGGCCCGCTCGCGCGATCCGATCACGGCGAAACTCGTCGCAGACCTGCTGACGTCGGCGGGCGCGGACAGAGTGCTTACGATGGACTTGCACGCCGCACAGATTCAGGGCTTTTTCAACATTCCCGTGGACAATCTTCTCGGCGGGCCGACGCTGTACAACTATTTTGCCGAGCACATGGACGAGAACTTCATCGTCGTGTCGCCCGACGTCGGAAGCGTCAACCGCGCGCGCAAAGTGGCGGAGCGGCTCGGCTGCCCGATGGCGATCATCGACAAGCGCCGTCCGCGTGCCAACGTCATGGAGGTCATGAACATCATCGGCAACGTCGAGGGCAAGAAGTGCCTTCTGGTCGATGACATGATCGACACGGGCGGAACGATCGTGCAGGGCGCTCAGGCGCTCGTCGATGCGGGCGCGACGAACATCTACGCCTGCTGCACGCACGCCGTGCTCTCCGGACCCGCCATCGAGCGCATTGACAAGTCGCCCATCGAGGAACTGGTCATGCTGGACACCATTCATCTTCCCGAGGAGAAGATGCTGCCTAAGATGAAGATCATCACGACGGCGGATATCTTTGCCGCGGCGATCGAGAACGTCTATCTCGACAAGCCGATGAGCAAGATCTACGACTGAACTCTTCCCGCCGCGCACGGTGTGCGCGGCGGGCTTTTTTGGAAATCAAGTCTGAAATCAAGCCCCCGCTTTAAGGGGGGAACGGAGTCAATATGTTTCTCATTGTCGGTCTCGGGAACCCCGAGGAAAAGTATGCAAAGACCTTTCACAACATGGGATTCCTCGCCGCGGCGGACGCTGCGGAAATTCTGGGCGTCAAATTCAAGAAAAAGGAATGCGAAGCGAGCATCGCAGAGGCGTACCTGGGCGGGGAGAAGGTCATTCTCGCCCGTCCGCTCACCTATATGAACGCGTCGGGCAGAGCGGTCAAACAGCTCATGGCGCGCTATAAGATCGCGCCCGAACAGCTCGTCGTCATCTATGACGACTATGACCTTCCCAAGGGACATGTCCGTATCCGTCCGTCGGGGAGCGCGGGGACGCACAACGGGATGCGCTCGGTGATCGCTGAGACGGGCATCTCCGATTTTGCGCGCATCCGCATCGGGATCCGCGATCCCGAGGTCAACATTCCCATCATCAACTACGTTCTGGCGGACGTGAAAAAGGAGGACTATCCTCTGTTCACGGAGGCCTGTCACAAGGCGGCGGAGGCGGCCGTCTCGCTTGCGCGCGGCGAGCGGATCGATCTCGTCATGGGCAGGTATAACGGATGATCCGCAGGGGTTTTTTCTCGTTTGAGGCGCTGAACGGCGACTATCCGCTGTTGGGCGCGGCGATCGGGAACGGCATTCCGACGGCGGTCGCAGGCGTTTCGGACGCGCAGAAGTACTTCATAGCCTCGCTGTGTGCGGGGCGCGTTGTCTATCTGACGGCGGACGCGCTCACGGCACAGCGGGCGGCGGACGCCATCCGCGCGCTCTCCGGGAAACAGGTCGCCCTGCTCGCCGCAAAGGACGAAGTCCTGACCTACCGCAAGGCGGGTTCCAAGGAGGCGCTCTATAAGCGGCTTGCGGCGCTCGCGCAGTGGCAGGCGGGGGCGGACGTCCTGGTGGCGGACATCGAGGCGGCGGCGCAGCTCGTGCCGAAGCGCCTGCCCGTGTTTCATCTGGAGACGGACGGCGAATGCGAGATGCGCGCCTTTGTGGACCAACTCGTCGCGGCGGGGTATGTGCGCGAATATTCGCCCGAGAGCCGCGGCACCTTTGCCGTGCGCGGAGACGTGCTCGACATATGGCCCGTCAACTCCGAGCATCCCGTGCGCATCGACTTTTTCGGCGACGAGGTGGAGAGCATCAAGCCGTACGACGAAGTGACGGGCGAGCGCTATGAAAAGCTGAGCGCGCTCGCGATCTGCGCGGCGACGGACGTCGTATTCGCGCAGGGGGAGCGGGAGAGCGTCATGGCGCGCCTGCACGCGGAGTGCAAGAAGGCGAAATCGAGCGAGGCATATTCGCGGCTGCAGGCGATCGCGGAGGACATTGAATCGGGCAGCGTGACCGACTTTATCCTGCCGCTTCTGCAAAATTCTTCCGATCTGTTTTCCGTCCTGCCCGAGGGGACGCTTCTCGTCTTTGACGAATGCAAGCTCATCCGCGACAAGCTGGAGGGGATGTACAAGGAGCACTATGCCCGCTTTTCCGAATTGGAGAAGGGGGGCGAAGTCATGTCCTTCTCGGCGGAGCAGTACGCGCCCGCCGCGCGCATGGAGCAATTTACCGATTTCCGCACGCTCGCGTTGCAGACGTTTGCGGGGAACGCGTATTTCTTTCAGCCATTAAAGCTGTTCAACTTCACCTCCACGCCCGCACGGCGCTATCTCGGGTCGCTGCCCGATCTCGTGACCGACCTCAAGACGTGGATGCGCACGGGCTATCGTGCCATTCTCTGGTGCGGCACGCCCGAGCGCGCGCAGAAGATGCGCGACGCGCTCGCCGAGGAATATCTTCCCGTCATGCCGCTGCCCGCACGACTCTCCGATCTGAGCGGCATCGCCGTGCTCGAGGAGACGCTCGACAAGGGGTTTGTCCTGCACGAGAACAAGCTCGCCGTCATCGGGTCTTCCGACCTGTTTCCCAAGGCGGCGGGGGCGCGGCGCATCAAGCGTCGGCGCGGCGATCTCTTTTTCGCGCCCGAGATCGGCGACTATGCCGTGCATGAGACGTACGGCGTGGGAAAGGTCACGGGCGTCGAGCGCATCGAGACGACGGACGGCACCAAGGAGTACGTCTCGCTCGTCTACAAGGGCGGAGACGTCCTGCACGTTCCCGTCGAATCAATGGACGTGCTGTCCAAATACATGGGCGGGGACGAACCGACGCTCTCCAAGATCGGGGGCGGGGAGTTTGAGCGCGTCAAGGCACGCGTGCGCGCCTCGCTCAAAAAGCTCGCGTTCGACCTCAAAGCGCTCTATGCCGAGCGTCAGGAAAAGCGCGGGTATTTCTTTCCCGACTACTATGAGGAGATGGACGAGTTCATCGCCGCCTTTCCCTACGAGGACACGCCCGATCAGGCGTCCTCGACGGAGGAGATCCTCGCCGATATGCGATCGGACAAGGTGATGGACCGTCTGCTGTGCGGCGACGTGGGGTTCGGCAAGACGGAGGTCGCCCTGCGCGCGGCGTATTTATGCATTCTTGCGGGCAGACAGGCGGCGCTCATGTGTCCCTCCACCGTGCTCTCCGAGCAGCACTTTGCGACGGCCGTGGGGCGCATGAAGGAATTCGGCGTCCATGTCGCCTGTCTCAACCGCTTCCGCACCGAAAAGGAGACGGCGGAGATCCTGAACGGCCTGGAAAAGGGGAGCGTCGACCTCATCATCGGCACGCACCGTCTGCTCTCCTCCGATGTAAAATTCCGCGATCTCGGCCTGCTCATTCTCGACGAAGAACAGCGGTTCGGCGTCGAGCATAAGGAAAAGATCAAGAACTACAAGCGCAACGTGGACTGCCTGACCATGACGGCCACGCCCATTCCGCGCACCCTGCACCTGTCGCTCTCGGGGATCCGCGACATCTCCACCATTCAGACGCCGCCCTCCGCGCGTCTGCCCGTGCAGACGTACGTCGCCGAGGAGACGGAGACGCTCGTGCGGGACGCGGTGCTCCGCGAGATCGCCCGCGGCGGACAGGTCTTTCTGCTCTACAATCATGTGGAGAGCATCTATCAGTACGCCAAGCGGCTCTCCGAGTTTGTCCCCGAGGCGCGCGTGTGCGTGGCGCACGGGCGCATGGACAAGGCAACGCTCGAAAAGAACGTGTTCGGCTTTTACCGCGGGGAATACGACGTGCTGGTGACGACGACCATCATCGAAAACGGCATCGATCTGCCCAACGCGAATACGCTCGTGGTCATCGACGCCGACCGCCTCGGCATTTCGCAGCTCTACCAGCTGCGGGGGCGCGTGGGCAGGGGAAGCCGTCTCGCGCATGCCTATTTCACCTACAAGCCCGAGCGCGTCATGACGTCGGCCGCCGCCGAGCGGCTCAAGGCGATCATGCAGTTTACGGAGCTCGGGTCGGGGTTCAAGATCGCCATGCGCGATCTGGAGATCCGCGGCGCGGGCAACGTGCTGGGAGCGGAACAGCACGGGCATATGGACAAAGTGGGCTATGAGCTGTACGCCAAGATCCTCAAGGAGGAGCTGACGGGCGAACGGCAGGAGAGCATCGAGCTGGACATCAAGGCGACGGCATTTATTCCCGAGCGGTATGTCGAGTCGAGCGCGGGGCGCATGGACTGCTACAAGCAGATCGCGGAGATCCGTTCGCTGGACGACTACCGCCGCGTGTGCCGCTCGATGGAGGAGACATACGGACCGCTCCCGCCGGAGACGCTCAACCTGGTCGTGATCGCGGCGCTCAAGAGCTATGCCGTGCCGTTCGGGGTGAAGCGGATCCGCGTGGACAGACGGGGCGGAGCGCTGGAATTTGCCTCGCTTTCGGCGCTGGGCGACAAGGGACTGGGTGCCGCGATGGAAAAATATGCGGGACTCGTGGGCCTGGACATGACGAGCGCGCCCGTCGTCACCTTCCGTCCGCAGGCGGACGGCGGGAAGACGATGATCCTCATGACAAAATTTTTGAAGTTTGCGCGAAGTTTTGCTTGATTTTCACTGCGAAATCATTGCGAAATTTGCTCAAATACGATATAATAAACGGGTATATGAGAAAAACGGGGAACTCCCCGTGAAATTGTTTCGGAGTAAAAGATGAAGAAATCGACGAAGGTGGCGGCGGCGGTCCTTGCCGCGGCGATGAGCACGAGTGTTTTCGCCGGGTGCGGACTTGTCACGACGAACATCAGCAAAGACTATGCGCAGGTCATTGCGGAGGTCAACATCACGAACAGCGCAAACTTCGCATCGAGCGAGTATGCGGACTATGCCGACGTGATCGAGACGTCCGAGATCACCAAGCGCGACATGGTGGCTTATTTCATCTCGACGGGCTATTCCATGATGCAGAGCTACGGCTGGACGTACTATGATACGTTCAAAATGATCAGCGAGACGCTGGTCAACCGTCAGGTCTACATTCAGTATGCAATGCTCTATCTGCTGGACGACGAGACGGAGGACTTCTCGGCGGACGGCTACCGCGCGGCGGTGGACGCGGCAGAGGAAGGGGACAAGTCGCTTGCGGCGCTCGGGTACTTCCTGACCGATGCGGAGCGTGCGAAAGCGCTCTATGACACGCGCGTGCTGTTCAACAATTCGCTTGACTCGCAGGAGCAGTCCTACATCGACGCTGAGGACGAAGAGACGTCCACCGAGACGGCGCGCACGACGCCCACGGGAGTCAACACCGAGGACGAGGACTACTACAACGAGGCATACCGCATCTATACGGGTTCCAACGCGGCGGCAAACTGCGTGGGATACGAGGTGCAGGACGGCTCGACGCCCACCACGCGCCGCAAGGCATACGGAGCGTTCCTCGCCAGCCTGCGTTCCAACGATCTCGTCTCCGCCAATGAGGACACGAGCGACATCGAAAGCCTTGACTATTTCAAGATGGAGCTGCAGAACTCCTATGAGACGGCGATCATCAACAAGATGACGGACAAGTTCGAGACGGCGATCAAGTCCACCGTCACGGAATCGGTCGCGCAGCAGGTCTACGACACCACCTATTCCCGTCAGGAAAAGGCGTTCGACGCCGATCTTTCCTCCTTCACGACGGCGCTGGACGGCGTGTCCGATACCTCCTTCGTGCTGACCGCACCCGAGCCCAACTACGGCTTTGTCGTCAACATTCTCATTCCCTTCTCGACCTCGCAGACGCAGGCGCTCTCGTCGGCACCCGCAGACTTCGGCGACACGAAGGGCAACAAGTTCAATTTCCGTGCCGACCTGCTCGCCAAGGTGCGCGGCACCGATCAGCGCGGGACCTGGTTCACGGGAACGGAGGACTATTCCTTCCGCGTCGATCCCGAATCGGAACTCGACAACGTCTACATCGGCGGCGACGCCTCGCGCGAGTACCTCTTCTTTGAAGACAGCCTGCTCGCGAGCACGCAGTATGAGCGCGTGCCCAACTACTACGGCAGATATACCTACAACGGTTCCGTCCGCAAGAACGACAAGGACGAATATGTGCTCACGCCCAACCGCATCAGCATCGACGCCTTCATTTCGGAGATGGAGGGCTACCTCGAGCAGTCCGCGTCGGCGGTCACGGGAGAAGATGCCTACACCGTCACGGGCGGCAGCTATGTGAGCAGCATCGGTGCGGACGACGTCATCGTTCCCGCCGAGGACAACACGGCGTACTACAACCGCAGCGTGGCCGACTACTACAAGGCGGACGGCACGGTGGATTACAGCAAGTTCGTCTACTATGCCGGTAAGGTGGACTTCGGCGCGAACGGATTCAACGCAAACGAGATGTTCCTGGAAGGTTCTGCCGAGAACGTCGCATATTCCGTCATCAACGAGCTCTCCTTCGCATACAATACCGATACGGCGGGGCTCAATACCTACCTCGGCTATTCCGTCACGACGGGCAAGACGAGCTACATGGCCGAATTTGAGTACGCCGCACAGCTTGCCTGCCGTCTCGGCGCAGGCAACTATGTGGTCGTTCCCACCGACTACGGCTGGCACGTCATCTACTGCACGTTCTCCTTCGTCTC
>CAJFMF010000022.1 GCA_904391375.1 Candidatus Gallimonas faecavium | reverse complement strand
CGGTGAAAAAGTCGGAACTTTGCTGCTTTGTCCCGGGCCGCGGCTGGACGCTGGAGGACGGACTGTACGAAATGCAGATCTGTTCGGACTGCACGGCGGTGCAGCTTTGCAAGACAATTCTCATACACGGAGAAAAGGGCGTTTCGCCCTATTCCGCGCAGACATGGAAGGCCTATACCGAGGGAATCGACTGCGTCTCGGATGCCGCATTTGAGGCGATGAGCGGACAAAAGATTCCCGTTGCATTGCCCCCCAAGCCGCTCCGACTGGACTCGCGTTTTACCGATCTCAAGTCCACGTTTATGGGCAGGATTCTGTATAACGCGGTCCTCGGAACGGCAAGCAGGCAGATGAAGGCGGCACAGAAGCTCCCGCCCGGAACGGAGCGGGACAATCAGATCAAAGGAGCGCTCTTTCTGAAGCGCGTCCTCGATTCCAACTCCATTCTCACCATGTCGATGTCGGCGGGCACGCATATGCCTTACAACATTGCTCAAGGGTTTGTGGCGCTGGCAAACGGAAAACTTTTCCGCGGCATCAAGTGTTTCTGCACCAAGATCAGGGTGCCGGCACTTCCAAAGGATAAGGGGGAAGAAGAATGACAAAGGGAGACACGCTTTCGCCGAGCAGATCTTCCGCACGGGGCTGAAAGCGCGCTGTGAAAAGACGGGAGCGGACTAAGACGCTCTTTTGAAAAAACACGTTGAAAGTCCTTCGCGCAAAGGAAGAAAAGGCGGCTCTGAAGGCAAAGATCGCCGCGGAAAAAGACAAGGCGAAATGGCGGATCGAGGAAACAAAGGGTGAGGCCGTCTATCGTTCGATGCAGGAGGCGCTCTCCGAACGGGGGCGCAAAGCCTGACGCCGAGGCATAGGCAACGGCCGTGCAGGGCAGGCGGATTTCGGAACAATTTTTTCAGGACGGCCGCCTGCAATCATGCGGATGCGGCTGTGTGAAGATCGGGGAGAGACAATGACGAAAAAGAAGAAACTCTGGATTATGCTGCCGTGCATTGCGGTGGGATTGGCGGTTCTGATCGTCGTATGGCTGATGGTATGCGGATATCTCTGGACATGGGGGCCTTTTTCGGAAATGGCAAATTTGCGTTATAAAAAACTTGCGGGGAACAGCGATGCGTATGCGGTGGAGACGGTGGAGCCGTTGGCGGACAGTCCGCTTGCGGGAAAGCACGTTCTCTTTCTTGGTTCATCGGTGACATACGGCGCGGCCTCGCTTCAGACGTCGTTTGCAGAGTACCTTGCCAGACATAATACTATGACATTTGTCAAAGAAGCGGTGAGCGGCACCACGCTTGTGGACAGCGGAATCAATTCCTACATCGCGCGCATGAAGCGGCTGGATGGGAACGAGGCATTTGATTTTGTCGTCTGTCAGCTCTCCACGAACGACGCGACGCAGAAAAAACCGCTCGGGAAGATCGCGGCGGAGGGCGAAGCCTTCGATACGTCCACCGTATGCGGGGCGATTGAGTACATCATTCAGTATGTGCGCGATACCTGGCATTGTCCTGTGGTGTTCTATACCAATGCGTACTACGAAAGTGCGGAATATTCCGCCATGGTGGATGCGCTCTTTTCCATACAGGAGAAGTACGACATCGGCGTCATAGACCTGTACACGGACACCGCATTCAACGCGGATTTCCGAGGAATCGCGCGCGCTCTGGATGGCGGATGCGATCCACCCGACGCGGGCAGGGTATCTGCAATGGTGGACGCCTAAAATGGAACAGGAGCTCTTTCGCCTGTTCCCGAAGGCATGAGCGCCCCGTTTTCCCCCAAGACGCGCCTTTTTCGGGTGGCGCACTGTAAGGAATTTGCGCCTTTTCGCAAGTATCTCATCAGTCCGCGGAAAATACGGTCGCTCATGCAGGCGTATCGGATCAGCAATCTGAGCTGGTTCTATCCGCTGAATGCGGCATCTGCCGCCGAGGCACTCAACGAAATGCGCGCCCGCGGAGAGACCTTTTACTATGACCTCGGCGATACGGTCGGACTGTATGCCTTTCTCATCGGAGAGAATCGGCCGTATGTGCTCATTCTTCCGGGCGGCGGGTACGGCGATGTCTGCTCGTTTGTCGAGGGGTTTCCGACGGCGGTGCGGTTCAATCGGCTCGGCTTCAATGCCATCGTCGGGCAATATCGCGTGGGCAAGGCGGCGCATTATCCGCATCCGCAGGAGGACGTCGCGAAGATGGTGCGCTTTATCGCATCTCACGCCGAGGAGTGGCAGCTCGCCTCGGACGGATATGCCGTCTGCGGGTTTTCGGCGGGCGGGCATCTTGCCGCGAGCTGGGGCGTTCGGTCGCTCGGCTGGGAAAAATACGGCTTGCCGAAGCCGCGCGCGCTCTTTTTGGGCTATCCCGTCATCACGATGGGTGAAAGGGCACACGAAGGCAGCCGCAAAAATTCCCTCGGACGCGATCGGGCGGAGCCGCGTCTGCAGGAAAGATATTCCATAGAACGGCAGGTCTCTGCCGACTATCCGCCCACATTTTTGTGGCAATGCAAAGGGGATACCGTCGTTCCGTTTGACAATGCGGTCATGATGGAGGAGGCACTTGCGCGAAACAACGTGGCGCATGTCTTTTTCCCCGTCGACGGCACGGCGCACGGTTGGGGTGTCGCCGCGGGTACGCCCGCAGAGCCGTGGACGGAACGGGCGGCAAGATTTTACGCGGAATGCTGCTGAACGGATTTGTTGAATGTCGTTGAACGGATTTGTTGAATGTTGCTGAACGGATTTATGAAAAAGACGGCGGGGCGGACGGCCCGCGTCTGCGTGCGGGAAACAAGGAGGGAGTTATGAAGGCGATCAACTTAAAGACGGAATATCTCGTCGACCCGATCGGGATCGACGTACAGCATCCGCGGCTGATGTGGAACTGCGCGGGAGGAAAAACGCAGACGGCCTACCGTGTCACGGCTTCGACGGCGGACAAGACGGTCTGGGACAGCGGAAAGACGGCGTCCTCTTCCATGACGGTGCGTTATCCCGCGGCACTCGTGTCCCGTCAGCGGGTAACCTGGACGGTTCAGCTTTGGGACGAGACAGACTGCGCGGGCGAGACGGAGAGCGCCTTTTTTGAGACGGGACTGCTTTCCGAACGGGACTGGGGCGCGAAGTGGATTGCGGGAGACTATCGGGTGGATCGCAAAAAGCGCTATCCCGTCGACTGTTTCCGCCGTTCGTTTGAGGCGAAGGCGATCGTTCGCGCGCGGCTGTACATTACGGCGTGCGGCCTGTACGAGGCGAGCATCAACGGCGAGCGCGTGGGGAAATTCGTGCTTGCTCCGGGGCATACCGACTATACCAAGCGCATTCAGTACCAGGCCTACGATGTGACGTCGCTCGTGAAAGAGGGCGAAAACGCGCTGTGCGTCTGGCTTGCCGACGGCTGGTACCGCGGGAGCTGCGGGGCGTGGGGATTGCGCAATCAGTACGGAACGCAGACAAAGCTGATGGCGCGGCTGGAGCTCTTCGACAAGACGGGCGCCTGCACGGTCGTCACGACGGACAGGCATTGGGAGTGGTCGAACGACGGGCCCATCCGCTTTGCGGACAACAAGGACGGCGAGATCGTCGATGCGCGCATGGCGCCGTCCTATCGGGGGCACGCATGGGAGCGGAAGAACGCGGTGCTTCCGACGGCGTCCGACAACGTCGCGGTGACCGAACACGAGACCTTCCGCCCGACGCTTATCCGTACGCCCGCTGGCAAGCGCGTGCTGGATTTCGGACAGAACATCGCGGGGTATGTGCGCTTTGCGTTCCGTGCGAAGGCGGGGCAGACGATCCGCCTGCGCTTCGGCGAAATGCTGGACGCGGCGGGCGAATTTACGCAGAAGAACATTCAGTGTGCCTCGAAAAAGCGCGTGACGCCGCTGCAAAAGGTGGAATACACCTGCAAGGACGGCGTCAACGTGTACAAGACGCGGTTTGCCATCTTCGGGTTCCGCTATGTCTTGGTCGAGACGGACATCGCCATTGCGCCCGAGGATTTCACGGCGATTGCGGTGTATTCGGACATGGAGGAGACGCTCGCGTTCGACAGTTCCAACGCGTTGCTCAATCGGTTCGTGGAATGCACGCGCTGGTCGGCGAAGAACAACTCGGCGGACGTCCCGACCGACTGTCCGACGCGCGAGCGTCACGGCTGGACGGGCGATTCGCAGATCTTCTTTACGACGGCGGGGTACTTGTTCAACTATGCGCCCTTTGCCATGAAACATCTGCGCGATGTCTATGACTGGCAGAAAAAGGACGGTCGGCTTCCGCAGATCGCCCCGTACGGCGGCGTCGACTTCTATATGTCGTTCATGAACGGCTCTTCGGGCTGGGCGGACGCGGGGATTCTCATTCCCTATCGGTTCAGCAAGCTGTATTGCGATACCGACATCCTGAAGACATACTACGCGGGCATGAAGCGCTATGCGGAGTTTGTCATTCGCCGCATGGGGCGGGTGACCTTCCTCTCCAAGCCGCTGCACCTCAGACACCGATACCGCAAGTACGCCGTCAACTACGGCCAGAGCTACGGCGAATGGGCGGAGCCGGCGGACGTTTTCCCCATGCACTGGACGGATATGGTTCTGCCGCACCCCGAGGTGTCCACGGCCTATGCGAGCTGGATGATGCGTCTCATGAGCGAGATCGCGGAGACGCTCGGCGAGGAGGCGGACAAAAAGCGCTATGCATTCTACGCGGAGAAGACGAAAGAGGCGTACCGCGCCCTGCGGGAGCGTGCGGAGTTCACGCTCGACACCGACCGCCAGGCGATGCTTGTCCGCCCGCTCTATTTAGGGCTTTTCGATGAAAAGCGCACGGAATATGCTCAAAAACGGCTGATTAAGGCGCTCGAAAACTACGGCTGGCGGATCGGAACGGGATTTTTGTCGACGCCGCTCATTCTCGACGTGCTGACGGCGATCGGGCCCGAATACGCCTACCGCCTTTTGGAAAACGAGCAGATGCCTGGGTGGCTGTTCATGCCCAAGAGCGGCGCCACGACCGTCTGGGAGAGCTGGGAGGGAACGTGCGCCCAGGGCGGAATCGCCTCGCTCGATCATTACTCCAAGGGCGCGGTGCTCGAATGGGTGTTTTCGGTGATGTGCGGGATCAGCGTGGCGGGCGAGAGACATTTCCGCATAGCGCCTGTCCCCGGCGGGACGTTCACCTATGCGTCGACGCGCTATCGCAGCGTCTTCGGCGAAGTGGCTTGCGGCTGGAAAAAGACGGCGGACGGCTGGGAAATTTCGGTCTCCGTCCCCGCAAACACCACGGCGGACATCGTGCTTTCGGACGGCACGTCGCGCACCGTCACGGCAGGCGAATATACCGTTTACTGCGGAAAATAAGGCAGACGTCCGGCGCATTTCATGACCGCAGTTGAAGTTTTGCGGATTTTATGACACGCCCGTATTTTTACGGATTTTATGAAGCCCCTGAGGTTTCGCGGAATTTACGCCTGTGCCTGATAAGGGCAGGGGGACAGCGGCGGACGGACGGCGGACATGGCAGGACGAAATGGCAAAAGCCGATCAATAATAAACTCGTCGGGAGCAAAAGAGGATGAAAAAGAAATTTGTGGGACTTGCATTGGGGGCGGCGGCATGCCTGACGCTCGGAATGCTCACGGCATGCGGAACGGACGAAGAGCCGCCCGCGCCGCAGGAGGGGACGCTCTACCAGACGGGCGTTGAGACGTTCTGGGCCGGGATCGGAAAGGCGTACATCAGCTTTGAATATCTGGAGACGCCCGAGACGCCCGAAGAAGGCGAGCTGTACGGCAATGTGTTCCGTGTCAACGTGGATGCGGGAGACGGGTATTCCGCATGGCTGACGGGGAGCTGGACGCTGGACGAAGCGTCGGACGGCACGTTCGGGGATCTGACGCTGACGGCGATGTGGGACGAAAGTGCGGAAAATCCGACCACGCTTGCCGATGCGCAGAGCGGCGTCGCAAAGACGTATTCGCTTACGGACGGCGTCTATACGATCGGCGTGGGCATCCCCAGCGCGGGGACAGTCCGATTCACGCTCGACCCCGTCAAGAACAGCATGGAAAACGACAGCAACGTGACCTATACGGTGCGCTATATCTATAATGCCGAGGACACGACGACGCTCTATCGCTATGAGGCGGACGCGGAAGCGGGAACGGCAGGATTTTCCGGAACCGAACAGGTGACGGGAAGTCCAGACGAGGCCTATCTTGTCTCGGCGCCCAAGGCGCCCGTGCGCGAGGGGTATTACTTTGCGGGCTGGCAGACCAAGGCGGAGATCACACAGGAGGACATCGTCAACGGGGTTTCCAAGTATCTCTGGCTGTTCGGGGAGAAGCTGAGCACGACGGGCATTGCAAAGTACGAGTCGATGACGGAGGCGGAGCGGGAAGAGCGCGCGATCGGGAACGAGGTCATGCTGCTCGACCCTGCCGACGTGGACGGCACGGTGACGCTGTTGTGCGCTGGGTGCAGGCGAAGGAAGTCGCCACGGCGGAGGAGTTCTGCGCCATTGCGGACGATCTGTACGGCGCATACAAGCTGACGGCAGACATCGCGCTCACGGGTGAATGGGAGAGCATCGGCGCCTATTTCTCCAATTATGAATATTACAACACCGAGTGGTGGACGTATGCCTTCCGCGGCACCATCGACGGCGGAAATCATCCCGTCACGGGGGTGAACATCGTCACGGCGGAAAAGCAGGTCGACAACTATACGGCAGAGGGCAGTGTGTGGCACGATGACGGCACGACCTGCAACGGCACGGCGGCAATGTTCAATGCGCTTGCCGCGGCGAATATCTCCAATCTCACCATTGCGGATGCGACGGTGAACGTGGATTACAACGGCGACTATCTCTATGTCGGCGTGCTGGCGGCATTCGACATGGGCTCCTCGCTCACGAACGTCAGCATTACGGACTGCGACATCGACGTGACGTTTGACGAAGAGGGCCTGACGTACCGCACCGACCTGTTCACGGCGGTCGGCGGCCTGGAGGCAGGCGGCTGGACGAACTATGTCACGGCGTGCGCGGCGAGCGGGAACATCACGCTCAACGCGACCAATAAAGTGGCGCACGGCGGCGAAGTCTATCTCGGCGGACTGCTCGGCGAGAACTATGCCTACATGAACGCCTGCCGCACCGACATCGCGCTCACGCTCAACTATGCGGACGAGGCGACGGCGGAAGAGGATTCCGAGATCGTCATCAACGTGGGCGGACTCAGCGGTTCGGGAACGCAGATCGGGACGTGTACGGTGGAGGCGGACATCGACGTCAATGCCGTCAAGGAAGAGGGCGCGTCGTCCGTCAACGTGGGCGGCATCATCGGCGCCCAGCGCTATCTGACGACGAGCGGCTGTACCGTCACGGCGGCCATTGCGACGGACGGGTGCAGCCTGGATGCGGAGAAAGGCGCGCTCAACGCGGGCGGCGTCGGCGGACGCATCGACGTCTACTATACGCTTCAGATCCTCGCCTATACGCCCGTTGCCAATGCGGGTGCAGAGAACAACGTTCAGAACGTCACCATCAACGGCGAAGTCACGCAGACCGTCATCGCGGACGCCGTCTCCGTCATTCCCGGCTGCTGGTACGTCGCCAACGGCGATTATACCGTAAGCGAAGGCCTCACCGTTCCCTCCAACATCGAAGAGGTCATCGCGGCGTACGGTTCCTATATGCCGCTCGATTCGCTGCAGCAGGGCATCATCTACATCATGAACACGCCCGCTCAGCCCGCCGCCTGACGCTTGCAGAAACGCAAAGAACGTCGGAAGGCGTGTGCAGAAAAAATGCCGACTCAAGCAGTCGGCATTTTTCTGTATTTGTGCGGGGTGGTTCCGTATGTTTTGCAGAAGATGCGGTAGAAGTAACTCTGATTTTCATATCCGACCGCATGGGCGACTTCCTCGACGTCGAGGGAGGTCGTCCGAAGAAGCCGTTCGGCGGCGCGGACGCGCTGTTCCTGTAAGAGCTGAAGAAAGGTCTTGCCGAACGCATCGCGGATGCGCCGCGAGAGGTATGCTGACGCATACCCGAGCGTTGCGGCGAGGTCGGAGAGGGCGGCGTCGGGGTAATGCCCTTCGAGGTACGCGAGCACGTCGTGGCGCAGACGGGCGTCGGGGGAGGAGTCGCGCAGGGTATTGACGAGCGTATCGCGGTAATAGGCGAGGTAGGAAAAGAGCAGCGTGACGAGCCCCGCGTAGAGTTCTTCGGAGCGGTTGACGATGGCGTAGATGAGGTTGTCCATCAGGTTGCGGATGGGGAAGTTGTCCTTGGTGCGGAAGAAGAGATATTCGCCTTCTCCGTTGTCCTCGAGGTTGCTCGTCAGAAACTCGCTCATGACGGAGTTGTTCTGGACTTGCTGAAAGACCACTTGCAGGAAGGGATTGGAGAGGATGAAGTTGATGCCGATGTCCCGTTCGCCCGCCTTTTTGACGGAGTGACGCGCGTGGCGGTTGAGAAAGAGGATGTCCCCGCGTTCGAGCGTCAGCGTCTCCTTCCCGATGACGTGGGAAATGCTCCCCGCATAGACATACATGAACTCCATGTAGTCGTGACCGTGTTCGGGGAAATCCACAAATCGGGTGTGCGGACGGAGGTCGAGCTGTTTTCCGTCGAGCAGTTTTGCGCTGTTGACGATGAAGCGTTCGGATGCGGAATAGTCGCCCTTTCGGACCTGTTGCCCCCGCAGAATGTCGCGCTCTTCGGCGGTGAGACGCGTGAGCCGTTCGATGATGGTGCTGTCCATGGGAATAGAATAGCATATTTTCCGAAAAAAGTCAAATGCGGACAGTATTTTTCAAAAATAACGTCCTTGTTTTATTTTACAGGTGTGATATAATAGCGCTGACAGAAGGAGAAAGAAGATGAAATACTATCTTGCGATCGATATCGGCGCGTCCAGCGGCCGTCACATTGTCGGCTGGGTGGAGAACGGCGCCATGCGCACGGAGGAAGTGTATCGCTTCCCCAACGGCGTAAAGAAAGAGGACGGACATCTTGTCTGGGACATCGCGGCGCTGGAAAAGAGCGTGCGAGCGGGCATCAAGGCCGCATTTGCGAAGTATCCCGTCATCGAGAGCCTTGCCATCGACACCTGGGCGGTGGACTACGTGCTCATGAAGGGGGAGCGTGAAGTGCTTCCCTGCTATGCTTATCGCGACGACCGTACGCAGGCGGCTGTGGAGGCGGTGCATGCAAAAGTGCCGTTTGCCGATCTGTATGCGCGGACGGGCATTCAGTTCCAGCCGTTCAACACGATTTATCAGCTCACGGACGACAAGATGCACGGGCGTCTGGAAGGCGTGACCGATTTTCTGATGATCCCCGAGTACCTGTCCTATAAACTGACGGGCGTGAAGGCGCACGAGTACACCAATGCGACCACGACGGGACTGGTCAATGCGGCGACCAAGACGTATGATAAGACGCTGATCGAGGCGCTCGGACTTCCGGAGCGGCTCTTCGGTGCGCTTTCGGCGCCGGGGACGGCGCTCGGCGCGCTTCTTCCCGAAGTGGCGGCGGAGGCAGGCGGCAACACGCAGGTGGTGCTGTGTGCTTCGCACGATACGGCAAGCGCGGTGGAGGGCATCCCCATGACGGACGGCGCATATCTTTCGAGCGGGACGTGGTCGCTGCTCGGCGCGAAGTCCAAAGAGGCGATCTGCACGGACACGGCGCGCCGTGCCAACTTCTCCAACGAAGGCGGCGTGGGGTATGTCCGTTTCCAGAAGAACATCATGGGCATGTGGCTCATCCAGTCGCTCAAAAAGGAGCTCTGCCCCGACGACTCGTACGACGACGTCATGCACGCGGCGCAGGAGAGCACGTTCTCGGGCGTGGTGGATGCGGACGATGCGCGCTTCCTGGCTCCTGCCAGCATGAAAGCGGCGTTTGACAGTTGGTTCGAGGAGGGGAAGGGCCCGCACACCGTGGGCGACTACTTCCGCTGTGCATACAGGAGCCTTGCGCAGAGCTATCGCCTTGCGCTTGGTGAACTGTCGACCTGCATGGGCAGGCGGTTCGATACGCTCTATATCGTGGGCGGCGGCGCCAAGAACAGCTATCTCAACGAGCTGACCTATTCGCTCTGCGGCGTGCGGGTGGTGGCCCTGCCCATCGAGGCGACCGCACTCGGAAACCTGAAGATTCAGTCCGTTCGCGGATTGTGACATTTGCAACATCATTTCATCCAAATCAGAAAGTGAGGTAAACATCATGAGCTATGCAGAAGCAAAAAAGACGTATGCCGCGTTCGGCGTCGATACCGATGCGGCCATCAAGACGCTGAAGAGCGTTCCCATCTCCGTGCATTGCTGGCAGGGAGACGACGTCCTCGGGTTTGAGGGTGCCGAGAGCCTTTCGGGCGGCATTCAGACGACGGGCAACTATCCCGGACGCGCCCGCACGCCCGAAGAGCTGATGGCGGATTACGCCTATGCGCTCAGCCTGATGCCCGGAACCAAGCGCATCAACATTCACGCAA
Source organism: Candidatus Gallimonas faecavium (assembly GCA_904391375.1). Classification (GTDB taxonomy): domain Bacteria; phylum Bacillota; class Clostridia; order Christensenellales; family Borkfalkiaceae; genus Gallimonas; species Gallimonas faecavium. The sequence goes on along the minus strand of CAJFMF010000022.1, from coordinate 10,727 downwards.
GCTACGCCTTCCTCGGCGCGGAAAAGGGGAAGATCGACCGTGACGCCTATCGTCCCGAGCACTTCGCGCCCTGGGTGAAGTTCGCCAAGGAGCACGGGATCGAGGGCATCGACTTCAACCCGACCTTCTTCGCGCACCCCAAGATGAAGGACGGCCTGACGCTCTCCTCGCCCGACGAGGCGACGCGCAAGTTCTGGGTGGAGCACGGCAAGCGCTGCATGGAGATCGCGGCGTACCTCGGCAAGGAGATGAACAGCCCCTGCCTGGTCAACATCTGGATCCCGGACGGCTACAAGGACATTCCCGCCGACCGTCTTTCGCCCCGCAAGCGCTATGCGCAGTCGTTGGACGAGATTCTGGAAAACTATGACAAGGAGTGGGTGATCCCCGCCGTCGAGAGCAAGGTGTTCGGCATCGGCGTGGAGAGCTACACGGTCGGTTCGAGCGAGTTCTGTCAGAACTATGCGTCGACCCGCGGCATCTGCTCGCTGCTCGACAACGGCCACTATCATCCGACGGAGGTCGTGTCCGACAAGATCCCTGCGATGCTCGTGTTCTACGACAAGGTCGCGCTGCACGTCTCCCGTCCCGTCCGCTGGGACAGCGATCACGTTGTCATCTTCGAGGACGAGCTCAAGGAGATCATGAAGGAAGTCGTGCGCAACGACGCGCTCGGCAAGGTCAAGATTGCGCTTGACTATTTCGATGCGTCCATCAACCGCGTGTTCGCGTGGGTGACGGGCCAGCGTTCGGTCGAAAAGGCACTTCTTTATGCGCTGCTCCTGCCCAATGCGGAGATGAAGGCGGCACAGGAGAGCGGTGCGTTCACCAAGCTCATGTATCTCAATGAGCGCGTGAAGATGCTTCCCTTCGGCGAAGTCTGGGCGGAGTATCTCAAGGAGAACGGGCTGGACGACAACTATTATGAAACGATCATGGGATACGAAAAGAAGGTTTTGGAGGAACGCAAATGAAAAACATCTTTGAAGCGCCTTTCGTGCGCGAAATGTGCGACACGACGGCAAACATGTACCGTTTGGGCTGGGACGAGCGCAACGGCGGCAACATCAGCTATCTTCTGGACGAGAAGGAAGTCGGCGAATACCTGGACCTTAACAAAGTTCTGCGCGTCATTCCCTTCATGGGCGTGAACGAGGAGGACTTCGACGCGACGCCTCTGGAGGGCAAGATCTTCATCGTGACGGGGACGGGCAAGTACTTCAAGAACGTGGAGAAGGATCCCGAGACCAACCTCGGCATCGTGCGGATCGGCAAGGGAGGAAAGAACATCGAGCTGCTCTGGGGATTCAAGGACGGCGGCAGACCCACTTCCGAATTCCCCGCACACATGATGAGCCACATGGCGCGTCTCAAAGTCGATCCGGAGAACCGTGTGGTCATGCATTCGCACCCGACCAACACGCTCGCCATGAACTATGTGCATGAGCTGGACGAGAAGAAGTTCACGCATTCGCTTTGGGAGATGTGCACCGAGTGCATCGTGGTCTTCCCCGACGGCGTCGGCGTGCTTCCCTGGATGCTCTGCGGCACGTCGGAGATCGGCAAGGCGACGGCGAAAAAGATGGAGGAGTTCCGTCTTGTCATCTGGGCAATGCACGGCATCTACGGCGCCGGCAAGACGATGGACGAGACGTTCGGCCTCATCGAGACGGTGGAAAAAGCTGCACAGATCTATATGCTCACCGCAAACCTTCCCCGCAAGAACACCATCAAGGACGAAGACATGGTCAAACTTGTGGAGCTGTTCGGCGTGAAATATCGCAAGGACTTCCTGAATTTATAAATTGAGTCTTGACAATCTGACCCCGATCGGGTATGATAAATAAGATAAATAAGGAAAAAAGATTAAGGAGATATTCTTATGGCAAATCGTTTTGTATTGAATGAAACCAGTTACCACGGCAAGGGTGCGATTCAGGAGATCGCGAACGAAGTCAAGGGCAGAGGGTTCAAGAAGTGCTTCGTCTGCTCCGACCCCGATCTTCTGAAGTTCGGCGTGACCAAGAAGGTGACGGACGTTCTGGACGCCGCCAAGATCGACTATGAGATCTATTCCGAGATCAAGCCCAATCCCACCATCGAGAACGTGCAGACGGGCGTTGCGGCGTTCAAGAAGAGCGGCGCAGACTGCATCGTCGCCATCGGCGGCGGCTCCTCCATGGACACGGCAAAGGCGATCGGCATCATCATTGCCAACCCCGAGTTCGAGGATGTCCGTTCGCTGGAGGGCGTTGCTCCCACGAAGCACAAGTGCGTTCCCATCATTGCCGTTCCCACCACGGCAGGCACGGCGGCGGAAGTTACGATCAACTACGTCATCACCGATGTCCAGAAGAACCGCAAGATGGTCTGCGTCGACGTGCATGACATCCCCGTCGTTGCGGTCGTCGATCCCGATATGATGAGCAGCATGCCCAAGGGCCTTACGGCTGCTACCGGTATGGACGCTCTGACGCACGCCATCGAGGGCTACATCACGAAGAGCGCATGGGCGATGAGCGATATGTTCCACCTCAAGGCGATCGAGATCATCTCCAAGAACCTGCGCGGCGCCGTTGCCAACACCCCCGAAGGAAGAGAGGGCATGGCACTCGGTCAGTACATCGCCGGCATGGGCTTCTCCAACGTCGGACTCGGCATCGTTCACTCGATGGCACACCCTCTCGGTGCGCTCTATGATACCCCTCACGGCGTCGCAAACGCCATTCTTCTGCCCACCGTCATGGAATACAACGCCGAGGCTACGGGCGAGAAGTACCGCGACATCGCAAAGGCGATGGGTGTCGAGGGCGTGGACAAGATGACGCTCGCCGAAGCGCGCAAGGCAGCCGTTGCTGCTGTCAAGCAGCTCTCCGAGGATGTCGGCATTCCGAAGAACCTCAAGGGAATTGTCAAGGAAGAGGATCTCGACTTCCTCGCACAGTCCGCAATGGACGATGCGTGCCGTCCCGGCAACCCCAAGGATCCGACGAAGGAAGACATCATCGCGCTCTACAAGTCGCTCCTGTAAGGACTGCGGCATAGCGGGGAGACGGCGATGAAGACGGATGCCCGTAAGATGGTATGGACGCGTCCGCCGCAGAACGCGGTGGTGGAAGCGGACCGTGTGGAGATTGTCACGGAGCCGCACACCGATCTGTGGCAGCGGACATATTATCACTTCCGCAACGACAATGCGCCCGTTCTGCAGATGGAGACGGAGGAGGAATATTTCTCCTTTGTCGTCCGGACGCAGTTTGCGTTCCGACGCCGTTTCGATCAGGCGGGGATTGTCATGTACCTGGACAGTGAAAACTGGATCAAGGCGTCTCTCGAAAACGAGGACGACAAGATCTGCCGTCTGGGGGCGGTCGTGACCAATCTCGGCTATTCCGATTGGAGTTCGACGGATGTGGACGCGCCTGTCTCCTCGATGTGGTTTCGTTTCAGCCGCAGAGGCGATGACTTCTGTGCGGAGAGTTCCGCTGACGGAATACAGTTCCATCAGATGCGGATCTGCCATATGTTCCGCCTTCCGAAGAAGATCCGATTCGGGATCTACGCCTGCAGCCCGGAGGACTCCTCGTTCCGTGCCGTCTTTACGGACATGGAGCTCACGGAGTGCAAGTGGAAGGCGCACGACGGACAGGCTCCGGACGAAGACGCGTGACGCCCTTTTTGGAAGAGCATAGCGGCGAAGAGACGTAAATTTCGCGATCGTGTGCGCCCGAGCGGCGCCCATGAGACATAGTTTTTACCGACGTTCCGGTCGGCGGTCTGAGACTGCCGACGGGAATTTTTTGTGGTGCCGAAAGTGTGTACAATGTCATAATGTACGGGAGGGCGGCATACAGTATTTCAGCAAAGCTATTTCGCGGAGGGCATGGTGACAGTATGAAATCATTCGGCGTATATGAGGACATCGCAACGCGGACGGGCGGGGACATCTATATCGGAGTCGTCGGGCCCGTGCGCACGGGGAAGTCCACCTTCATCAAGAAATTTATGCAGGAGCTGGTGCTCCCGCAGGTGACGGGCGCAAAGCGGAAGCGCTATGTCGATGAGCTGCCGCAGGCGGCGAGCGGGCGTACGGTCATGACGACCGAGCCGAAGTTTGTCCCCGAGGAGGCGGCGGAACTGAAGGTAAAGGATGCGGTGGCGCGGGTGCGGCTCATCGACTGCGTCGGCTATCCCGTGGAGGGCGCGACGGGGTTTGAAGAGGACGGCGAAGCGCGCCTTGTCCGCACGCCCTGGAACGAGGAGAGCATACCCTTTTCCCGCGCGGCGGAGGAGGGGACGCGGCGGGTGATCCGTGACCATTCGACGATCGGCATTCTCGTGACGACGGACGGAAGCATCACCGATCTTCCTCGGTCCGCCTACGAGGCGCCGGAAGAACGCGCGCAGGCGGAATTGCGTGCGCTCGGCAAGCCGTATGTCATTTTGCTCAACTGCCGCGAGCCCTCTGCGGCGGAGGAGCTTCGCGCGGAGCTGGAGGAAAAGTACGGTGCGCCCGTGCTGGCGCTCAACGTGGAGGAGGCGGACGCCGCGCGGCTTGCCTCCGTTCTGGAACGCGTCCTGTACGAGTTCCCCGTCGCGTGCGTGGACATCGATTTGCCCGACTGGATGCGCATTCTCGATGCGGACAGTCCCATTTTGGAGGAAGTGCTGGGCGGGGTGCGCGCGCTTGCGCCAAAATTGGTCAAGATGAGCGACTGCGCTCTGCTTGACACGCTGTATGCGGACAGTGAGCGCCTTCTGCCGCCCGCCGACATCCGCGTGGATGCCGCGACGGGGAGCGTCCGATGCAGCGTACGCGCCAAAGACGGGGTCTTTTACACCGTTCTGGGCGAGCAGTGCGGCGAGGCGATCACCGACGATCTCACGCTCATGCGCTATTGTTCGCAGCTTTCGGTGGCGAAGAAGCTCTACGATCGCGTCGGGCAGGCGTTTGACGCCGCCAAAGAGACGGGCTACGGCATCGTTGCGCCCGAAAATGCGGAAATGCACCTCTCGGAGCCGACGCTCGTGCGGCGCGGCGGCAGAGTCGGCGTGAGTCTGCGTGCGGATGCTCCGAGCTATCACGTCATTCGCGTGGACGTACGCGGCGAAGTGCGCCCCGCACTCGGGACGGAAGAGCAGAGCGCCGCATTCGTGCAGCAGCTCTCCGCGACGCTGGAAGAGGACCCTGCGCGCGCATGGAACACCAATATGTTCGGCCATACGCTCCAGGAATTGCTCGGAGAGGAACTTCTCGCCAAAAACCGCTCGATGGGCGAGCCCGCACAGCGGAAAATGCGCCGGACCGTCACCAAGATCGTCAACGAGGGAAAGGGCGGCGTCATCTGCATTCTGCTCTGATGATCAAAAATCGCGAAGACGCTCTCTCGGAAACGGGAGAGCGTCTTCGGTATAATTTCCCAAGCGATGTCCCAAAATAGGGGTATGAGAAAGATCCGTACCAATCCGCTCGGCAAGACGCGGGAAGAGCGGGAGACCTGTTTCCCGGAAGCGGGAAGAGAGGAGATCCGACCGTGACGGGGCGTTCGCGCGAGAATTACAACAGAAACTATATCAACTATGTGCATTCATTTGCGCCGCCGACACAGCACTTCAAGACCTGCACGCGCGCGTTTTGCGTGGGCGGGCTCATCTGCTGTATCGGGCAGTTTTTCCGCATGATGCTGGAACTCGCAGGCTTAACGGGGGACATTCTTGCCGGGACGGTCTCGGTGATGCTCATTTTTCTCGGAGTGCTTCTGACGGGATTCGGCGTTTATGACCGCATCGGAAAGAACGCAGGCGCGGGCAGCATCGTTCCGATCACGGGGTTTGCCAATTCCGTTGCCTCGCCCGCCCTCGAATTTAAGACGGAGGGATTTGTCTACGGCACGGCGGCCAAGATGTTTCTTGTCGCAGGGCCGATCATCGTGTTCGGCGTGACGGCGGGCGCGGCAGTGGGGCTCATCTATTGGCTGATTGCCCTGTAACCGACCGCAAAAGAATTGCTTTTTTTTGCGGTTTATGCTATAATGTTTGCAAAATCAGACGGAGGATTCCAGCTATGGCAAAGATCACGAAGGATACGCTGATCGCCGATTGCCTGCAGATCAACCCCAACGCGGTGGAGATTCTTCAGGCTGCAGGGATGCACTGCTTCGGCTGTGCGATGGCGCATGGCGAGACGATCGAAGAGGCAGTTGCCGTTCACGGAGAAGATCTCGACAAGCTCCTTGCAAAGCTCAACGAAGGCATCGCATAAACAATCGACGAAAAGGGTGTGCCTCGCGGCAACCCGCGGCCCATTGCCGATCTTATGAAAAATCCGCCCACGGGGCGGTTTTTTCGTGTTCTGTGCCTGTCCAATCCCAAAAGAGAGACCCGCAAACAGCGGGTCTCTCTTTTTTCGTGCTTTTCTTGTTCGTCGTTCTTTTGTGGATACAGGTTTTTCTTACAATTCCCGTTCCAACAGATAGTCGGCCGAGACATGGAAGTAATCGGCAAGCCGTATAATGTAGCTTGCTTTGGGTTCGTTGACGCCGCGCTCCCAGTAATCGATTGCCTTTTGGCTTACTCCGATTTGCTCTGCCAAGGCCTTTTGCGTGAGGTTGTTTTCCTTTCTAAGAGCTCTGATAATATCGCCAATCATGCTCTGTTATTTTAGCAGGATTTGGTTGTTTTCTCTTGACAAAGAAGAAATCTTCTTATATAATAAATGTGTAATTTTTTTAACACAAGGAGGAGAGAATGGAAAGCGCAACAATTCCTGCTGCGGCAGGGGACTTGGAAGAACTTTATGCGGAACGCGATCGGCATACGAAAAAGCGGACAGCGCTGCGCAACCGTGTAAGGGAGATCATTTCGGAAAAAATGCATTCGCCGCTTTTTCTGATCGTTGCCATTATGATGACGGGCATTGCGGTGTTGAGTTTGCTGTCGGTTGTTCTGGCGCTTGTTCAAGGCGGTGGGGCGGCATCCTTTCTCGGCGGGCTGATCGTCAATGTTCCGGCGGCGATCTGTGCGATCGTATCGGCGGTCGCGAGCTGGAAGATGTACGGCGCAAAGGATACGCTTTCTTCGGATAAAATCAAGGGCGCAGGGGCCTATATGGGCTATATGGCGGTAATGGGCATTCTGATGTGCATTGTTGCGGGATTCGTTGCCGTTCTCCTGGTCGTCCTTGCGGCGACTGTCAAAGAAGTGGGCGACAGCGTCTCGGGGCCGATCGCGGATCTTCAGCAGATCGCCAACGAGGAGGGAATGCCCGATCTTGCAGGAATCATTTCGGGCGGATCGACGGCCGTTGCCGTTGTGCTCATCCTTGTGGCGGTTCTGTTGATGGTGTTTTTCATCTGCTATACCATGACGTTCACGAAGGCGAACAGCCATCTGAAATATCTGCGGGAAGCAGTTTCCACGGAAGTGTACGACATCTCCCGTAAGACGCCCATCGTCCTTGCCTTTATCTTCGGCGGGCTGACGATCGTACTCGGAGCAGTCGGAATGGTGGCATCGTGGTCGCTTGGGCTTCTGTTCCTGTTTACGGGGATCTATCTCATTCTCTCTGCGATCGTATTCCGCAGCATTCTCAATGCGGAGAAGGAAAACTACGCCGTGTTGCAGACGGAGATCCAGACGCTTGTCGCATTGGAAGAGCAGATCACGGAAAAAGAACGGAAGAAAACGGAACAGGAGACGATGGAGCTTCGCCGCCGCAAAGAAGAGGAACAGCTGACGCAGGCGCAGCAGCAACAGATGATGCAGGCGATGATGCTGCAGATGATGCAGGCGCAGAAAGCCGCGCAGCAGTCCAACGAAACGGCACCGAAGTCACCCTCGGACGACGATCCGAGCAAAAATTAAGCAATACACCGGGTTGTTTTCATGAAAGAAATGCAGGCGCCGCCCGTATCGGGCGGCGCCTGCATTGTTTTTTTATGACAACAAAGGCAGTCATGAAAGCGGGGAAAAATTTTCGCAAAGCAGTGAAACTGCGCGTACCGTCTGGATAAGGGATGGCAGAGCGGACGAGGCAAAAAGCTTAAAAAAGACAGTCGAGCAGGACTTTGAAACGGGGATCTTCCCGCAGTTCGGACAAATGCGACCAATGCAGCGTGTGCAAGTACGGCGCAGGACATGGGCGAGAGAGAAAAAGAGCAAACAAAAAAGAGCGGCATTGCCGCTCTTTTTTGTTTCGGAAAGGAGTTACTCTTTTCCGGCCATCTTCTTGTAGCCTTCCAGACGCTCCATGGAGGACTCTTCGGTCTCCTTGAAGAGCTCGTCCGCGATTGCGGGCTGGGTCTTCTTGAGGGAAGCGTAACGGGTCTCGCCCATGATGAATGCCTGGTAGTCGCCCGTAGGATCCTTGGAGTCAAGGGTGAAGGGATTCTCGCCCTTCGCCTTGAGTTCGGGATTGAAGCGATAGAGCTGCCAGTATCCGCACTCGACCGCGGCCTTTTCTTCGGACTGCGATTTCGCCATCTTGATGCCGTGGTTGATGCAAGGTGCGTAGCAGATGATGAGGGAAGGTCCGTGGTAAGCCTCGGCTTCTTTCAGGGCTTTGACGAGCTGGTTCTTGTCGGCGCCCATTGCGCACTGTGCGACATAGACATAGCCGTAGGTTGCGGCGATCATGCCGAGGTCCTTCTTCTTGACGCGCTTACCGGAGGAAGCGAACTTCGCGACCGCACCGATAGGCGTGGACTTGCTGGCCTGTCCGCCCGTGTTGGAGTAGACCTCGGTGTCAAGCACGAGGACGTTGACGTCTTCGCCCGAAGCAAGGACGTGGTCGAGTCCGCCGTAGCCGATGTCGTAAGCCCAGCCGTCGCCGCCGAAGATCCAGAAGGACTTCTTGACGAGGCAATCCTTATCCGCGAGCACCTCTTCGACGAGGGCATCGGCGTCACAGCCGCAGCCCTTGCAGCTCTCGCAACACTTGATGAGTGCGGCAGCCGCCTTCTTGCTGGCCTCTGCGTCGTCCATGCCGTTGATCCATGCTTCGCAGGCAGCCTTGCCTTCTTCATAGCCGGCCCAGGCCTCGGCGAGCTTTGCGACCTTGTCTTTAAGGGCATTTCTTCTTGCCTTGTAAGCGAGGTTCATGCCGTAGCCGAACTCTGCGTTGTCCTCGAACAGGGAGTTTGCCCATGCGGGGCCGTGACCCTGTTTGTTGACCGTGTAGGGGCATGTAGGGGAGGAGCCGCCGTAGATGGAGGAGCAGCCCGTTGCGTTGGCGATGATCATTCTGTCGCCGAAGAGCTGGGTGACGACCTTGACGTAAGGGGTCTCGCCGCAGCCTGCGCATGCACCCGAGAACTCGAACAGGGAAGGCGTGAACTGGCTCTTCTTGACGTCCGCCATCTTGACCTCGGAGAGATCGACTTCGGGAAGATCGACGGCGTACTCCCAGTTCTTAGCCTCGACGGGCTCGACTTCTTCAAACGGCGTCATGACGAGTGCCTTGTTGCCCTTCATGCCGGGGCAGACATCGGCGCAGACGCCGCAGCCCATGCAGTCGAGCGGGGAGACCTGCATACGGAAGCCGTATCCCTTGATGCCGAGCGCGGGCTTGGTCTCGAAGGTTTCGGGCTTTTCGCTGCCGTCGGCGACAAGCGCGGGACGGATGCAGGCGTGCGGGCAGACGAAGGAGCACTGGTTGCACTGGACGCAGTTCTCTTTGACCCACTTGGGAACCATGACGGCAACGCCGCGCTTTTCAAACTTCGTGGTGCCCGTAGGAACGGAGCCGTCCGCGTTGAATGCGGAGGAAGGAAGCTTGTCGCCTTCGAGCGCAAGGATGGGAGCGATGACGTCTCTGAAGTACTCGTTGTCCGCAAGTTTGACCATTTCGGCGCCCTCGGTCGTGGTTGCCCAGTCGGCGGGGATGTCGATCTTGACGAGGTGTTCCTTTGCGGAATCGATCGCGGCGTAGTTCATCTGAACGACGGCGTCGCCCTTTCTTGCGAAGGACTTGTATGCCATCTTCTTCATGAGCTCGACCGCCTCGGTGTAGGGCAGGATCTGCTCGTTGATGAGGAAGAACGCCGACTGAAGGATGGTGTTCGTGCGGTTGCCGAGGCCGAGTTTTGCGGCGACGGAAATTGCGTCGATGACATAGAGCTTCGCGTGCTTCTTGGCAAGGGCGTTTTTGACCTTTGCGGGAAGGTTGGCGTTGAGCTCCTCGATCGTCGTCCAAGGCGCGTTGAGGAGGAAGGAGCCGCCCTCTTTGAGGTCGCTCACCATGTCATAGCGGATGACGTAGGAGGGGTTATGGCAGGCGATGAAGTCTGCCGCATCGATGAGGTATTCCGACTGAATGGGCTTCTTGCCGAAACGGAGGTGGGAGACGGTGATGCCGCCCGACTTCTTGGAATCGTAGAAGAAGTAAGCCTGCGCATACATATCGGTGTGGTCGCCGATGATCTTGATGGAGTTCTTGTTTGCGCCGACCGTGCCGTCCGAGCCGAGGCCGTAGAACTTGCAGCTCGTGGAGCCTTCGGGAGCGGCGTCGAACTTCTCGGAGAAGTCAAGGGAGCTGTTGGTCACATCCTCGTAGATACCGACGGTGAAGTGATTCTTCGGCTCGTCCTTCTCGAGGTTCTTATAGACCGAGAGCACCATGGAGGGGTTGAACTCCTTGGAGCCGAGGCCGTATCTGCCGCCGACGACGGTGATGTCCTTCTTTCCCTTTTCGAGGAGAGCGGTGCAAACGTCGAGGTAGAGGGGCTCGC
>CAJFMF010000021.1 GCA_904391375.1 Candidatus Gallimonas faecavium | reverse complement strand
CGCCGCGAAGGTGTCGACGACAAGCTGTTCGATCTTCTGGTTTGCGGCAATGCGGTCTTCCTCGGACTGACCCTTGGCAAGTCCCGCAAGTTCGTGCCACTTGGAACCGTTGGTCGCGTCATCCGCATAGCTGATGCGGAAGAGGTTGGTGTCGTCCTCGTCGGTGTCGTCCGTGAGCATTTCGTTCCACACGTCCCACGCATAGATGGAATCGCCGAAGTGCGAAACCACTCCCGTCGCGTGGTTGAGAAGGCGCTCGCGCGCGGCATCGAAGCCGCCCTCATATACCCAGTCCGGAATGGCATCCTTATTGTGCCAGGCAATGCAGTGACCGCGCACGGAAAGGTCGTGCTCCTTTGCAAATTCCACCATCGCATCGGACATGGTGAAGTCGAACTCGCCCTCTTTGGGCTCCGTGTTGTTCCACTTCATCTCGTTCTCGCACGTCATGGAGCTGAATTCGTCCACGATGTCCTCGTACGTCTCGAAGTTGCCGTAGCTCATGGTCGCGCCGATGAGGAAGTAGTCCTTGTACTTCTCGCGGAGCGTCTGCTCGTTGCTGCACCCCGCGAAGCCCAAAGACGTCGCGGCGAGCATGGTTGCCGCAAGGCCTGCGGCGATCGCTTTTTTCATAATTTTTCCTCCCTGAATTTTGTGTTACTCCTTGCCGCCGCCGATCGCCACGCCGCGGATGATGAACCGCGAGAAGCAGGCATAGACGACGAGCAACGGAAGAATGGTCAAAAAGACTGCCAGAGCCATCGCGCCGAGGTCGGTGCTGTAACGGTCTGTCTTCAACAGCTGCGAGAGCATGGGGAACGTGTACTTCTCCGTCGAAGAAATGAGCATCAACGGCCCCATGTAGTTGTTCCAGGATCCGACGACGCCCATGATCGCGTTGGTCGCGAGCGCCGGAGCAAGCGTCGGGAACACGACGAGGTTGAACGTACGGAACTCGCTCGAACCGTCGATACGCGCCGCCTCCACCATCTCCTTGGAGAAATTCGCGTCGAAATACTGTTTGAAGAAGAACACCGCGCCGGGTCCCGCAACGGCGGGAATGATGAGCGGCCAATAGGTATCGTACATTCCGAGGTCGACGACCAGCTTGTAGAATCCGATCATGGAGAGCTGTCCGGGGATCATCATGAGGATGAGGATGACCGACCAGACGGCTTTTTGTCCCTTATAGCGGTATGCCACGAAGGAATACGCCGTCAGGGTGGAGAAGTACAGGCTGAGCGCCGTGGAACAGAAGCTGATGAACACGCTGTTGAAGAACGCCTGCAGAATGGGCAGGTTGAACTCGATCAGCGAGTTGAAATTCGTGACGAGGTATTTGCTCGGGATCAGGCTCATGCCCTGGTTGATCTGCGTCGTGGCGCGGGTTGCGTCCACAAACAAGAGCCAGAGCGGGAGCAGGCAGACAATCGCCATCAATACACAGAGGATATAGATGACGGTCGTCACGACGCCGTGCTTGACGCGCTTTTTGAGCGGGACCTGCTTTTTGGCGAGCTTGTGGATCTGCGCCTCGGTGAGCGATTCCTGCATGAGCACTTCTTCGTTGGTCATGGTGACGGGTTGTTCGTTCATGCTGCTGTCCCTCCCCGCCTTGCGATGCGGCGCTCGATGCGCTTTTGCTGTTTGAGCTCATCCGAATGCGTGATGCGGAAGAGCACGAAGCTGACGATCATGCAGATGACGAACAGATAGACGCTCGCCGCCGATGCGACGTTGTAGCGCATATCGCCCGTGAATGCCATCTTGTAGATATAGACGGCGACGGTCTCCGTCGCGTTCCGGCCGCCCGTCATAACGGGGCCGCCGGACAGGAACAGATACGGGATATCGAACACCTGCAGGCCGCCGAGCGTGGAGACGACAAGACTGTAAACGACGATGGGCTTGATGAGCGGGAGCGTGATGTGAAGGAAGATGTCCTTCTGCGACGCACCGTCCAGCTGTGCGGCTTCAAACACCGAGGGATTGATGCCGAGGATGCCCGCCGAAAGCGTGATCATGCTGTTTCCGAACCACATCCAGAACTGAATGAACGCAATGATGATGCGGGACGGCCAGGGCATGAGGTAGAGGTTGATGTCCCAGTCCATGCCGAACTTGGTGAGCAGCTGCCACAGGCCGCCGCTCGGACGGGCAAACAGCGTATAGAACATGACGGCGACGGACGTTGCCGTGAGGATATTCGGGAGATAGTAGATCCCCTTGAATGCCCCCTTGCCGCGCATTTTGTACGTCTTGCCCGTGAACATCGCCGCGAAGATGAGCGCAAACAGCATCTGCGGGACGAAGTTCATGCAGAAGATCATGACCGTGTTGAGCAGGGACTGCCAGAATCTGGGCTGTGTTGCGAGCCAGACAAAGTTATCAAAGCCGATGATGCTGATGACGCGGTTGAACCCTTCATAGTCCGTCAGGCTGAGTGCGACCGAATAGATCATGGGATACAGCGAGAAGATCGCGTACACCACGAAAAACGGAAGAATGAAGAGGATCCCGTAGTAATCGACTTTCCAGCGGAATTTCTTCTTGGGCTGCTGTTCCTGCGCGGTTTCGGGCGCCCGATCGGCCTCCCTCACCGCCTCGGAAGCGGCTGCCGCCTGTTGCTCAGGGCGCATTTCGTCACCCCCGCGTCAGGCAATGCTGATGTCCAGACCGGACGCCTCCACCATCGCCTTGAACTGCGTGATGGCGTCGTCGATCGTCTGCGCCTCCGCCTTTCCTTCGGCGTAGTTGGTCGCCCATGCCTCGTAGTAACCGTTGATCTCGCTGTCGTAACGCGTGATGATCTCACCGTTGATCTTCTCCGCCTGCGAGATGAAAATGGAATAAGGGTTCTGCCCGCCGAGGAATTCGTTGTTCGCCGACTCGTCCGTGACAAGATCCTGCATGTACTGCTTGTTGTTCATGAAGTCGCCGTGCGCCTTCGCCCAGTTCTTCATGTACGTCTCATCCGTGGAGAAGAACTTGACGAACTCCTTTGCCTCGTCCAGCCACTTCGTCCCCTTGATCACAACGTGATAGGTACCGCCTTCAAAGTAGGAAGCAGGCCCTTCGATGACCGCCCAGTCGCCGTACGAGCTGTTCTCGCCCGACGAATCGGAACAGTTGTTCTCCAGGTTGGTGTTGATGCCCCACGTCGCCTGGAAATAACCGAATACCTTGTTGTCCCAGACGTCGCTGTACCAGGTGCCGTCGCCCGAGGTCGTCTCATGGCTGAGTTCCTCGTTCTGTAACATTTTGGCGACTTCCATCATGCTGTATTCGCCTTCGTACAGCGAAGGATCGATCGTAAGGTTGCCGTTGTCGTCTACCCAGCCCTCCGAACGATTGCCGCAGAACACCTTGCCGATGTCCATATACGAGGAAATCACCTTGATCCCCTCGGGATATTCGTTGTTCTCCCCGTGGAAGTCACGGAGAATGCGCGCGGACTCGATGAAGTGCTCCCACGTATCAAAGTGCTTCTGCACTTCCACGGGATCGTCCGTGCCGAACACCGCCTTCGCCATGCTGCGGCGATATGCAAACACACCGGGCGTCACGTTCGTCGCAAGCGCATACAGATGCCCGTCCGGACCCGTCGCCGCATCGACCGTGTAGTCATACATATTGGACGTCAGATCCATGAGGTCGTCAAGCGGCTCCAACGACTGCGCCCCGTTGTCGATATACTTCTTGAATGTCTCTGCCTCCAACGCAACGACGTCGGGAAGATTGGTCCCCGTACGCAGCGAGTTGTCAAGACGCTGCAGCATCTGCTCCAGAGGCACGGTCTCCACTTCGATCTCATAGCCGAGATTGCGCTCTTCGGTCGCGTAATAATCCGTAACCTGCTGCGCCATGTCGCGGTCAAAGACCCAGTAGACCATCTTGTCCCCCTTGCTCTCGCCGCACCCCGCCAGCATACCCACAGCCGAACCGAGCAGCGCAGCGGAAAGAGCAACCGATACAATCTTTTTCCCCTTCATACCTACACACCTCTCCTTAAAAAGATAATATTTTGTGAAGGTAATCGATTAACTTATCGGGGAAAGAAAAAACCGATTACAGGGTAATCGATTACCTTACATGCATACTATAACACGGATTCCGACTTCTGTCAATAGTTTTGGAAAAAATTTTTTCCGATTTTTTTGCAAGTTGCACAAATTTTTTTCCGATATAACAAAGGCACCGCCGTACGGCAGTGCCTTTGTTGCAGAATCTTGACTTTTTGATCCGTCCGACAGCCGATCGGCGGCGCGTTGCGCCGTGTGGCCTTTGAACGCCGTCCGATCTTCGGGCGCCGTGTGACATTTGAATCCGAAGAACCGACGATCGACTTCCCAAAGAAGGACAAAAGCGTTGTATTCGCGTGCTTTGACGATCGAACTCTTTGCGCCGTGAACGGAAGCGGGATTGTCCCCTTCCGCGGCGGGTCAATCGGTTGTTATCTTGCAGACGCTGTCGCCGGGGAGCAATTCGGCGTCCAGGCGGACGAGCGGCTGTGCGATCTCCTTGTCCTCGATGCGGCGGATGAGGAGATCAGCGGCGCATTGTCCGAGGCGGACGGCATCCTGGCGGATGGTCGTAAGGCGCGGCGAGACCATGCGGCCGATGGAAACGCCGTCAAAGCCCGTGACGGAGATATTCTGACCGACATACAGGCCCGCCTTTGCGAGGTCGCGGTAAGCCGCGACGGCGGTAAAGTCATCGGGATACATCGCCGCCGTGAACGACTTGCGGCAGGAAAGCAGCGCTTGCGTGGCGAGCGCGCCGTGGTCGTGGCTGAAAAATCCCGTGTGCAGGATGCGTTCCTCGTCGACGGGAATGTCGTGCGCGGTGAGTGCCGCTCTGTATCCCGCAATGCGGTCGCGCGTGATCGCCACGTCCGTTCCCGCAATGAACACGATCTCGCGATGACCGTTTTCGATGAGGTGCTCCGTCAGCTTTTTGCTCGCCTCGTAGTTCTTGCTCTCGACGCACGGGCGGTTCGTATAGGGCGACTCATACCCCACCACGGGGATATTGCTCTCGATGAGTTCGCGCACCGCGGTCGCTTCATAGTTGCAGCACAGACAGAAGATGCCGTCCAAATGCAGAGCGCGGCAATGGTCGAGGAATTTGCCCTCCCATTGGCTTCCCTTTTCGGAGATGAGCACGATCTCATACCCGTTTTTTTCCATGGCCGTACGGAAGCGGTTGAGCATCTCGGCAAACAGTTCGTGGCGCAGGCCGAGGCTCTCGTCCACGAAGAGCAGGACGCCCACCATGTTGGAGCGCTTCTTGACCAGATTGCGCGCCGTGACGTTGGGAACATACCCCATCTTCTCTGCCGCCGCAAGCACTTCCTTGCGCTTGCTCTCGCTGATGCTCCCGACGTGATTGAACACCTTGCTCACCGTCGCCGAGGAGCAGTTACACGCCCTTGCAATGTCGTAAATGGTTACCATTCCTCCCCCCTTACGCGCATTCTTTCAGGCAGAACGAGCGCATTTCCAGATTCCCCGCCGTGACGTGAAAGACAACGGGCGCGTTTTCCCCGTGATCGCACACGGGAAAGGTGACGTGCGTCCACACGTCGGAGTCCACATCCGCCGCGGCGTCACCGAGGACAAGCGTTCCCTTTCCGCGCACTTCCGCATCCAGCGTCTGCGTCGCGCGCAGGTCAAAGTACTTGTACCCGATCATCGTTCCCGTATGCAGATTGGTGAGAAAACGCTCGCCGTCGGCGTCCGTCACCATGGGGACTCCCGTAAAACTCGCATTTCCGCCGTGCGGCATATGGCCGTCGGTGAGATTGCAGCAGATGACGGCGGGATATTCCCCCGTCCCCGCCAAAGGCCCGCCGTTCAGCCCGCAGGACGTGATCTCCACCTGCGGGATAGAGCCGTCCGGCAATATGACGATGGGTTCCGCACACGCCTGACGGCTGTAATCGGTTCCGTGCGTCTGACGGTGATAGAACACATACCACTTTCCGTTGATGCACTCGATGCTGCCGTGCGTCGTTCCCGTATGATTGAGGCGGTCTGCCTCCTTTCTGCCGTGATAGCCGACGTCGCCGTTGGAGACGATCGTCCCGCGGAAGGTGAAGTCGCGGTCGGGATAACGGCTCGTCGCATAGCAGAGCTCGTGGTTGTTCACCGAAGAATAGATAAAGTAATAGGTATCGCCGATCTTGCGGATGGACGAGCCCTCGTAAAATCCGTGTCCGACCCACTGATGCCCCTCGATGAGACCGTCTTTCGCAAGAATGCTCTCAAAGGGCGTCCCCTTGGTCACGGCAGGCAGAATGCGCCGCGGGCCGTCGGTGATCGTGAGCATATCGTCCGCCAGCGTACAGCTCACCGCCCCCATCACGCCGCCCGGCTCCGCAAGAATTTCTTCCACCGTCTTGCCGAACATCGCCGCCTCCTGCGGAAGATACTTCTTGCGCTCCTCCGGCGGAAGCTCGTCAAAGGGATACCACGTCCCATAGTACAGACGGATGACGCCGCCGTCGTTGATGACGGCAGGATCGAACGGCACAAACCGATAGCACAGCCTTCCGTCGGCAAAACGCACATGCCCGTAAAAGGTAAATTTTCCGTCCGGCGTGTCGCAGACCGCTACCCCGATCGGGCCGAAATACCCGCCTACGCCCTTGTCTCCGCTCAGACAATAATAGAGATAATATTTTCCGTCGTTTCCGCGCACACAGTCGGGCGCGTATATGTATTCCCGCCCCGTCTCCTTCGAAAGCGGATCCTGCGCGGCGCTGAAATTGCTCCCCTTGCTGCTCCAGTCGGACAGATCGTCCACCGGCGCCGACCAGACTTCATAGTCGAGCATACAGAACGTTTCGCCGCCCTCTTTGTCATGCGAGCCGTACAGATACACCCGATTCCCGAAGACGTGCGGCTCGCCGTCCGGAATGTACACGTCCGTCGGCAAAAAAGGATTGTAAACCTGATGTTTCATTTTTCGTACCCTCCGAAACCTTTTTTCTTCCCCCCGCCTCCCTTTTGTCAAGGAAGGTTAATCGATTTCCTAAATAGATTATACTTTATTTTTTCCGCCTTGTCAAGGGGCATTTTTATTTTCGTACGGAAAAGATTTTCCGCTTTGAAACGGATGATTCGCCCCGATCCGCTTTGTCCCGAATGACCGCAAATCGGGTTTTTGGCACGGGGTTCGGCCTGGGGTTCGGCACAGGGTTCAGCACGGGGTCGGCACGGGGTTCGGCCTGGGGTTTGACATGAGGTTCGGCATGGTTGCCGATGTCGCCTTGCTTTCCGCATGCGGTTCGGCGATCATAAAAAAAGACCGTGATGGTTCTGTCCTTGGTCCAGCCGTTGAACGCGAACCACGAGATCGTCTGCACGCTGGCGGGAACGGTGACGTTCATGAGGCTGCCACAGCCGACGAAGGCTCCGCCGAAGATCTCGGTGACGCCGTCCGGGACGACGAACGAGGTCTCCGTTTTCCCGGGAGCGTACTGCACGAGAACGGTCCCGTCCTTGGAATAGAGGTTTCCGTCGATGGAGCAGAACGCCTCGTTTTCCGCCGCCACTTGGATGGAGGTCACCGAGCAGCTGCCCTCGAACAAGCCGAAATCCGACCAGCCGATGATGTTGACGGGAATCGTGAGACTCTCCAGCGAAGTGCAGTCGGCAAAGACGCCGCGGGCAGAGCTGAAGTAGCCCTCCGTCTCATAGAGCGGATCGCTGAGAATGACTTCGGAGAGTGCGGTGCAGCCCTGGAAGCACCCCACGCCCAATCCGTATGTGCGGCCCGAGTCGCGGACACGCAGCGACAAGTTCAGATCGGTGAGCGCGGTGCAGTTCTGGAAGGCGTACGTCCCGATCGTGAGCACCGACGTACCACCCGCCTCAAAGACGAGCGAGGTGAGCGCCGCGCACCCGCTGAAGGCGTAGGATCCGACGGACGTCACGCTGTTGCCGATCGTGAACGACGTGATCGCGGTATTGCGGAACGCGTAGCTGCCGATGGCGGTAATGCGACCGTTGATGACGACTTCCTTCAATGCGGTGCAGCCGTCGAAGATGCTGGCGGGCAGTGTCGTCACCGAGGAAGGCAGGATGACCTTCGTCACCGCGCTGTTCGCAAACAGCGAGGAGGCGAGCGTCGTGACCCCTTCCGGGATCTCCACTTCCGTCGCACTGCCGAAGAAGACAAGCGCGGAAGATCTGTTCTCATACAGGACGCCGTTCTGCACGGTGAGGTGCGTGTTCGCCTGGTCCACCGTCAGCGAGAGCGCCGCACAGCCCGTGAAGGCGCCCGCGCTCACCGTGACGACCGAGGCGGGAAGTTCCAGTTCGGTGAGCGATTTGCAGTTGCTGAATGCGCTGCTGCCGATGGTCAGAAGGCCTTCGGGAAGCCCGACGCTCTTGAGCGCGGTGCATCCGCTGAACAGCGAGGAGTTGATCGCCGTAAGCCGATCCGCCTGCACAAAGCGCTCATACCCCTCGGGCGCGAGCCGCAACATCAGTTCACCGAATGTGATCACTCGCATTGCAACGCCTCCTCCACAAGAAAACTTCCGCCGATCGCCGCCGTCTTTTCAAACGCCAGATACTCCTCCATGTTCTCCCGATTGACGCCGCCCGTCGGGATGAACTTCACCTGCGGGAAGGGCGCGCTCAGCGCCTTGAGCGCCTTCAAGCCGCCATAGACGCTCGCAGGAAAGAATTTCACCGTCGTGATCCCCCATTTGAGCGCCTGCATGATCTCCGTCGGCGTGGCACAGCCGGGATAATACGGGATTCTTTTCTTCTGACACAGGCGCGCAACGTCCTCCGAAAAACCGGGAGACACGATGAACTTCGCCCCCGCCGCAAGCGCGCGTCTGCATTGAACCTTATTGATGACAGCCCCCGCACCCACGTCCATCTCGGGATAATTCCGACAGGCAAGCCGAAGCGCTTCCTCCGCGCACGCCGTACGAAAGGTGATCTCCGCACACAAGATACCGTGCGCCTTCAGGGCAGAAAGGATTTTGTCCGTCTCGGACAGCTCTCTGATCGCGACAACGGGAATCTTTTTCTCCATGATCCGCCTCCTTCAAACAATGTCGCCCCGATTATACAATTTTTCCCCTTCCCTCGATAGCGTCGGATTTGCCGATTTTTTTTGAAAAATTATCTTTTCGGACACGATCTCCTTCCGGATCCGAGACAAAATGTCCGAAAACGGGCAAGCCTGTCCCGCACGGAAATGTGCGGGACAGGCTTGCCCTGAATAAGAATTGCAAGAGTAAAACAAAAGACCTTATCTCGAAATCGGATAAGGTCTTTTGTGGTGGGAAGAGGTGGATTCGAACCACCGAAGTCGAAGACGTCAGATTTACAGTCTGATCCATTTGGCCGCTCTGGAATCTTCCCGCGTATGAAATTGTGATGCTTGTCGGTGGAGCCGGTGACCGGAATTGAACCAGCAACCGGCTGATTACAAATCAGCTGCTCTGCCAATTGAGCTACACCGGCAAATGGTGCCTTGGGGCGGAATCGAACCACCGACAGACGGATTTTCAGTCCGTTGCTCTACCGACTGAGCTACCAAGGCAAAAATGCCTTTTTCAAGGCACGAGCCTCACTCCTTGGGAATGGGGCTCATAAAAAAATGGCGACCCAAAACGGGCTCGAACCGTCGACCTCCAGCGTGACAGGCTGGCGCTCTAACCAACTGAGCTATTGGGCCGTGTAAACGGCGTCGCCGCAGATGCGATCAGACAGCGTTCCGTAGAAGACGTGTTGGTGGGCCTTCACGGATTCGAACCGCGGACCAACCGGTTATGAGCCGGCAGCTCTAACCACTGAGCTAAAGGCCCGCTTGCGGCGTGCCGCAATCGCAATGCTTGATTATCATAGTATAAATCAAAAGAATTGTCAAGTGTTTTTTTGCATTTTTTACACTTTTTTCTGCAAACTTCGCCTGTTTTTTTCAGGCCTTCTTTGCAGGCCTAAAACGCCCGCACGAAGCAGGCGTTATCGGTCTTCCCGCCCCATTTCCTCGCCCGTCAGCTTCGAGGCAAAATCGCCTTCGGGCGACCTCCCGTTCGGGGCTTTCCTGCATTCGGCGTCTTCCTGCATATTCTATTGTTCTATTGCAGCATCCGCAGAATATCCGCCGCCGTGCGGGCGGCGCAATCGCAGGTATGCCCGCCGGGATTGCGGACGAAATACGTCTTCGTTCCGCGCGCACGGAAGCAGTCCGCGATTTGTTCCGTGTTCCCTTCCACCGCGGAGAGCACCCGATTGCGGGTATGGCTCTCCTTCTCCCCCAGCGAAAAGCATGCGCACGCGAGCTCGGCCTTCGGCAAGTTTTCTTGCGCAAATCGGACTATCCCGGGAAACCACAACGAACCCGACACGCTTGCGAATCGGGAAAAGGCCGACGATCGGAACACCGCATACAGCGCAAACAGACCGCCCAGCGAGTAGCCCGTGATCGCACGCAGACCAGGAGGAGCGGGAAGCCGCTCCTCTGCCGCAGGCAAAATTTGCTCCGTGAGCGTATGCAGATACTCCTCCGCCCCGCCCGTAAGAGTGCCTCCCGCAAAAAAGGGAGAGGGCGCATCCCACGGCACCATGTCGCGCTGCCAATCCGGCCCGCCGATCACCACGAGCGTACAGTCGCATCCCGCGCTTTGCAGAAGCTCATGTGCCGCCCGCCCCTCTTTGCCGAAGACGTTGAGATACACCGCAGGCCGCCCCGCTTCCGCAGACGGATAAACCGTCACATTGTATTTTCCGAGTTTCATGCCTCGCTCCTTCGCCCCGTGCCGCCGCTTTGTCCCGTGCGATATGGCAAATCCAACCCGAATCCAACCCGCAAAAAAAGGCCCGCCGAGGCGGGCCGTAGCCATCTCGCTGACTTATTCGCTGACGGGAAGGGAATCCAGCTGAAGGCGGAAGATGAGATCGTTTGCGGTGGACAGCACGGAAGAAGAGACTTTGAGCGTATGGGCGTTTGCGTCATAGACGCACGCGCCGCTGCCGTCGGCGTTGTCCGCCACGCGGTTGAGATACAAGTTGATGCGGGCGGGATTGGCGGGATCCGCCACCCAGTCGAAGGTCAACGGATCGCCGTAGATGTCGGGATCTCCCTCGGTGACGAGATAGAAAGAGCCGTACCCCGAAAGCGCCGCCGAGCGCGTCGGCTGCTTGTCCTCTTCCTTGCAGAAAAAGCGCAGACGATCCACGCGGAAGGAACGATCGCCCTCTTTTACCGACGCCGTACTGCAATAGAGGTTCCGATATCCGATATACCCGACCGTATAGGAGAGCGTAAACGAAAATCCTTCGTACTGCGTCTTTGCCGTCTGTGCTGTCTCCGAAATCTCGGAAACGTCCACGTCATTCTCTGAAAAAATCTCGCTCAAAGGGATCCTGGCGACGACGGTATCCGCATAATCGGTACAGCTTGCATAGAGATTTTTCAGCTCAAACGCATCGTGAAGGCTCAGGCAAATGGCGGACGACTGATTGAAATAGATGTCCTTATAGACGACTTTATAGACGACCTCCAACTGCTGGCCTTCCACCGAAACAGACATGACGCGCTCGCCGACTTCATGCGTGTCGAGCCCCGTGACCTGCGCTTCGGAGAGCGGCGCGCGCTTCTCCTTCCCCTCCTCGTTGCGAAACACGAGAGCGGCACGCGGCTCGGGTTCGTTGCAGTAGAAATCGCGTTCGTACTCCACGTCGACAAGTTTATATTCCTGCAGATCGATCGCACTGACGGGCGTATAGGCCTTCTTTCCGAGAATGACGCCGACGACAACCGCCGCTGCGACAAGCAAAGCCAACAGAACCGCCCCCACGGCGATCCATGTCCTCTTCTTCACGCTTGCCATATTTTCCTCCGACCCGAATAGAACTGTAACAAAGGGTCCTTTCCATTATACAACAGATTTTGTGAATTGTAAAGAGCGAACGGAAAATCCCGTGCAGTTTTTTCGCCGTTTTCTTTTTTGCTATATCAAATTTTCTTCGCGCAGCATGTCTTCGAGCAGGCGGCGTACGGCAATTCCTCCCGCAAGCGAAAAGCCGTGATCCTCCCCCGCAAGCTCCGTAAGACGGGCGTTCGGATAGCGCGCGGCGGCGCGGCGGCTGTAATCGATCGGAACGATCCGGTCGCTCGTCCCGTGGACGATCCTTACAGGCCCGGAAAACCTGCCGATCTGTGAAAAGACATCGCGCGCACACGCATCCGCAAAAAAATCTCTGCCGAGCGTCATGCCCCAGAGCGTGTACGTTTCGGGATATTTGCCGTCGGGGAACGTTCGGCGCCAGTCATCGGGAATGCAGAGCGCCGGGTAGAGCAGCATCATCGCGCAGACGTCGCGGCGTTCTTCGGCAACCAGCGCCGAAATGAGTCCGCCCTGACTCCCCCCGAACAAGAAAACGCGCTCCGCCCCGCTCGTCCGCAATGCAAAGTCCGCCGCCGCGTGCAGGTCTTCCTTCTCCGTGCCGAGCGTCATGGCAGAAGTCGGAAACCCGCTCCGATCGCGCACCGAACCGCCGCAAAAATCGATGCAGAGCGCCGCACAGCCCGCCTTCCGACACAGCTCCGCCTCGGGAAGAAAGTCGGCCTTCGAGCCGTTAAATCCGTGGCTGAACACGACCGCCGTCCGCGCCTGCCGCGACGGAAGCAGAAGATTTGCCGAAAGATTCCGATTGTGATGGGAAATAATAACATCCTGCATATTGTCACCTCACAGCGGCCGCCTGCGCCCTTGCCGCCTCCGATCTCCTTTTTTCAAGCGTTTCCCGTCCCGTCCGCAATGCGCTTTTCCCGCCGCATTGCTTTTGCAGATCGACCGTGTGTCGAGTCCCGACAGGCAAGAAACGGGCATCTCCCCGCCGCATTGCTTTAGCAGGTCGACTGGTCAAGTCCCGACAGGCAAGAAACGAGTCTCTCCCCGCCGCCGCATTGCTTTTTCATGTCGATTGTACCGCATTTTTCCCGCCGTGACAAGACAAAATGCAAAAAAATTTCCAAATGCCCGCCTTTCGGTTCGTCCCGCGCCTTCCCGTGCGTCCCGAAGGCGTTGACATTTTTCGGGCGCGGGAATATAATATTGCGTATGCATACGACCGTCAAAAAGGGACTCGGCATCCTTTTTATCCTGGGCGCGGCGCTCTGCTTTGCGCTCATGAACCTCTTTGTCAACTTAGCGGGCGATCTGCCCCTCATGCAGAAGGTCTTTTTCCGCAACGGACTTACCGTTGTCGTCGTGTTCGTCATCCTCTGCTTTCAGAAGGAGCACTTCCGCATCCACAGCAAGGCCTGCATCCCGTGGCACCTGCTCCGCTCGGGCCTGGGCCTTCTGGGCGTCATCCTCAACTTCTACGCGATCGACCACATCGGCAGTATCTCGGACGCCTCCATCCTCAACAAACTCTCCCCCTTCTTCGCCATCCTCTTTTCCGTCTTTCTCCTCAAAGAAAAACCCACCATCCCCGAGGTCATCTTCGTCCTGCTCGCCTTCGCCGGCGCAATGTGCGTCGTCAACCCGCGCTTCGACATGGAAGTCCTGCCTGCACTCTCCGGCTTTGCAAGCGGCGCGTGCGCAGGATTCGCCTATACCTGCGTGCGCATCCTCGGAAATAAGGGCGAACGCGGCATCATGATCGTGTTCTTCTTCGCCGCCTTTTCCTCCGTCATCACCCTCCCCCTCATGCTCGTCTTTTATCAGCCCATGTCGCTGATGCAGCTCCTGTGGCTGTTGCTCGCAGGCGCCGCCGCAACGGGCGGCCAGTTCTGCATCACCGCCGCCTATCGCCAGGCGCCCGCCAAAGAAATCGCCGTCTTTGACTATATGCAGGTGTTCTTTGCCGCCATTCTCAGATTTCTGTTCCTCGGACAGATCCCGAAAGTCCTCAGTTTCATCGGATACGCCGTCATCATCGGCGCCGCCGTCGGCCAGTGGGCCTACCACATGGGCAGAGCCCGCCGCGCCCGCACGCAGAGCGAACAGCCCCTTTCCGCCTCTGCACTCCCCGCAAATACATCTGTTCCTTCCGATGCGGCCGAACATCTTCCACCTTCCGAAAAATCCCCCTCTTCCGAAACACCTCTTCCGAATGCTCCGCCCCAAACAGGCGAACCCATACAACGCCATTCGCAAAACACGGACGTCTCCTGAAATAAATCTGCGCCCCGGGAAGTTTACCAACTTCCCGGGGCGCAGATTTTTCCGAAAAATACATCACACACCTGCCGCGCGGCGGAGCGGTCGGCGCATCGCTTCGCCGCACGGCTCTGTCCGAAAGACGTGCAGTGCGGCGTCCTTCCCGCCGCAGTCCGTTGGAAACAGGCATAAAAAAAGACCCGTTCGGGTCTTTTTCAGCAATTCAGCGGAGATATTTTTGCAGATCGGCAACGCGGTCGGTGCGTTCCCAGGAAAATCCCTCCCGTCCGAAATGGCCGTAGGCGGCCGTGGCACGAAAGACGGGGCGGCGAAGTCCGAGCGTATCGATGATGGCGGCGGGACGCAGATCGAACTCCTTTTTCACGATGTCGGCGATGACGTCATCGGGGAGTTTGCCCGTGCCGAACGTCTCGGCGAAGACGGAGACGGGACGCGCCACGCCGATGGCATAGGCGACCTGCAGTTCCACTTCGTCCGCGATTCCTGCGGCGACGAGATTTTTGCAGATATAGCGGGCAATATAGGCAGCACTGCGGTCGACTTTAGTCGCGTCCTTGCCCGAGAAAGCGCCGCCGCCGTGGGGGCATCTTCCGCCATAGGTATCGACGACGATCTTTCTGCCCGTGAGTCCGGAATCCCCTTCCGGGCCGCCGATGACGAACTTGCCCGTCGGGTTGATGAGATAGCGCGTATTTTCGTCCAGAAGGCGTGCGGGAATGACGGCATCGATGACGAGCCGCTTCATGTCATGCGCGATCTGCTCCTGCGAGACAGCGGCATCGTGCTGTGTCGAGACGACCACCGTATCCACGCGGACGGGCGTCTTGCCCTCATATTCGACGGTGACCTGCGTCTTTCCGTCGGGACGAAGATAGCCGATCTCCCCCGACTTTCTTGCCTCGGTCAGACGATAGGCAAGCCGATGTGCCAGCATGATCGGAAGCGGCATAAAGACGTCCGTCTCGCGGCAGGCATATCCGAACATCATGCCCTGATCGCCCGCTCCGAGCGCATCGTACCCCGCGCCGCCCGCCTTCATCTCGGCAGAAGCGTCCACGCCGAGCGCGATGTCGGCAGACTGGCCGTGGACAAGCGTGATGATACGGCACTTGTCATATGCAAAATCGCCGCTGTCATAGCCGATCTCGCGGATGACGCGGCGTGCGATCGCTTCAAAATCGACCTGCGCACGGGAAGTCACTTCTCCCGTCAGGAAAAGGGTGTTATAGGCGGCACAGCATTCGATCGCCGAACGCGTCTCGGGATCCTGCGACACAAGTTCGTCCAAAATGGCGTCGGCAATGCTGTCGCAGACTTTATCGGGGTGACCTTCCGTCACGCTCTCACTCGTAAAAAATCTTCTCATAGTCTGTACATTATAATACGGGCGCCCGAAAAAGTCAACGAAAACACAATGCCTTCGGGTTGCATTTTCCGCTCGAACATGATATACTTTTTTTTATGAAATGCACTCTCTGTCCCCTGTCCTGCGGCGCAGACCGCTCCGTTCGTGCGGGCGCGTGCGGCGTCAGAGGACTTACCGTCGCAAAATACTATCTCCACCCCTTTGAAGAACCGCCGATCTCCCGAAAAAACGGCAGCGGCACCGTGTTCTTCGGCGGGTGCTCCTTAAAGTGCGTGTTCTGCCAGAACTACGAACTCTCGCGGGCGCAGCGCGGGAAGGCAGTGACCCCTTCCGAACTCGCGGAGATCTTCCGCACGCTGGAAGAACAGGGCGCGGACAACATCAATCTCGTCACGCCCGACCACGTCTCCGACGACATCGCCGAAGCGCTTGCCCTCTACAAGCCGCGCATTCCCGTCGTGTACAACTCGGGCGGATATTGCAAGACGGACGCGCTTGAGCGCATCGCGCCCTACATCGACGTATGGCTGCCCGATTGCAAGTTCTTCTCCTCCGCGCTCTCCGAACGCTACACAGGCAGAAAGGACTACTTTGAATACGCCTCCCGCGCCATCGCCTTTATGGCGCAGACCCCCGCCGTTTGGGAGGACGGAAAACTGCTCTCGGGAATCCTGGTCCGTCACCTCGTCATGCCCGAATGCACTTCCGATTCCCTGCACATCCTTGACTTTCTCAAAGAGACGCTTCCCCCGCACACGCCCGTCTCGCTCATGCGGCAATACACCCCCATGGGCACGAGCAATCTGCCCGAACTCGCCCGCCCCATCACCGCGCGCGAATACCGCCGCGTCGTCGACCATGCCTTAATGCTCGGCTTCGATCCCCTCTATACGCAGGAAAAAGAGAGCACGGGCAAGACCTATATCCCGACCTGGGACTTTTAAGAGCGCTCCGAGACTTCTGCCCTCCGCAACGGCGAACGGCAGAAAACCGACGCAACGGTCGGGTCATACAGATGCCACGCGCCGCTTGATGCGGCGGCACGGGACAAGCCCGCGCGCTATCGGGTCGGCGCACGCGCACCAGGCAGAGCGGCGCGGAACAAGCCCGCGCGCTATCGGGTCGGCGTACGCGCACCAGGCAAAGCGGCACGAAATAAGGCCGCGCGCTATCGGGTCAGATCGTCCAAGAGACGCACGAGCCGCTCGGTGAGGCGGGCGCACTGTGCGGGCGATGCGCTTTTGAGGCGCTCCCGCAGGGCCTCGGCCTGCTTCCATTTTTTCTCCATACCCACAGTTTCGGCAGGAAGGAACATTCTATGCTTGTCAGTTTTGAACACGTCACATTCGGCTATGTCGGCGTCCCCGTTGTAAGGGACGTCTCGTTTGCCATACACGAAAAGGAGCGCGTCGGCTTTCTCGGCGGAAACGGCGAGGGCAAGACGACCATTCTCAAGCTTCTGACGGGAGAACTTACGCCCGACGAAGGCAACATCATCCGAAAGAGCGGGCTCTCGCTCGGGTATCTCGAACAGAGCGGCGGATTCACCTCGGAGGCAACCGTTTACGGCGCCATGGAGGAGCTCTTTGAAGAGGACAGACAGCTCATTGCCCGTCTGCGCGCCACGGAAGCGGACATGGTCACCGCCGATGAGGAACAGATGCGCGTTCTTTCCGCCCGTGCGGAGAGCCTCAACAAACGGATTGCGGCGCGCGACTCCTATCACTACGACGTCCGCATCCGCACCGTGCTGGGCGGCATGGGATTCGAGCGGCTCTATGATCAAAAAGTCAGCACCATGTCCGGCGGAGAGCGCACTAAGCTCAAACTGTGCCGTCTCCTTCTGGAAGAGCCGGAACTGCTCGTCCTGGACGAGCCGACCAACCACCTGGACACCTCCACCCTCTTCTGGCTGGAGGACTATCTCAGCTCTTACAAGGGCGCGCTACTCGTCGTCTCGCACGACCGCTATTTTCTCGATCGGCTCACCACGCGCACCCTCGAGCTCGAAAACGGCACGCTGACATCCTACAAGGGCAACTATTCCAAATACCGCGTCCTGCGCGAAGAGAAACGGAAGGAAGAGGAACGCCTTTACGAAAAACAGTGCGAGGAGATCGCAAAACTGCAGGATTTTGTCGACCGTCACATCGTGCGCGCGACGTCCGCCTCGGCGGCGCAGAGCCGCGTCAAACAGCTTGAACGCATGGAGCGGCTTGAAAAGCCCGTTCCGCCCAAGCGTCCGCCGCGTTTTTGCTTTTCCTTCGAGGAACAGCCCTACGAGTGCGTGATGCGTGCCGAGCACTTTGACCTCGCCGTCGACGGCAAGACGTTGCTCAACGACGCCTCCTTCGTCCTGATGCGCGGACAGAAATGTGCGCTTTTGGGTGATAACGGTACGGGCAAAAGTACGCTTTTGAAGTTTCTCCTGTCGGGAGACAACCGCGTGCGGCTGGGCCG
Organism: Candidatus Gallimonas faecavium; assembly: GCA_904391375.1. Classification (GTDB taxonomy): domain Bacteria; phylum Bacillota; class Clostridia; order Christensenellales; family Borkfalkiaceae; genus Gallimonas; species Gallimonas faecavium. The sequence continues at coordinate 3,758 of CAJFMF010000021.1, read as the reverse complement.
GTATGTACATATCGCCTACTACGACCAGGAGAACGCACAGCTCAATCCGACGGACCGCGTGCTGGATGCCTTCTGGGGGAAGTACCGCGGACTCTCGCAGACGGACGCGCGCGGCATTCTCGCCCAGGCAGGGTTGGACGCCGACGACGTACAAAAGACCGTGGGAGAACTCTCGGGCGGATTGAAGGCAAAACTCGCCCTTGCGATGCTGGAAGCGGAACACGGAAACGTGCTCGTGCTGGACGAGCCGACCAACCATCTCGATCTGCCCGCCCGCGAGGCGTTGGAGAGCGCCCTTCGGGAATTTACGGGAACGGTGCTGTTTGTCTCGCACGACCGCCGCTTTACCGAGGCCGTCGCCGACCGCGTCGTCCTCATCGAAAACGAGACGCTCCTGCCCTTCGACGGCGGATATCAGGAATTTCTCAACCGTAAAAAAGAACCGCCCAAAAAACAGGCGGCCGAGGAAAAGAAGCCGACGGAAGGCTATCGCAGCAAGGAGGACCGCGCCCGCGAAGCGCAGCGCCGCAACCGCGTCCGCGCCATCGAAACGGAACTTGCCGCCCTGGAAGCGGAGGATGCGGCCCTGCGGGAAGAGCTTGCTTCCTGCGGCCGCGACTATGTGCGCGCACAGCAGATCACGGAGCGCCAGGCAGAGATCGCCGCACGCTCGGAACAGCTCTACGACGAGTACGGAACACTCATTTAGCTTTTTATTCTCCCCTGCACTGTGCGGGCATTCCCGCCCGAGCAGGCTCCGCACAGAAATCCTCGGAGAATCCTTTTTTCCTGCAAACGAAAACGTTACATATCCGCACAGCGATGACCGAGAAATCTCCGCAAACTCTCTTTCGTCTGCAAAGCACAAAAAAAGACCCCGCGGGGTAAACGCGGGGTCTTGAAATCGAAGTTACGTCATGGTCATTTCCGACCATTCGTCACGCGGCGAGGCAATCGGTTATTCGATTGCGATCGACTTTGCGGCGATCTTCTTGGGCTCTTCCTTGGGAACCGTGAGCTGAAGCATACCGTTCTCGTACTTTGCCTTGACGGCCTCTTCCTGCACCTTGTCGCCGACATAATAGCTTCTCTGGCAGGAGACACGGCATTCCTTGCGCAGGTACTTGGCATTTTCGCTGCCCTCTTCCTGCTTCTCGTCCTTCTCGGCGCTGACCGTCAGATATCCGTTCTCAAGAGAGACCTTGATCTCGTCCTTCTTGAAGCCGGGCATCTCGATCGAGAGCTGATAGTCCTTGTCGGTTTCCTTAATATCGGTACGCATGCTGTCGAGCTGTTCATCATAGAACATCGGTTTGAAAAGGTCCTCGAACACGTCGAACACATCTCCCGAATTTCTCTTCTGCAAATACGTTTTCATAATTGTTACTCCTTTGGAGCCTCCCCTTACGGAGGTCATATATAATATACCGCATCCCTATCGCACTTAAACACTGCGTAAAAAAAATTTTGGAGGAATTTTTTATGGCACAAAAAAATATCGCCATCGTGACGGGCGCATCGTCCGGGATCGGCAGACTGCTCGCCAAAGAACTCCCCGCACACTGTCGGGTGGACGAGCTCTGGCTTGTCGCCCGAACCGAAGCAAAGCTCTTCGCCCTCGGAGAAGAACTCCCCGTTCCCGTGCGCGCCTTTGCGCTCGATCTCACGGCCGAGAGCAGCATAACGACGCTCCAAGAACGGCTTGCCGACGAACAGCCTGTCGTCCGCCTGCTCATCAACGCGAGCGGATACGGAAAATTCGAGCGCTTCGACCGCATTCCCGAAGAGGACGCCGCGGGAATGGTTGACCTCAACTGCCGCGCGCTCACGCTCATGATGTATGCCGTCCTCCCCTACTGCACGCAGGGAAGCATGATCGTCAACATCGCCAGCGTCGCCGCCTTCCAGCCCGTTCCGTTCGGCGCCGAATACGCCGCCTCCAAGGCCTATGTGCTTGCGCTCTCCCGCGCCGTCAATCGGGAACTCCGCCCGCGCAATATCCGCGTGCTCGCCGTATGCCCCTACTGGACAAAGACGGCCTTCTTCGACCGCGCCAACAAACAGAGCGTCATCACGCACTTTGACTGTATGTACGACCCCGCCTTCATTGTAAAAAAGACCTTCCGCGCGATGAAGAAAAAGCGGGACTATGTAGTTCCCGGCTTTGTTGCCAAGGCGACGCACGCGCTCACCAAACTGCTGCCCCATTCCCTCGTCATGAAGGTATTCCTCGCACAGCAAAAACTCGGCCGTCAAAAATAATCCATCCTGATTCGTTGCGCATTCATCACGGGGCATCTGTCTGCCGATATATCTTACCTGTCTGATAATACATCTATATTACATCTCTGAGCTTTGTTGGCTTTCAGCGCCCGCCGTTTTTTACGGCGGGCGCAATGTTTTTCTGTTTTTTTGAAATAAACACAAAAAAATTTTTTTCTCATTCTCATTTTCTGCGACACCGACCTGTTATAATGAAAGAAAAAATGCGGAGGTCATTATGAATGATAAAAAATGCTCACTGACCGCAGCAGGTCTGCTGTATTTACAGGCGCTGTATTTGTTCGTGACCGCCATTTATTCAGGGCTTATCTACAGACTTACAGGCATTTTTATCCTGACGATCATGGCGGCGATCGGAATAAGCTTTCTGGTTTTTCGCGGTATTTCGTGGGTAATGCACATCTTTGCCGGACTTTCCTTTCTCTACATTATCCTTTTCCCGGCTCTGGATCTTATCCCGATTCCCTGGAATCTGACTGCCTGGATCCTCCTCGGATGTTTTTTGCTGATCGCATACATCCTAGCGGAAATCCTTTTCCGGAAGAAACGCAAACCTGCCGGAAATGACAAATTTTACCTGATCGGCGTCATTTTGTTCTCCATTCTTGCCGGGACAAGTATCCAATTTGCCTTTCAATTTACGCTGTATACGGCATTGGCCGCTCTTGTATTCCTTATCTATCTGTTCTTGCATTGCACGATTTCGCTCAAGCCCTTTGTTGCATATATCACCATCGGCATTGACGGTGTCCTGACGATCCTGTCCCTGACTTTCTCCACCTTCTTTGACATTGAGGCGATGATCTATCTCTTCTGCGGACGACTGGCCATCTGGCTCTTTACCCTCGGTACATATATCCTGTTTGACATTTTCAGCAAGGCCGGTTATATGACGAAAAGCACATCCTCGCAGGCTCCTTCGGCAAACCTGTCCTACGATGCCAAGATTAAAAAGCTGGAAGAACTTCAGGCGCTGCGTGAAAGCGGCATTCTGACCGAAGAGGAATTTCAAACGCAAAAACATAAAATTTTATCAGGAGGAACCTTTCATGTTTGAAAAAGTTGACAAGCCACTTTCTATTCTGAGAACGCTCAACAACGTCCTCGCCTGGATCGGCATTATCGGAGGTGCTCTCTCCGGGATCGTTTTGTGCTCTTTGGATTCTCCGATCTTCCTCACGATCGGATTGTGTCTTCTGTTTTGCCTCCCCATCTGTTCCGCGATTTCGTGGTTGTTGGTACGGGTCATTCTCAACTATCTTTGCGACATCAAGCTCATCCGCAACAAGCTCTATAATGTCGGCAATGACTCCTTGGAAGCATTCCTCTCCTCCAGCAAATCTGCCTTCCGTGAAACGGATACCTACAATGCGACGGACAGTCGTTCCGCGACCGAGCAACTTTATACGCTCAAAAAGCTGCTGGACAGCGGGGTCATCACGCAGGAAGAATTTGATGTGGAAAAAGCCAAAATT
>CAJFMF010000020.1 GCA_904391375.1 Candidatus Gallimonas faecavium | reverse complement strand
CGGCTCGTTCACCTGTTCGGACGAACTCATCAATCGTATTTATGCCACGGCGGCGCGCACCGTACAGCTCTGCGCGCAGAAGTACATCTGGGACGGCATCAAGCGTGACCGTCTCGTGTGGGTAGGCGATCTGTATCCCGAGGTATGCGCGTTGCTCTCCGTGTGCGAGGACGACGGGTGTGTGCCGGACAGCCTTGATTTTGTCAAGGCGGAGACGCCTCTGCCGCGCTGGATGAACAACTATCCCATGTACAGCATGTGGTGGATCATGATTGTGGAGGAGTACTATCGCCGCACGGGCAATCTGGCGTATGCGATGGCGCAGAAGGACTACTTCTACGGACTGCTCCTTCAGATCGACGGCTGTATTGCGGAGAACGGCGACTTCGACTTCGGCGGGAACTTCGTCGACTGGCCGACGCACGACCATGCGGACGAGCCGGAGGGCGTGCGCTGTCTGGCGAAGCTGTGCGCGAAGAGCGCCCGCGCGCTCGAGGCGCTGTACGGGACGGACGGAAGTCTTTCCGAGAAGATCCTGCGCAAGCTGTCGCAAAAAGACGTACCCGTCATCGAGAAAAAGCAGATCGTCGCGCTCAAACACCTCTCGGGGACGCCCCTGTCCGATGCGGAGAAGGCGCTTTTAGTTAAGGGCGGCGCGTCGGGATTTTCCACGTTTATGAGTTATTTCCTGCTCTCGGCGCAGAGCGATCTTGCGGGCGAGGAGCAGGCGCTTGCATCGCTTAAGGAGTACTACGGCGGAATGCTGCGCCTCGGCGCCACTTCGTTCTGGGAGGACTTCGACCTCGACTGGCTGAAGGGGAATGTGTGTCCCATCGACCGCATCCCGCAGGCGGGGGAGATCGACGTCCACGGCGACTACGGCAGGTTCTGCTATACGGGATACCGTCACAGCCTGTGTCACGGCTGGTCGGCGGGGGTTATTCCCTTCCTGATCGGGCGCATCCTCGGCGTCACGCCGCTGGAGGCGGGCTATAAGAAGGTGCGCATCGCGCCCCGTCTCGGGGGGCTTTCCTATGCGGAGGCGGATATCCCCACGCCGCAGGGACTGCTGCACGTCGTATGCCGCGTCGAGAACGGGAGCGTCCGCACGACGGTCACCGCGCCGGAAGGGATTCAGGTCATTGCCTGAAGAGGACGAGACAGCATGAGCGAATCGCGCAATTTGTTGCAACGGCTCGCGGACGCGCCCGTGGACGAGTACCGTCCCGTCGTGTTCTGGAGCATCAATTCCGCGCTGGAAGAGGACGAGCTTCGCCGTCAGATCGGCGAGATGAAGGCGTTCGGCCTGGGCGGATTTGTCTATCATGCGCGGGCGGGCCTGGAGACGCCGTATTTGTCCGAGGAATGGTTCCGTCTTGTTGGCGTCTGTCTGGACGAGGCGCGTCGGCAGGGCCTGCGCGTCTGGCTGTACGACGAGTTCGGCTGGCCGAGCGGATTTGCGGGCGGAAGACTGCTCGCCGACGAGGCCAACCGCGCCTGTTATCTCGAATATGCCGTGCGCGGGGACTTCGATCCCGCGGCATACGCGGTCTATGCGCTGGAGGACGGCGTTCCGCGCCTGCTTCGGGCGGGGGAGCGCGCCGCGCAATATCATACCCTCTATCTGCGCACGTCGGACGCCTATGCGGACATTCTCAATCCGCACGTCACCGAGCAGTTTCTCGCGCTGACGCACGAGCAGTACTATGCGCGGTTCAAGGAGCGGTTCGGAAAGGAACTTCTCGGATTTTTCACCGACGAGCCGCAGTTTTACCGCTACGCGACGCCCATCACGCGCATTGCGGAGGCGGAGTACCGCGCCCGCTACGGCGCAGAGCTGAAAGAAGGGCTCTTGTGGCTCTTCCTCAAAGATGCGCGCGGCTATCCCTTCCGCGTCCGCTACTACAACCTGCTCAACGTGCTCTATTGCGAAAATTTCTATAAAAAAGTCAACGACTGGTGCATTTCGCACGGATGCCTGCTCACGGGGCACAGCATCGAGGAAAATGCCTTCTTCGCCCAGATGTGGGGCGGCGGCGCGGACTGCGCCACGAGCTATCTCTACGAAGGCGTTCCCGCGATCGACAACCTCGCGCGCATGTCCGATCCCTTCCTGTCGGCGAAGAACGTCGCCTCCGTGGCGGCGCAGACGGGAAAACCCCGCATCCTGACGGAGACGTTCGGCTGCACGGGGTACGGCATCACGCCGCGGGCGCTGCGCCGCATTGCCGAACGGCAGTATGTCTACGGCGTCAACGCCATGTGCCAGCACCTCTATAACTACTCGCTTGCGGGACAGGGCAAGATCGACCATCCGATCTCCTTCGGCAGAACGCTGCCCTGGATCGCGGGCTATCCCGCCTTCAACCGCTATTTTGCGGAGCTCGGGTATCTGCTCGCCGCGTCGCGGGAAGAGGCGCCCGTCGCGGTCATCACGCCGATGGAGAGCGTCTATCTCGACTACGTCCGCCTCGACGAGGAACAGACCATGACCGAGGTGGACGGCGGCTATTCCCCGATCATCGAGACCTTGCGCAAGAGCGGCATTGCCTATCAGCTCGTCGACGAAAAGGTGCTCTCCCTTCTGGGAAGTACGGAGAACGGAATGCTCAGAGTGGGCGAACGCACCTACGGCACGGTGGTCCTTGCAAACTGCCGCGAACTCAAGGCGAACACCGTGCGCCTTCTGCGCGCCTTCCTTGCGGAGGGCGGCGCCCTGAAAACGATGGGGACGGCGCCCGCCTATGCGGAGGGGGAGGCGGAGGATCTCTCCGATCTCGTGCGCGACTGCGCACTTCCCTGCCCTGCGTGCATTGCCCGGACCGATACGCCCTACACGGTGCGCACCCTTGCGGACGGCAAGCGCTTTGTCTTTGCCGTCAACGACGGGGACGCGCCCCGCACGCTCGCCGTCAACGGCAGCTTTTCTGCGGTCGACCTCGTATGCGGCAGGGGATATGCGCCGCAGGCGTCGTACACGCTTTTGCCGCACACCTCGCTTCTGCTCGAAGAGAACGGCGGCTACACCGATACGGCCTTTTGCGAGACGTCGCGCACGACGCTCGTGCCCGCATTCTGCGGGAGCGACGACAACTGTCTGACGCTGGAAAAGGCGTGCGTGACGCTGGAGAACGGGGAGCGTTTGGAAGGATACGTCTACGGGATTTTTGAACGCCTTGTACGACGCGGCTACGACGGCACCTTCTCGGCGGAGTTCTCCTTCGAGAGCGACGTCGACCTTCCCGCGCGGCTCACGGCGGAGTGTCAGCCCGTCTGCGATATGCGCTTCAACGGCGTTGCGCCCGTCTTCGGACGCGATCCGCTCGAACAGAATTTCCTCGTGGCGGACGTCGCGGTGCGGCGCGGAAAGAACGTGTTCACCTACACGGCGCGGCTGGAGGACGTGGGACATCTGTGCGACGTTCTCTACGGCGACACGCCCGAGAGCCTGCGCAACTGTATCAGCTATCATACCTGTCTGGAACCCGTGTATCTCAAGGGTGCGTTCGACAGTCACGGATTTCACATCACGGCGCCCGCGCCCAAACAGGCGGGCGACCTCACCCGAATGGGGTATGAGAACTTCTGCGGCGGCGTGCGCTATCGGGTGCGCGTTGCGGGCGGCGGCCGCGTGCGGCTGCGCCCCGTGGGCGACTGGGCCATGTGCGTGTTCACCGTGTGCGGCCGCAGACAGACCTTGCTCCTGGACGGGGAAGCGGAATTCGATCTCCCCGAAGGCGAGCACGACTGCGACATTCTCTGCCTCTCCACCATGCGCAACCGCTTCGGGCCCTTCCACTGCGAATACCCCGAAGAGACGGGCGTCTCGCCCGATCACTTCACGCTGCGCGGCGGCTGGACGGCAAGCGGGGAAAACCCGCACTACGTCGAGACGCGCAAGCTCGTGCCCTTCGGCCTGACCGCCGTCGAGGTCGTGCGCGGCAAATAAGCGCGCCGCCCCCAAACGAACGTGCGGCAAATGCGCCGCCCGCGGAATACGAGCGTCCGCCCGCGGAAAAAACGCCGTGCATGACGGCTGAGTGTCCGTCTGCGGCGGCCCGTCCGATGCGCCAAGGCAGTGCGCGCGGCGGGGGAACAAAATTTTTTGATCATTCGATGTTTGTGCCGTTCGGGGGTTTTCCCACACCTCTCCCCCCGATCGGCGCAACAAAAAAATACGGTGAAATTTTCTCCGAAAGCATTGACAAGTGTGTCCGTCTGTGATAGTATGAGTGTGCCGAAGAAGAGTTTTTTGTGAGTTATTTGCAAAATTCGGCATGAGCTCGAGTGCTCTTTTATTTTTCAGGTATGTGTCCACGAGGACATATCGGAGGAAAGCATGGTAACCAAGCAAGACGTAGCGGAGCGTGCGGGGGTATCGACGGCGACCGTCGGGCGCGTGCTCAGCGGGAAGGGGTACGTCTCCTCGGAGGCGCGCGCGAAGGTGGAGGAGGCCGTCAAGGCGCTCAACTACCGCCGCAACAACCTTGCCGCCAATCTCCGGAAGCGCAAGAGCAACGTGATTGCTGTTTTGGTGGAAGACCTGCTCAATCCTTACTATATGCACCTTGCGGAGGCGATGGTCGAGCGGGCGAAGGAGAAGAACTGCATTGTCTCGCTGTTTGCGGTCAAAGACCGCGACGTGCGGCAGGTGCTGGACGATCTTCTCTCCAACCGCGTGTGCGGGGTAGTCAACCTGGCCATGTTCACCTGTGATTTCTCGTGGTACGACATCTTCCTGGAAGAGGGGATCCGCCTCATCAACTGTACGTCGACGGGGCCGAAAGTCGTGGTGGACTACACGGAGGGCATGGAGCAGGCGCTTGCGTGCCTCAAACGTGCGGGCAGAACGCGTCCGGCGTTCGTGGCGGGGATCGAGTCCTGGCTGGCGCCCGGCGACCTGCGCGTGAAGTACTTCTTTGAAAACGCCGCGCGGTTCGGCTTGCAGTGCGATCCCGATCTGGTGCTGTGCGGGAACTATCCCATCGTCAAAGCGCCGCACGTCGGGTACGAGCTGTGCGAAAAGCTCATCCGTTCCAAAAAGCCGTTCGATTCGCTGCTGTGCATGACGGACATGATGGCGCTCGGTTCGCTCAAAGCGCTCTTCGACTACGGGTACAAGATCCCGCAGGACGTCTCCGTCATCGGGTGCGACGATCTGGACTTTACGGGCTTTTTCCAGCCGGCGCTCACCACGATCGCGGTGGACAAAAAGGCGGAGGCATATGCCTATGTCGACCTCAGTCTCGACGACGAAGTGAGCGATCGCGACGTGGTCAGAGTGAATACAAAACTTGTGGAGCGCAGCAGCGTGTAACGGGAAGCTGTGCTGCAAAAGATAAAATCGGAAGGGGGATCCCCCTTCTTCCTGCCTTGCGGCAGGAAGAAAGACCATTATTAAGGAAGGAAAGAACGTTCGCGGCGGCGCCGCAGAACGAAAAACAGGGAGGAAACAATGAAAAAGACTTGTATGTTCGTACTGACCGCTCTCATGGCAGCCTCATTGGGGACGTCGATCGGCCTTACGACAACTACGGCGTATGCGCTCGATGTCGGTTCTGCCGATGAGAACGGCTGGGTGCAGAATGCCAACATGGAAGCAATCACCTCGAACGAAGAGGGTGCATCGGTCATCACGACGACGGCAGGCGGTGTCACGACGTATAACGCAACGGCGCTCGATGTGACGAAGGATAACTACATCACATTCCGCTCCACGGGCGACAACTGGCTCGGCGTCTATCTGGTGGACAATTATTCGGCCGTGCTTGCCGGGGGCGATCTGTATTCTCCCGGCCCTGCCCAGGTGAAGATCTCCGCCATCATGCAGAGCGGTTCCATGCAGCTCGGCAGCGGCTATTCCGCAAGCGGAATGACCGGTGCAGATGCGGGCACGCCTACCGACATTTCGCTGTACACGACGATCAAATATCATATCGGTACGGGCGCGGACAACGATGTCTCCTACATGGAGATCAACGGAACGCGCGTCGTCGCACAGGGGGGCAAGTCGCTCTCCGTGACGCAGTCCAGCTTTACGGACGGCAAGGCATATGTCGTGTTCCAGACGCTCGGAACGAGAACGATCTATGCCATGGGACCCAATGAGGATCCCGTCATGCTGGAGGGCGCGGAACTGCTTCCCACGGGACTTGGCGGATCGGCGTATGCCGGATTCATGCTCAACGGCAAGACCATTACGGGAATTCCGGAGGGCGGCTATCAGATCACGGCAGACAAGGGCGTGAACAACGTGCTCGTCAACGGTCAGCCCATCTCGTCGGTCAACGCGACGCTCAACGTGGTCGAGCTTCCCTTCAACGGGACGACCATTCAGGCGATCGGGCTTCTGCCCACGCAGGGCAACACCTTCTCCTGGAAGGCCGGCGATACCATCACCTTCCTGGAGGGCTTCACGATCTATGACGCAACGGGCAAGGCGCTCTGGGATCTCAAGCGTGACTTCGGGTTCTACGTTCCCTCCGTCGCGGAAGACGGCTCCTGCACGTTCGCGGCGCAGATCGGCCTCTCCAGCTCCAATATTGGGACAGCCGGGAACTTTGTAAACATAAATACGACGTATAACCTGAGCGACGGTGCCGTTTCGGAGCACAACGTGTCGATGATTACGGTCAACGGCACGCCTCTGACCGAGCTCGGATACTTCAACGTTGCCAATGCAACCATCGTTCAGATCCTCAAGAATGAAGGGAACTGGACGTGGAAAGAGGGAGACGTCATTTTCCTTCCCTACGGCTTCATGTTCAAGGACAGCGCAGGCTATACCTATGCGCTGGATGCGAACTACACGCTGACCTATGGGGCAACCGGCTTCACGATGAACATAACGGAAGCAGGCCAGGCGCGTCCTGTCTCCGTCAGCAGAATGCAGCTCGGTCACTATGACGCAGCGGGCAACCTCTACGGCATGCAGATCGTGTTCGGCGAAAAGGTGCGCGGCGACATCGAGGCCAATGCCGATGTCGGCGGAGAGGCCTGGATTAACAGCTTCATCAAGGTGAACGGATATACGCTTGCCGAGATCCGTCAGATGCAGGTCGGCACGGACAGCGAGGGCAATCCCATCTATGCGACGGCACGCGCCAACTTCGAGGGCGAAGACTTCATCACCCTCTGGATCGACGGCAGAGCGGGCGTCGTGGAGCCCGGCGACAACAAGCTCGGTGCGGGCGCCGTTGTCACCGTTCTTCCCGGCATCGAGTTCCCCTCGGGCTTCGTTACCACGGAAGAGCAGTCCTATGAGTGGACGGGCGATACCTGGGTCGTCACCGTTGCGCTGCAGCAGTTCGAGCTGACGCTTACGGACGGTCAGGAGATCGAGGCAGGCATTCAGGGCAATCCCGGAAAGGCATTCGTCAACATCACCGCGCCGCTCTCCTCGCTCACCGGAATCGCAAGCTTCCCCATCCAGGATTCGGCTGACGTCAAAGAGAACATCATGATCAACGGACAGCTTCTGTCCCAGATGGCAGGCGGCGTGAGCGTGTTCCAGTTCAACTCGGCAAACACGCTTCAGATCGAGCTCAACCAGGGCAGCTGGACGGTCGGTGACCGCATTGTCCTCATGAAGGGGATGCCGCTCTACAATGACATTCCTTCTGCGTCCGACGCACAGCAGGTTGCAGAACTTGCACACTTCTATATCCTTGACTGCACGTCCACGGACGGCAAGGTTCTCCTCACCGTTACGGTGACGGACAGCTACGAAGCAGACGAGGACATCGACCTCGGCTTTGCCGGAATGCAGCAGTTCACCTATGACCAGAACCGCGACGCATACGGCTTCAACCTCACCTTCACCAAGAACGTGCGCGGCGACGTGTACGACAAGTTCGTCGATCTCACCGGCGAGGCGTGGATCCGCGACTACATCACCATCAACGGCAAGAGCATCGAAGAGCTCCTTGCGGCGACCGATGCGGAGGGCAATGCCATTCCCAACGCCGTGCAGATCTTCTTCGGCGACGACAAGTATCTGTCCATCTATGTGAGCGCAAAGATTCCCGTCGATCAGGGCGGTATCGTCGATGCGGACGGCAACGTCATCGAGACGGTGCGCGTTGCGGTTGCGGACGGCTTCACCGTTCCCCGTGACAACGGCGTCATCGCGCAGGGCATCAAGTACAAGTATGAGTACAACTTCTGGTGCAGAGACGTCGACCTCTCGACGGTTGAATACGATTCGCTTGCGGTGACCACCGTCAACAATCCTGTCTCCGTCGACTCGGACGGCAACATCGCCTTCAAGATCTACTTCGACAAGAACATCACCGATGCGCAGTACCTGCACATCAACGCCGGTGCGGAATGGCTCTCGGGCGTTTCCCTCGGCTATACTTCGGCAACCATCGAGCGTCTTGCAAGCTACGGCTTCATCCGTGACTGCCTCACCAAGATCGAGTTCAACGGCATGACCATTGAGGAGCTCATGAACACGGAAGATGATCCCGCGCTTCGTCCCGTCAACGTCGTCATGGTTCACTACGACAAGAACGAGATCCAGATCGTGTTCCGCGCGAACGACATCGAGACCGGCGAGCCCGCTCCCTATGCGATCAACGTCGGCGATCCCGATCCCGACTGGACGATCACCTTCCGTGAAGGCTTCACCGTTCCCACGCTCTGCAAGCTCGACCGCGACTACACCTTCTCGTATGACAAGAACGAGGGCCGTTTCGTGGAAGTCATCGAAGAGGAAGTCATCTCCGACATCACCTTCGAGGCAGTCGCTTACGACGGCACCATCATCGAAGAGGGCGGCACGCTCAACCTGACGGGCGTCACCGAGCTGGACAAGAACCTCTTCTCGGTTGCGTTCAAGGACGGCGTCACGCCGGAATGGACGATTGAAGGCAACTCGCTCAAAGAGGGCGCCAACACCGTTTCGCTTGTCGCACAGACGACGGACGGCAGCGGCAAGACGGTCTCCTTCACCTTCACGGTCAACGTCACGGCGCAGACCCAGACGCCCGGCGGAGACACGACCAACCCCGAGCCCACTTCCGACAACAACGTCGGCCTCATCATCGCACTCTCCGTGGGCGGTGCCGTTGTCGTGATCGCGGCGATCGTGATTGCGGCGGTGGTCGTCTCCAAAAAGAAGAAGGCAAATAAGTAAGCCCTTCTGAAAAAATCTCACTTGCTCATTCTTTCTTCCGCTCTGTCCGATACGGACGGAAGAAAAGCCCTCCTATTTGCGGCCGGTCGTGTGACCGGCCGCGCAAGGGGAGCGGTGCAATCCAACCAAGCAATCTGCAACGGAGGTCATTGTCTCTAACATGAAAATAAATGCAAAGAAAACTTTAGGGGTCTGCTGTGCGGCGGTCATGCTGTTTGCCGCGACCGGCTGCACGCCGAAGAACCCGAGCGGCGGGACGTCGTACAACAGCGACGACTACGTCTACGAGCGTGAACAGGGGACATTGACGATGCTCAAGTTCTCCTCGACGGATGAGGGTCTGGACAACTTCCTGAACGACTATCTGCACCGTCACCTGCGCTATGACGATCTGCGCATCGGCAGCCTTTCGCTGGGTGCGTCCGTCATGTTCAACAAGGAATGGGAGGCGATGAGCCTCATGTACTTCGACTCCGAGACGTCGGTTTCGGACGACCGTTACGCCATGATGAAGGATTGGACGACCAACGTTCCCGTCGACAAGTACGGCTATGTCTGGTCGAACAAGGAGGAGCTTCAGCCCAACTACTTCTCGGCGGCGACCTATTTCGGACAGGGCTGGCCCTTCCCCGACTACACGCTTTCGGGCGGCGACAGCCAGGGCTGGAACTGGGACGATCAGGACAACGACGAGGGCTGGACGGTGCGCCTCAACGGCAACGAAGTCACGCCCGACGTGACGTCGGGGCTCATCTCGGTGGAGAGCACCCGAATCGAGACGGTGGAGTTCACCTCCGATCCCGCGGGGACGTACATCGTGCCCAAGCACTCGCCCTTCCTCGAGATCGACATCCGTCTCAACGACTACGATTATATCGGCGCAGAGAGCCGTTTCGACGACATCATCGTCGAGTGGAAGAACGCCAAGAGCGACGAATGGCACCAGGTCACCTACAAGAACGATGCGACCTATGTCACCAACATCGGCGCGACGTTCAACAAGAAGTTCTATCTGCCCATGTACCTCAACCCCGATTGGGGACGGTCCAACGACAGCGCGGACGCGATCACGCAGCTTCGGATCACCGTCAAGGCCAAGGACGGCGTGAAGGTGAACGGCGGCGTCAAGATGAACTACGTCCACGGCCAGTATGACACCCGTCAGACCAACAACAACGCGCTTCTTCTGCGCGCGGCGAAGATGTACTATGAGTTCACGGGCGACAACGAATACCTTGCGCAGAACCTCACCCGTTTCCGCAAGGCGGCGGAGTTCCTCATCGGCGTGTGCGGCGGCGAGGACGGCCTCATCTCCATGAAGGACTTCTTCGTGGGACACGAGGGCGGCACGAACAAGGAATCGTACAACGCCAACAGCATCGGCAACGGATACTGGGACATCATCTCGTGCGATCCGGACGGCCTGTACACGAACATCTACTACTATAAGGCAATCGAGGCGATGCGCGATCTCGAGGCGATGGCGGCGGCAGCCGGCATCACGGCGGAGATGCCCACCGTTGCGAACGGCGACTATTCGTCGGGCACGGAGGGGAGCTACGCCTACGACGAGACGGCGGAGTCCCTCGATGAATTGCTCGGCACCATCCGTACGGCCATTCAGGCTCCCGTGAATACGGCGGAGCAGACGGGCTTCTGGGATGCGGAAAAGGGCAGATTCATCGAAGGCTTCGATCAGAGCGGCGCAGTCATCGACTACGGCTTCATCATGTTCAACCTTGAGGCGGTCGCAGCGGGCATCTGCACGGATGAACAGGCGACGCAGATCATGGACTGGGTGAGCGGCAAGCGTGTCGTGGAATCGGATGCGGCAACCGCGCCCGGCACGACGCCCGAGGCCAAGGAGGGCAACTACGCCTCCGGCTATCAGGGAACGCGCCTCAACGAGGACGGCTCCTTTGCGGACGAGGGCACGCTCGGCATCTACGACTTCGGGTTTGCGCCCCGTTCGACGACGGTCAAGAACTACAATCAGTATGTCTGGAACTGGGCGGGCAACAACGCCTTCGGCGGCCAGGTACAGGACGGCGGCGCCATCATGTACATGAGCTACTACGACCTCATGAGCCGTATCTCCACTTACGGAGCGGACGATGCGTTCGAGCGGCTCAAGGGCATCCAGGCATGGTATGAAAAGGTCAAGGCGGTTGCCGATGCGGCGAACATCGACGAAACGGCGCCCAAGAACTTCTACCGCGAGTACTATTCCAAGCTCGGCATTGTCATGCAGGGTGCAGGAACGGCGGGCGGTGTCGGACTTGACGAGGAGTTCCTCGAATCGGCGCTCCTTCTGGCGGCAATCCCTTACGGCTTCTTCGGCATCGGCAGCGACAGCTACAACGTTCTGTCCGTCGCGCCTTCCCTTCCTTCCTCGCTCAACTGGTGGAAGATGGAGAACCTGCGCTTCCACGGGGTCGACTATGACCTGACCGTCGGCAGCGATTTCGTACAGGTCTCCTACGTCAAGGGATTCCCGACCGGACTTTCCATCGCCGTCACGCTGCCCATGGAAGAGGGCGAAAAGGTGTACATCGACGGAGTCGCCACGACAGATTATGTACAGCAGGGGAACACGGTCACGGTGACCGTTCCCTTCAAGGCCTGCAAGATCCAGGTCAAATAACGGTAAAACGGTGGTATCATGAAAAAATTTCTCGGCATCTTATTGGCAGCAACTATGTGCTTCGGCCTCACCGCCTGCTCCAATCCCTTCGAGCAAGAGCCGGAGGACGCGACGGGGAAGGTCGTCATTGAAGTCGGCGTGCTCGGCAGCACGACGGAGCAGGAGATCTTCCGCAAGTACAAGAACGGCTTCCAGGAAAAGTATCCCAACGTCATTGTGCAGCTGGACGCCATTCCCGGCGACTATGCGACGGGCATGAACAACTACGTCCAGAACTCGACGTTCCCCGACGTGGTCTTTACGCCCGGCGACCAGCATGCGGCGTACTCTTCGCGCGGACACTTTGTCGACCTGCGCACCTACGACGAGGCGGACGATACCTTCTCCTTTGACGATATCTATCCCGAACTCATCGAGACGACGCACTACGACAGCAACGACGAGGGCATCTGGTTCATGCCGCGTGACTACAACAAGGTGGTCACGTTCGTCAACAAGACGATGCTCTCCCTTGTTCCCGGCGAAAACGGCGAGATGTATGCGGGATACGGTTCCTTTGAAAACCTGAAGGCGGAATGGGATCTCGAGACGTTCTATGAAGTCTGTGCCGCCGTCACCAAAAAGGTGGCGGACAACTCCGCCAATCCCTCTGCGGTCTCGCAGGAGGAAAAACTGGCAGGCCTTATCCGCGGTACGGTCGCGCTGGACGCGCGTTACAACTGGTATCCCGCCTACGAGCCCATTCTGCGCCACTACGGCGGCAGCATGATCAGCCTCGAGAAGGCAGGGGAGGGCGAGACGCCCGACTACAATGCCATGCTCAGCGTCGACGCGGACGAGACCATGCTGGCATACCGCTTCTACTATGAAAACCTTGCAAAGCCGGGCTATGTCAAGCAGTCGCTCGCATCGAGCGGCGCGGCGGCATTCCCCAACGCGCAGGCGGCGATGTGGTTCACCACCCGTCCTTCGTGGGGGGATGTCAACTCCGCCAACGCGACCTTCGAGGTGGACTTCCTTCCCTTCCCGTACGACTATGTGGGCGTCGGCTGCTCGGGCTATGCCATCACGCAGCTTGCAACGACGCGCGTCTCCGAGAATGCGGAGGTCAAGGAAGGCACCAACGAGAAAATGACGAATGCGGATTACGCATGGCTCTTCCTCAAGTACATCGCGAGCGAAGACGGCCAGAACGCCATCGGCGAAACGGGTATGGGTGTTCCCTCGCTCATGTCCATGAAGGACAAGGGAACGTGGCTCAGCTACGGCAGTGCCGACATCAACCATGAGGCATTCGTCGAGGAGCGCGAGGGACAGACGCCGATGGCGGTCAACGACATCTACTCTTTCCCCGCAACCGCGCAGAAGACGGTGAGCGATAACTGCATCTCCATCATGACGTACGTCGTCAAGGACAACTTCTGGCCGTCCGATCTGACGCTGACGATGGACAGAAACAACTATTCTTCCATCTACGCCAAAGTGGACGAGTACAAGCAGGTGATGATGTCGCGCATCAACGCGGCGAACTGATCGGAAAAGACAATCGTTATGCGCCGCGGGGGAACCCGCGGCGTCATAGCGGGAGGGTATCATGAGAGCACAAACAAGTAAAAAGACGAGAGCCGCCATTTCCTGGCTGAGTTCTTTCGTATTCATTCTCCCCGTCGTCGCCGGGATCCTGATGTTCACCATGTTCCCGATGGTGTCGTCGCTGATTTACAGCTTCACGCGCACCTATACGACGGTACAGGGCGTCGGCGAATGGGTCGGGTTCGAGAATTACGGCATGATCTTCAACGAGTACTGGCCGGAGATCGGCAAGTCGCTCGGGACCACGTTCCTGTTCACCGTCATCTCGCTGCCGCTGACGCTTGTTCTGTCCTTCGGACTTGCGCTGCTGCTCACCAAGGACGTGAAGGGGATCAAGGGCTTCCGCGTGGTCTACTATCTCCCCGTCATGATCCCCACGGTGGTCAGCGGCATTCTCTGGTCCATGCTGGCGAACGGGTCGGACATGAGCGCCTTCAACATGATCCTCAACGCCTGCGGGATTCCCTCCTTCACCTTCTATGACTCGGCAGACACCGCCATGTTCACCTTCATCGTCATGGGCCTGTTCACGATCGGCAGCAGCATGATCCTCTGGATCGCGCAGATCAAGTCCGTGCCCACGGCGCTCTACGAAGTGGCGGATCTGGAAGGCGCAAGCGCGTTTGTCAAGCTCATCAAGATCACCATTCCCATGTGTACGCCCATCATCTTCTACAACCTGATCATGGGCCTCATCAACTCCCTGCAGGTGTTCTCCAACGTCATCACGCTGAACATCGAACCGAGCGGGAAGGAAGCACTCGACTTCATCGTCGTGCAGATCTATGACTTCTATAACAGTACAGACCTCTCGATGGCGTGCGCTCTGAGCTGGATCCTCTTCATCATCATCGCGATCCTCTCGGGCCTCACGTTCAAATTCAACAAGTGGGTCTACTACGGGGAGGACGTATGACGAAATCCATCCGAACGGGAAAAATCGTGCGCAACGTCGTAAAGTACGTCGTGCTCGTCTTGCTTGCGGTCATCTTCCTCTTCCCTGTTGTGGAGCTGATCCTCAAATCCTTCATGACCGATCTCGATATCCGCTTCGGTCTGCTCTTTCCCACCTCTTTCACTATCAAACCCTATGTCGATGCCCTCGACGCAGAGTACTTCTGGTGGCTGAAAAATACGCTCATCATCGGCGTCATCAACATGGTGGGAATCACGCTCTCCTCCAGCCTGTGCGCCTACGGCTTCGCCAAACTGCGCTTCAAGGGCAGAGAGGCCTTCTTCTCCGTCGTGCTCGCCACGCTCATGCTCCCCGCGATCTGCATGCAGATCCCGCTCTATAAGATGTATTACGGCATGGGCTGGACGAACTCCTGGCTGCCGCTCATCGTTCCCGGTTTCTTCGGCGGCGGTGCGCTCAACATCTTCCTGATGCGCCAGTATATGCGCGGCATCCCCGACACCATCTGCGAAGCGGCCAAGATCGACGGCGCGAACAAGTTCGTGATCTACGCGGTCATCATCATGCCGATGTGCCTGCCCATTGCCGGCTACGTCATGCTGACGGCCTTCCTCGGTTGCTGGAACGACTTCATGACGCCCTTGCTCTACATCAATGAGCCGTCCATTTACAACCTCTCGCTGGGCCTGTATTACCGCTACGTCAACAACGCCGGAAGCATTCCTCCCGCAAACGTCCAGATGGCAGCGGCGACGATCATGCTCATCCCGTGCGCGGTGCTGTTCTTCTTCCAGAAGGTGCTCATCAACGGCGTTTCCGTCGGTGCGGTCAAGGGTTAAACGAAAAAAACCGGACAATCTGCCCGGTTTTTTCTTTTTTGTGCGGAAAACATTGCATCGCGCCGCAAAAGCGTGTATGATATACGAGCGGAGGGGGTGTCCCTCGGGAGAGGCATATGAAGAATACGTTTCAGGGAAAAGTCGTGGTCGTCACGGGGGCGACGTCGGGCATCGGCAGGGCGGCCGCGGCGGAATTTGCAAAGCGGGGGGCGCGCGTCATCAGCGTCGCGCGTCGTCCGAGCGAACAATTCGAGAGCGTCTGTGCCGACGTGACGGACGAGGCACAGGTTGAGGCGGCGGTGGGCGAGATCATTCGCCGCTGCGGCAGGATCGACGTCCTCGTCAACAATGCGGGCGGCGGCATTTCGGGCGCGATCGAGGACACGCCGCCTGCGGAGGCAGAACGGCTCATGCAGCTCAACTTTTTCGGCGCATTCCGATTTGTCCGCGCCGTCCTTCCGCACATGCGCGCGCAGGGGAGCGGGACGATCGTCAATGTCTCGTCGGTGGCGGCGGAGTTCGCCATTCCCTTTCAGGCGTTTTATTCGGCGAGCAAGGCGGCGCTCTCATCGCTGAGCGACGCCCTGCGCATCGAGGTCGCGCCTTTCGGGATCGGCGTGGGGGCGGTGCTCCCCGGGGATGTGCGCACGCAATTCACCGCATCGCGGAAAAAAGAGACGGACAGCGCGGTGTATGCGGCGCGCGCGGCGCGTGCGGTGGAGGCGATGGAGCGGGACGAGCGCGGCGGAATGTCCCCCGAACAGGTCGCGCGTGCCATCGTACGCGCGGCGGGAAAAAAGCATCCGCCCGTCTGCAAGGTCGTCGGCGGCAAATACCGTCTGTTTGTGCTGTTGAAGCGCATTCTGCCCGCACGGCTGGTCAACGCTCTGCTCGGCAAGATGTACGGCTGAGGCATTTGTAAAAGCGTAAGAGTATATCGCGTACGAGAAATTCTGAAAAACGGAAAACGGACTTGCGGAATCTCCGCAAGTCCGTTTTTTTATCCGTTTTTTATCTGTATCGGTAAATGATTTCACCGACACTATCCTGCTCGCTTTTGGGGATTTCCGCACAAAACGAGAGAACGATAAAATCATCTGTCACAGGCTCCCCGTCCTGTATTTCGGCACGAAGAAAGACGGGATACAATTTTCCTTCTTTCTGTAAAATCTCGCTGAATTCCATTTGATCGGATGAACAACCATTTACGACAAACACAAGCAAGTTATTCCGCTCAAAATATTCTTCCGTATAGTCAAGCGAAAAATCATACGCTGAATAGGCTTGAAAATCGGTCAGAATTTCCGCTTTCTCGAACCCGAAAGACACATTTTTCTCATTTTCGAGATCGAAAGGAAATTCTTTCACTTCCAGGCCGCTGGCGATATAATCTTGATACGGATCTTGCGCACAGCCCGTAAAAACGGCTGTCAGACTGAAAAAGATAAAAACAAACGTCACCAAAGATTTTCGCATAAGATCCTCCCCTTATTTTTTACGGCATACAATCGGCAAGAAATATCATGATAAGACATCGCGCCACAGAATCCGTCGATTATTTCTCTTTCTTCCATGCGGCAAAAAGATAGATTGCAGACATGATCAGCTTTTTCATAGTTTCTCTCATCTGTTTTGTAAAATGATTATAACATAAAAGGGAAGAAAGTCAATAGATTTGAAAAAATCAGTACTTCACCATGGCGGAATGTGCAATCAGAAAAACCAGCGTTTTCGGTCACATGGAAACAAGGGGGTTGCGAAATCTCCGCAAGCCCGTCGCTTTATTTGAATCCCGAAAAGAAAAAGGAAATCCGAACCAATCACTCATGTTGAGTAAAAAGTTCGGATTATATCCTTTGGTGCACCCGGCGGGGATACTTCGGGGCAAGCCCTCGTGCGCCGCCAAAGGCGTCGGGCGAACCCGTGGGCTCTCACCCCTGCCGAATGCAAAAGCCCCCGCAAGGGGGGCTTTGGTGCACCCGGCGGGGATCGAACCCACAACCTTCAGCGTCGGAGGCTGACACGCTATCCAATTGCGCTACGAGTGCATAGAGATATGAAATTGTCTGTACCCGCAACCTTCATCGTCAACCGACACCCCTGAAGGGGACCCCTCGGTTGGGCTTCGCACGGAGGCCGACATGCGGTCGGGTTGCGCTACGAGTGCATCCTGCCATCGATTTTATTCATTATAGCACATCTCGGCGGAAAATGCTTTATATTTTTGCGCGGATATGGTATAATTTTAGAAAAAATTTCTTGCGGGGGCGCACGATGGAGCAAAAAACAGTCGTTGTCGGCATGAGCGGGGGAGTGGACAGTTCGGTTGCCGCGCTCTTGCTCAAGCGGCAGGGGTTTCAGGTGATCGGGCTGTTCATGCGCAACTGGGAGGAGTCGGACGAGAGCGGCGCATGTACGGCGGAGGAGGACTATGCCGACGTGGAGCGCGTATGCGGGACGCTTGGCATCCCCTATTATACCGTAGATTTTTCGCGCGCATACATGGAGCGCGTTTTTTCGCATTTTCTTGCGGAATATCGTGCGGGCAGGACGCCCAATCCCGACGTGTTGTGCAATCGGGAGATCAAGTTCGGGCCGTTCAAGGAATACGCGAAGGCGTTGGGAGCGGACTATATCGCGACGGGACACTATTGCGGGATTTCGCACGAAGGGGACGTGCATCGTCTTTTGAAGGCGAAAGACGCGAACAAGGATCAGACGTATTTTCTCAATCAGGTCACGCAGGCACAGCTTGCAAACGTCCTGTTTCCGCTCGGCGATCTGACCAAGGCGGAAGTGCGTGCCATTGCGGCGGAAAACGGGCTTGCCACGGCGAAGAAGAAGGATTCGACGGGCATCTGTTTCATCGGAGAGCGCAATTTCCGCAAGTTTTTGCGGCAGTATCTTCCTGCACAGCCAGGGGCGATCGAGACGCTCGACGGCGAACGGGTGGGCGAACACATCGGACTCATGTATTATACACTCGGCCAGCGGCGCGGGCTCGATCTCGGCGGCAGGCACGGAGAAGAGGGCAGATGGTTCGTCGTGAAAAAAGATCTGGCGCGAAACGTGCTGGTCGTCTCGCACGGGGACGAGGCGCCGCTCTACACGGACGGCTGTACCGTGGAGGGAATGAACGACATTCCCTTCCCTCCTGCCGAGCGGGAATATTCCTGCCGCGCGAAACTGCGCTACCGTCAGGCCGAACAGGGCGTGCGGGTCGTGCGAACGGGCGCGGATTCGCTCACGCTTTTCTTCGATACCCCGCAGCGGGCCGTCACGGAAGGCCAGTATGCCGTGCTCTACGACGAGACGCAGTGCCTGGGCGGCGGCGTCATCACGTCGACCTTCCGCCTGCCCCGCGACGCACAATAAAGCGCGCATGCAAGACAGCGCGGCGCCCTGTAAAATTTGTGCCTCCGCAGTCGGGGAGCGAGCCGACTGCGCGAAACGGCGTGCGGTCGGTGCAGGGGGTGCGCAAAACGGCGCGGGCGTTCCCGTCAAAAACGGACCATTTCGCTGAAAGAATTTTCTGTATAAAAATACCGTCACATGGCAATAACCTCCGCGGAACATGCGGAGGTTTTTTATGAAGCGAATTGCAGTCCTTTTGTTGTTGCTGGCGGCCGTCATCGGCCTTGTGATCGTTTTCGGGGGCGGCGAGACGGCCTCGGCCGCGGCGCCTGCCGCCTACCTGCGCGTACATATTCGCGCCAATTCCAATGAAGAGACCGATCAGGCGGTCAAATACAAGGTGCGCGACGGCGTGGTGGAATATCTCACGCCGACCATCGCGGGCTGCGAGAGCAAACAGGAGGCGCTCACCGCCGTGACGCGGCAGCTCCCCGCGATCGAGCGCGTGGCGGAGCGCATTCTTTCGGAGAACGGGTACAGCTACGGCGCCCGCGCGCGGCTGACGCAGGAGAACTTTCCCACGCGCGTCTACGACGGCGCGACGCTCCCCGCGGGCGTGTACGATGCCCTCATTCTGGAACTTGGTGCGGGAACGGGGGACAACTGGTGGTGCGTCGTCTATCCGCCGCTTTGCTTTACGGGCGGGAATATAAACGTCGTCTACAAGAGCAAGATCGCCGAGATCATCCGTTTCTTTTTCGATTGACGCCGCCCCGCCGCCCTGCCCTGCGCCGGGCCTTGCTCGATCGATGCGCAAAAAAATCGGGAAGCCGCATTTGCGCGTGCGCCCAAGCCGAAAACCGTGTTTTCATGCCCGAGCATGAAAGTGCGGTTTTTTTGTGTCATGAAAACCGCCCTCTTACGGGAAGGAGAGAAGCAAGAAAGGCGGAAACGGACAGGAGCAAGAAAGGGGCGGGCAAGGATAGGAGCAAAAAAGGCGAAACGGACAGGAGAAAAAAGGGGTGAGCGGGAGGGGAGTGTGCGGGGGATTTTTTTGTGCATAATTTCCCGAAAGCCGCACAACGTATGCATAGGAGGACAGTATGAAGAAAGGTTTGATGATCGGCGCGATGGCGCTTGTGCTTGCGGGCAGCGTCACGGCGGGAACGCTGGCGATCGCCGCGCAGCAGGAACCTGCGGCGACGGAATTTTCGATCGTCGAGGCGGCCGTCCTGAGGCAGGGCAGTTCGGGCGGCGAGGTGAAGGAAGTTCAGCGCCGCCTCAAGAACTGGGGATATTATACGGGTGCCGTGGACGGCATTTTCGGTTCGGGGACCAAGAAGGCGGTCATTTATTTTCAGCAGAAGAACGGACTGAAGGCAGACGGGATCGTGGGCAAGGCGACCTATAAGGCGCTCGGCATGAACGATTCGTACAATGCGCTGAACGGGAACACAAATTCGGGATCAAGCTCGTCGGGGACGAACGGATACACCTCGTCGGACGTCTATCTCATGGCGAAGGCGATCTATGCCGAAGGCAGAGGAGAGAGCTATACGGGACAGGTGGCGATCGGCGCGGTCATCATGAACCGCGTGAAGAGTCCGCAGTTTCCCAACACGATTGCGGGGGTCATCTATCAGAAGGGGGCGTTTACGGCGGTGGCCGACGGGCAGATCAGTCTGGAACCCAACGACACGGCATACCGTGCCGCGCGGGACGCCATGAACGGCTGGGACCCGACGTACGGGTGTCTGTACTATTACAATCCTGCGGTGGCCACGAGCGCGTGGATTTTCACGCGGGAGACGGTGACGGTCATCGGCAAGCACGTCTTTGCCATTTAAGAGGAGGACAGAATGAAAAAGAAAATCGGGAGCAACATTTCAAGCGGCGCGGAGAAGGTCGAGCGGGTGGAAAAGGCACCTGCGGAACAGGCGCGCGCGGAGGCGCAGGAAGCGGAGCGTGCGGCGGCGGACGCGCGGTATGAAGCGGCGCGGGCGCGGGCGGCGGAGAAGGAAGTGCAGCGCACGGACGCATCGGAGCGCAAGCAGCAGGCGCTGCGGGAAAAGCTGAAGGAGAAGGAGGCGCGCATGGAGCGTCGGGCCGAGGCGCAGACGGCGCGTGCCGAGAAGCGTGCGGCAAAGGCGGCGCGTCGGGAGATGCTCAAAGAGGAGAGTGCGGCCGACCGCAAGACGCGCATTGCGCGGGAAAAGCGGGAGCGTCTTGCGCAAAAGCGTCAGCGCGCGGAGGAAAAGGAGAAGAAACTTGCCGAAAAGCAGGCTTCGCGCAAGCGTGCGCAGGAGAAGCGCGCGGCGCGCAAGAAGGGAGACGGCAAGAAGCGTGCGCCGGGGATCGGCGGGTGGATTGCGGCAGTCTCCGTGCTGGGGGCGGCAAGCCTTGCGCTCGCGACGGTCGTGACGGTCGGGTCTTTCCGCATGACGGACATGGCGATGAGTTCGGCAAACGGATTCCGTGCGACGCTCTATGAGCTGGTTTCGGTGTCCGAGGACATGGACGACAATTTCGCAAAACTTCGGATCTCTTCGGGCGCGGGCGAACAACGCACGCTGCTCACGGAGATCCTCGTGGATTCGGCGATCATGGAGAGCGCCATCGAAAAATTCCCTGTCGATGCGGCGACGAGCACGGACATGTCCGCCTTTGTCAACCGCACGGGGATGTATGCGCGGGCAATGCTGCGCAAGCTCGCCGCGGGCGGATCGCTCTCGGAGCGCGAACAGCAGCTTGTCGCCTACCTGTATGAGACGAACGCAAAGCTGTGTTCCGAGCTCAACGACCTTGCCCTGCACACGCCCTCCAAGGAGCTTGCGGCGTTCTTTGAAGGCAAGACGGGCGCCGTGAGCGATCGGTTTGCGGAACTGGGCCGCGGTGCGGCCGAGAAGCCGGAGCAGATCGGCGATGCGCCCTTTGCGGGGGAGGGAAACGTCGAGGAAAACGCCATCATCGGCATTGCGGAGGTGTCTGCCGCCAAGGCGGAAGAACTTCTGCGCGAGAAATTCGCCGACTACCATGTCGCGGACGTGCGCATGACGGGCGAAACGATGGCGAAGGACGTGCGGGCGTACAACTTTGTCCTGACGGACGCTGGCGGCACCGAGTACTTCGCGCAGGTCTCCAAGAACGGCGGAAAGCTCGTGTTCTTCGACAGCTATGAAGTCTGCACGCAGAAGAATTTCTCGCTGGAGAACTGCGACTCCCTCGCACAGGAATTTCTTGCGACGCTGGGGTATCGCGGCCTCACGCCCGTCTGGTTCTCCGATGCGGGCAACGTGGCGTCCATCACTTACGTCGCCGATCTGGACGGCGTGCGGGCGTATCCCGACATGATCCGCGTCCGGGTGTGCGAAGAAAAGGGCCGCGTCGTCGGCATGGACGCACACGCCTATGTCGTCAACCACCACGGCGAACGCATGACCCGTCCCGGCATCTCCGTCGCGGCGGCGCAGGCGAAGCTCTCCTCCGCCCTC